>JAGYOR010000125.1 GCA_018399535.1 Deltaproteobacteria bacterium | reverse complement strand
TCCCCCCGGGGGAAGGGCCCGGAGGAGGGTACTGCGTATTGCCCGACTTTTGTTTGCCCGGTCTATCCTTCGACGGGGCTCAGGATGACCGGTTGCCGACCATACCGAATGGTCCGGGATGACCGGTTGTCGACCATACCGAATGGTTCAGGATGACCGGTTGTTGATCACACCGTTCGGCCCCGTGTGCCCCCTTCAGAGGGTGAAGCCTCGTTACAGGCCGGACGCCTGAACCATCTTTTTTATATTCTTCGACTTTTCATGCTGATGCCTCGATACCTTGCTCTACAGAAAAGCAATCGCGGATTTTGGGAGTTCATCCTTCCTTATAATAATAAACAGCGGCAGTGAAACATTGGAGTAAAGGAAACTGTTACGCCTTGACAGAGCGTTGTTTTTTGTGCGCTAATGCCGTCGCCGCCGGGGAAAATGACGATCCGGCGGGGTCGCCCGGACAGGGAGGCCTGGTGTGGGTATATCTATGAATATCGGCAGCCTTTCATTATCCAACGGCCTTTTCCTGGCGCCCATGGCCGGCATCAGCGATTCCGCATTCAGGATGATGGCGCGGAGTTTCGGCGCCTCGCTCTGCTATAGCGAGATGATCAGCGCCGAAGGTCTCGTTCGTGGAACCGGCCGGTCCTTTGAATATCTTGCATCGCCGCCCGGCGACAAACCCCTGGGTGCTCAGCTTTTCGGGGCCAAACCGGAGGCGCTGGCAGAGGCGGCTGTCATCGCGGTGGAGCACGGCGCCGATCTTGTGGACATCAACATGGGGTGCCCCGTCAAAAAGGTTGTACGAAACGGCGCCGGCGCCGCTCTCATGAAGGACCCGGCACGGGCAGTGGCCGTCGCATCGGCGGTGCGCCGTGCGGTAACGTGTCCTCTCACGGTAAAACTCAGGTCCGGCTGGAGCGAGACGTCGGTCAATGTCGTTGAAATCTCTCGTATGATCCAGGACTGCGGTGTGGACGCGGTGACCGTTCATCCCCGGACGGCGGTCAAGGGATTCAGGGGAGGCGCGGACTGGCGTCTCACGGCGCAGGTCAAAAACGCTCTTTCCATTCCGGTTATTGGAAGCGGCGACATATGGACGGCCGGCGACATTCGCCGGCTCAAGGAAGTCACCGGTTGCGACGCCGTGATGGTGGCCAGGGGAAGTCTTGGAAATCCCTGGATTTTCAGGGATGCCTTGCGGGAAGAAGAGTCGGAACTTTCAGCGGGTGCTCCTTCACCGGCGGAGCGGGAGGAGACGATCAGGCGCCACATGGAGCTTGCCCTCGTCCTTTATGGGGAGAGCCGGGGCATGTTCATTTTCAGAAAACACATGCTCTGGTATACGAAAGGCCTGCCCGGCGGCGCCCGGTTCAGAAAGGCCGTCCTCCGGGAGAGAAGCGGGGAAACCGTCCTGGAATCACTGCACCGGTTTCTTCAATCGACGGAGGCTACGATGTCGACCGACGGTCAGGTGTGACCTGTCTAACTATCTGTATTTGATTGATTCTTTGCCATTTCGGCAAGGCCTCTTCGGGTAGAATTCGCCTTGACTTTTCCGGCGGACCTGTTAATAGTAATAATCACGTTACGTTTTAAAAAGGTTGGATTTTATTCATAGAGAGACGGGAAAGGTGTCTGAATAGTGGAGTCGGAAAAATTTGATCAGCTCGAGGCGAAAATAAAACAAGTGGTCGACCGGTGCGTCGAACTGAAAGAGCAACTGGCTGAACAGGACGAGGTAATACTGGCGAAAGATCGGGAACTCAGGGAAGCGAACGCGACAATTCGTGCTTTGCAGGAAGACAAGGACGCGGTTCGAGTAAAGGTCGAATCCCTTCTTGAAAAGCTCGATGCGCTGGAGCTTCCGTCATAAACCAAAGGGGACGGTGTTTGAAAAAACGTTTCGACATACGGGTGATGGATCAGGATTTTTCGATCCTCAGCGATAAGGAAGACGCCTATGTCGAACGAGTTGTCGATTTTGTCAACGATCGGGCACGAGAAACAAGGAAGGCTGTAAAGGACGGTACGGATTTGGGCATCGCCATATTGGTCGCTTTGAATATAGCTGACGAGCTGTTTGAAGTACGGAAACAGCGGGAAGAAGACATGGGCCAGATGGAGAGCCGGGCGGCAAGATTGATAGATTATATAAGTACAAGAGGAAATACGTGATGGTGAAATCCCCTGCGATGTACGTGATTGACTGTTTTTTTTTGATCCAACAGCCATATGCAAGGAAGCCCTTCTTTTTCCGTGGTGAGCAGGTCTTCCCCGTTCCTCGCGGAACGGACGGAAGATAGCCTTAAGCGGAAAACAGGGTGTCCACCTTAGTATACGGTTCAAAAAGAGAGTTAACACGGCATCGGCGGGGGATTAAAAAGATCGGCAGAGTATCGGGGGCGTTTTTCGGTCCCGGTACTCCTGATCTCTTCCGGTTCCAGCCCTGCCCCGGCAAGTCTTTCCTTACATTGCTTTCCTTCTTTGTGTCCCCGTAAATGGTTTAACGCTGCGACAGAAATGTTTCGTAAAGCGGAACTGCGACAGGGAGGTATGAACATTGATCGGTTACGGATTACTTTCGGTAATCGTAGTGATAGCGATTGCCGCAGGAGTGGGGGGGGGATACCTGCTGAGGATACGGGTTTCCAGGAAACTCCTGGAATCATCGGAAAGTCTCTCGGCACGGATCGTCGAGGAAGCGAAAAAAGAAACGGAAACCATCAGGAAAGAGGCCATCCTGCAGGCAAAGGATTACCTGCTCAAGGCCAAGAACGAACTTGAAGAGGAATCGCGTCGGAAGAAAACGGAATACGAGAGAATTGATGCACGGCTTCAGCAGAAGGAAGAAACGCTGGATAAGCGCCTGGATGTTCTGGTGCAGAAGGAAAATTCCATCGAGACCCGCGAAAAATCCCTGATTGCCAGGGAAACACAGCTTGCCGAGAAGAACCGCCAGGCGGAAATTCTCGTGAGCGAGAGACAGCAACAGCTCGAAAAGGTGGCGGGCCTTTCGATGGAGGAGGCGCGCCAGCAGCTCGTCGCTTCCATGATTACCGAGGCCCGGGGCGAGGCGGCGTCGACAATCAGAAAAATCGAGGAGGAGGCCCGCAGGGAAGCGGAAAAACGGGCCCACGAGATTCTTGCCTACGCCGTGCAACGTTACGCCTCTGATTATGTTACTGAAAACACCGTATCGGTGGTTAACCTTCCTTCGGATGAGATGAAGGGCAGGATCATCGGGCGCGAGGGCCGCAACATCCGGGCCATCGAAGCGGCCACGGGTACGGACCTTATTATCGACGACACGCCCGAAGCGGTCGTTCTCTCCAGTTTTGATCCCGTGCGGCGGGAAGTGGCGAAAAGGTCTCTGGAACGTCTCATCAGCGACGGCCGTATTCATCCGGGAAGAATCGAAGACGTGGTGAATAAGGTAAGGGCCGAGATTGACACGGTTATAAGGGAAACGGGCGAACGGGTTGCCTTCGATATCGGCATTCACGATATTCATCCCGAGCTGCTCAATCTGCTGGGAAGGCTGAAATACCGGACGAGCTTTTCACAGAACGTTCTTGAGCATTCCATTGAGGTCGCCCACCTGACCGGCATGATGGCGGCGGAGGTGGGGGCAAACGTCAAGGAAGCCAAGCGTGCGGGGCTGCTCCACGATATCGGAAAGGCCCTCGATCATGAAATCGAGGGAACCCACGCGGCCATCGGGGCGGAATACGCCAAGAAATACGGCGAGTCCGACAGAGTGGTTCAGGCAATCGCGGCACACCATGACGACGGTAGAAACAACACGGTGCTTGGCGTGCTCGTTCAGGCGGCGGACACGCTTTCCGCGGCGCGTCCCGGCGCGCGGAAGGAAATGTTGGAAACGTACGTGAAACGCCTGACCGACCTTGAGCGGATCGCCAATTCCTTTAACGGCGTGGACAAGTGTTTTGCCATCCAGGCGGGCCGAGAAATCCGTATTCTCGTGGAGAACGAACATACCAGCGACAACGACGCCGTCATGCTTTGCAGGGACATAATAAATAAGATCGAGTCCGAGCTGACCTATCCGGGACAGATCAAGGTAACCGTTATTCGGGAAATGAGGGTGTCGGACTATGCGAAATAAGCGCGGGCGATCATGAAGTTGCTGTTCATCGGAGATATTGTCGGCAAACCGGGAAGACGGGCGGTGAAGCAACTGCTGCCGGGGTTGCGGGTACGCCACGGGATCGACGTGGTGATCGCCAACTGTGAGAACGCGGCCGGCGGTTTCGGCGTCACCCGGGACGTTGTCGACGAACTGTTGCAGAGTTCCATTGATGTACTCACCTCGGGCAACCACATATGGGACAAGAAGGATGTTCTTGAATTCATTGATGATTATCCCCTGCTCTTGAGACCGGCCAACTATCCTGAAGGAACGCCTGGCCGCGGAAGCGTGGTGGCAGACGGGCACGAGTCGAATGCGTCCCTGGCCGTGATCAACCTGCAAGGACGTGTCTTCATGCAGTCTCTCGACTGTCCCTTCAAGGGTGCTCTGCGTGAAATCGACGGGCTTCCGCGGTCCGTCCCCGTCATCATTGTAGATATACACGCCGAAGCGACATCGGAGAAGCAGGCACTCGGATGGTATCTTGACGGGAGAGTCAGCGCCGTTATCGGTACCCACACGCATGTGCAGACCGCTGACGAGCGGATTCTGCCGGGAGGAACAGCCTATCTCACCGACGCTGGGATGACGGGCGCCTTCGACTCCGTTCTGGGAGTTCGAAAAGAAGCCGCCCTGGAACGTTTTCTCACGGGTCTTCCCAATAAGTTCGACGTGGCAAAGGGGAATATACGGCTTCAGGGAGCCGTCGTGGAAGTAGACGAGCGGAGCGGCCGGAGCTCTTCAATAATAAGGATCAACGAAGCACTTGAGTAAGGGTGGACAAGGAATTTTCCGGAGAACGATGAATAAAGGAAGAGCATGAACATATACGATACATTGGAACAGCGCGGATTTATAGAACAGGCTTCAGACGAAGCCTTCATCAGGGAACTGCTCGGGCGCGAGAGCGTGACCTGCTATATCGGGTTCGATCCCACGGCAGCAAGCCTTCACATCGGAAGCCTGGTACCGATCATGGCCCTGGTTCATATGCAGAGTGCGGGACACCGCCCCATCGCGCTCGTGGGAGGCGGCACGGGGTTGATC
>JAGYOR010000124.1 GCA_018399535.1 Deltaproteobacteria bacterium | reverse complement strand
CTCTCTCGACGGACAAGTGAAATCCTTCAATGTCTCTCCGTTTCAGGTAAGCCAGCGTATCAGAATCAGTTTTCACCGCTTCCTCGTAGCCAAGATAGTGTGAGAGATCTGAACTTGCCGCGATCAGTACCCGCCGATCGCCGATAGAATCTATAATCGCCGCCGCAAGGCCATCACAGGTTTTCCTGTCCTGCGTCCCCATTGTTACGGGCACAAAAGGCACCCCGGGCAACATCATCTGAATAAACGGCACCTGGAGCTCTATGGCGTTTTCCGGGACTCCTTCATCGTCACCTTCGATTACTCCGTGACCGGACCCGACCAGCCGACCGGCCAGTTCCTGATCGACGGGTAATACACCCAGCGGCGATTCGTACCCCGATCCACCGTATACGGCCGCGCCCTTGAAACGCACGCGGTGGCTGGGACCGATGACGATCACCGCGTCGTATGATCTTCCCGCGGCAACCTTCCAGGCACATGCCGCGACGCGCCCCGAATAATCAATCCCCGCGTGGGGAGTCACGACGGCAAGCAGCGTCTTTTCATGTTCTTCTTCAAAAGACGGCGCTTCCACCGTGAAGGTTTCGATCTGTCGTTTCAATTCGCCGGGCGACGCGTGATACCAAGTCCCCGCGAGAAGCGCCTTTCGAATGGTGTCTTTCATCAGCTGATCCCCCGCATGTTCCACTTCCCCTGGACGGGTTTTGATGTCCGGTTGAGAAGAACAAATCCATATTATCTTCGACTGTTACTATTATAAATAATTATGGTTTTTGTCAAGATCGCCGTATACACGGAACAGCGCGTACAGAATCGAAAAAACGGGAAATTGCTGTTGACTAACACCATCGTCAGCGGTAGTAGATGACGGTGCGTCAAGGAAGCACTTTACGGACAGGAAACCGGTCCGGGCTTCCGGGAAAGACACTGTCCGATGTTGAACGGTTGAAAAATGAACGAATGGGAGGGGCACCATGCACACGCCGATAATAGCGGCAAACTGGAAAATGCACAAAACTGTATCCGAGGCGGTTGATTTCATCAGCGGCCTGAAAAAAGAAGAAGCAACCTTCAGCGACAGACGCGTTATCGTGGCACCCCCCTTCACGGCCCTTCGGCCGGCTGCGGACGCCCTGAGCGGATCGTCGATCGGGCTTGCCGCCCAAAACATGTCTTACGCTGAATCGGGTGCCTTCACCGGCGAGGTGTCAGCGGGCATGATTACCGACGCCGGTTGCACATACGTTATTATCGGCCATTCGGAGCGGCGCCACCTTTTCGGTGAAACCAACGAACAGATCAACAAGAAACTCGTTCTCGCCTTTAAAGAGGGACTCAAGCCGATCTTCTGTATAGGGGAAACACTGCAGGAACGGGAAGCAGATGAAACTATTTCGCTGATCAGGCAACAGATCACGGAAGGATTGATAAATATTTCAGCCGGTGATATAGACTCCCTGATTATCGCCTATGAACCCGTCTGGGCCATCGGGACCGGGCGGACGGCCACGCCGGAGCAGGCGGAGGAAGTTCACCGGGTTATTAAAGAAACTGTGCAGGAGATTTCGGACAAGGGCGGGACACCGACCGTTCCCGTTATTTACGGAGGAAGCGTCAACGAGCAGACCATCGAGTCCCTGATGAACCAGGACAACATAGACGGTGTGCTCGTGGGAGGCGCCAGCCTCAAGCTTGAGTCATTTTTGAACATAATCCGGTTCCGCGCGAGCGTCTTACCGGAAGGGGAGTGAAACCTTGCATACCATTATCGTTTTGCTACATGTTTTTATCTGCCTTGCCATGATTCTTATCGTGCTGTTGCAGTCAGGGAAAGGCGCCAACATGGGCGCCGCCTTCGGCGGATCAAGCCAGACGATTTTCGGCAGCAGCGGACCAGGAACATTTCTGGGTAAAGCGACCACGGTGGTGGCGGTTGTATTCATGCTGACATCTCTGTGGCTCGCATATTTCGCGGTCCATAAAAATGAATCCGTTATGCGGGGGACGAGCTCCCCACCGGCGGCTGAACGAAGCATCGACGTCGGCGAAAACGCGCAGCCCGCCGCTCTTCCGGACGACGGCGCCGAACAGTCTGAAGAAATGCCTGCTTCAACGGCCGACTGATAATAACGGAGATTTTTTATATTGACAAAAAAAGGGAAAGACTTTAGGTTTCCCGGCACGCCGAAGTGGTGGAATATGGTAGACACGCTATCTTGAGGGGGTAGTGGGTTACGCCCGTCCGGGTTCAAGTCCCGGCTTCGGCACCACTCTTGTCGACATACCTGTAGTAACGACGGGGACACGGCCTCTGGGCCATGTCCCCGTCGTTCGTTTAAGATCTCACCTGCCCCCGTTAAGCGGGGCATCAGTACCGAGCGATGATCAAACCGTCGTGAATATGTAAGGCGGTCTCAGGAAATGTTTCATTATTTCGAGATAGTCATCCGGATAAATGAAACTCAGGGCCGCCGCGACGGATGAAAGAATCGAGTTTCCATCCTGCGGCGTAAACGCCCAGCCGCTCAACTCGTTTCCGTAAACCTCGATGCCCACGGACGGCACGATCACCTGGTTGAACAAGTGGCCGATAAAGCCGTTGTCACGACCGAAGCCGAAAATTTCGTCGGTCGATTCCTTATCGGTCAGTGCAACCAGGGGATACACGCCGAGATGATAAAGAATGTCCTCATAAACGACCTTGCTGGCAAAGGCAAAATTGAAATCCACCACGTGCATGAATGGCGAATTGAGCTTCAGGGCTTTCGACCTTATATCCAAGTCAATCGACATGACTTCTTTAAAAAGATTGTACGCATCTTTCGCCTGGTGGGTACCGAAAGGCTGATCTTCCGGGTTCTGCTTGCTGATTTTCGGGGCCCGTATGGCGCCTTTTTTCTGGCCCACATCGGCGTCCCTTCTCAGGAGACTTATTCTGCCATTCAGAAAATCCCCGGGGTCAACCAGGTTATTCTTCAAACATATGGAATAGATGAGGGCGCTGATCGCCGTCGTGTTGCAGCTCTTTACCTGTACGAAGTTCTGTCCTTCCTGTCTTTTTAACTTGAGGTAATCGTCAGCCAGATAATAGACATAGGGAACGCCGAAGCCGTCCTCGCTTCCCTGACCCAGGATTCCTATGCTTTTAGGCAACGCATCGTAGAAATTACGTTTCATTGCCAACCCGACACCCTTCTCGGTACAGTCGATTATAACATTTACGTTCGGCAACAATTCCTCGAGTGTATCCGTGGTGTCGATGCCCAAGTCTCTGAACTTTCCCCTGCTTTCCTGATAAGGCGTAAAACAGGCGCCCTTGTTGACGAGGGCGTTCACATGGGGGGCGCAATCAGGAATCGGATTCTTCTTCGTAAAAAATATTTCCAGGTCATATTTGTCTTTTATTTCGAGTAGCATCCTGATGACGCCCGTACCAATACTGCCGCTTCCGACAACGAAAACTCTTTTTTTCATGGCAAGCACTCCAATCGACATATTTTGGTCCGGCACGAGATTTATAGGACAACGAAAGACATTATGTCAAAGAAATATCCGGCTCCGACGCCACGGACGCGGCAACTCCTTGAATTTACTCAACTGGAAAATAATGACATGCAGCACGCGATGAAAGATCGCCGCTTTTTTACAAGCAGGCGGGCGGTTGATACCTGAACGCCGGGCAGCCACTGTTCATGCCATTGCTCAAAACGGCCCGCGACCACCTGCTGACAACCCGGAACCGCTCCTCCTTTCATCCTTGGAAATCCGCTTGCACCGTGCATTCCCTCCCGTATCACCTTGACACTTTTCGGCAACTCCTGTAAAGTTTGTTTCCACTTCCGGGTTGAAGCGACCGCGTGGTCCCCGGAAGGAGGAGAGAGGAGCGTGAATGATTATGTCCGCAGACAATATCTCCGATGCCACAAAACATTTCATCGACCTCCGTCGCCACATGTGGAGGGCGGGAATCGAAGTTGATCTCAGGCGGCTCATCTGGCAAATCGCCGTGACAGGCAAATATATTTCGGCCAAGATACACGAATCGAACAGGAAGCTTGCCGGCCTGAAAAACATTTATAACGAAGAACAGCTTGCCCTTGACCGCAGTTCCGATACGATTTTAAGAATCCAGCTTGAACATTCGGGATTCGTGCGGGAATACGCCTCGGAGGAGCTTGCAGAAACAATAAAAGTGGGCCAGGGCGATGAAAAATATTTCGTCACGGCGGACCCTCTTGACGGATCATCGCTGGTGGACACAAATCTCGCCATAGGAACAATCATCGGCATTCACCGAAACCACGTGCCGGCCAAGGGAAGAGATACCATGGTGGCGGCCCTTTACATAACCTATGGCCCGCTCATAACGTTTGTTTATTCGGCCGGAAAAGGAACACACGAATTCGTTCTGAACCGTGAGGGTGAATACGTGCTCTCCGAAGAAAACATCATCCTGAAAGAACGGGGATCCATTTACAGCCTCGGCGGCCTTCGCAGGGACTGGACGGAAGCACACACCCGCTACATAGAATTCCTTGAACGTGAAGGATACAAGCTCCGCTACAGCGGGGGATTCGTTCCCGATATCAACCAGATATTGATCAAACGGGGCGGTGTTTTTACCTATCCGGCGCTGAAGAACAATCCCCGGGGGAAGCTGCGGCTCAATTTCGAATTGCAACCCATGGCGTTTCTCATTGAACAGGCCGGGGGCAAGGCGACGGACGGACTGCGGGATATCCTTGATATTCCGGCGGATAGTCTTGACCAGCGAAATCCCGTCTACATCGGGAGTCGTTTCGAAATCGAAAAGGCCCGGGAATTTCTGGCTGCAGGGACCGAGTAAGAAAGGAGGAACCCATGATATTTTCAACGATTGATGATTTGCGTAAAAGCATCGAAGAAATAGTGGATCTTGCGGGTAACCGGTTGATCGTACTGGACGAATCCCGGTTGAGAGAAGAACTGGTGGATGATCTCGCTTATTCCATGGCGCTCAGCCCCGACGAAAAGGTGAGAGAAGCGGCGACGTGGATTATACGGCGGGCCGGAGCTGCGCTTGGAATCATGCCTGCATCCATACAGCCGCTCTACGAAGCCATGGGGAAGGAAAGCGTTTCCGGGTTCACCGTTCCGGCGATCAATCTCAGGGGAATTGCCTTTCACAGCGCCCAGGCGGTTTTCAGGGCCGCCCTCGCCATGGACGCAGCGGCGATTCTTTTTGAAATCGCCCGGTCCGAGATCGGG
>JAGYOR010000123.1 GCA_018399535.1 Deltaproteobacteria bacterium | reverse complement strand
TGTTTCATCAGTTTTCCAAAATTCTGGGACACCCTCCACCTCCTTACGAACGCGAACGTTCTTCCTTGATTCTCACATCCCGTACTTCCGCCCCTTCGAAGGTGTCAAGCACCTTCTGAACCATGGGATGCCGCAGGGCCTCACTCTTGATTTCTTCAAGCGGACGCTTTCCGTCGGCATTGCCGTTCACCCCGTTTCCCTTGTTTCGGCCGTTCATTTCTTCTATCCGAACCCTGACCTCGCTTCCCGCGCATTCCGACGCCACGCGGCTCATAAGCTCCAGCGCTGCCGGTTCCCGCAGGTTGTCCAGAAAGACGAACCCTCGAGGAAACCCGATTTTTATAATTCCTTCCCCGGCCGCAAGTAAAATACCTTCCGACATCTTGGAAAAAAGAATGGGGTTCTCCTGCTTCAACCGTTTCCGAAAGAGTTTCCACAGCTGATCCTCTCCGGTGACGTCTTCCTGCTCAACCGGTTCCTCTACCGGCGGAGGCGGTTCCTCCGGTCCCGGTATTTTACCCGGCGTTGCCGGACCGGCGGACGGTGTTCGACCCCGGCTCCCCCCTGAACGCAGGCGGGTTTCAAGGGCTTCGAGGCGATTGATCATTTCATCGACGGGAATAATCGGCTCCAGTGTAGCCATTTTCACGAGCAGGTACTCGAATTGCAGCCGGGAATCGGACGCTTTTCGCATGTCCTCGTCTCCCGCCAGGAGCATTCCGAGCAGACGCTCAACCGCCTCGACCGGAACCGTTTCAGCCCGGCGACGCAGTTCCCGTCGTTCATCTTCGGTGAATTCCTCCAGGAGCTCGTCATTCTTCGAAACACATGCCGTCAGGAGACCCATCAGGACGCGGGTAAACGTCTGGTAAAAACGCCGGATGTCTTCTCCCGCGTAGTACATATCGTTTACGATTTCCAGGCATGCGCCGGCCCTGCCGTCCAGCACGGCCTGCAACAGGTCCGAGACGTATCCGCGATCGGTAATGCCGAGGACGGCTTCAATGTCGCCGTCTTCGATCGTTTCACCGGCATAGGAAATCACCTGGTCGAAGAGACTCTGGGCGTCGCGAAGGCTTCCCGCGCCTGCCTGGGCGATCAGCGCGAGCCCCCGGGGGCTGATGGAAATATTCAGCTTTTCGGCGATGGCCGCGAGATTTTCAGTAATCTGGCGGATGGATATGCGTTTGAAATCGAAGTGCTGGCACCGGGACAGGATAGTCGGCGGAACCCGGTGAATTTCCGTCGTGGCGAACATGAAAATCACGTGAGGCGGGGGTTCTTCAAGCGTCTTCAGAAGCGCGTTGAATGCCTCCTTCGTCAGCATGTGCACTTCGTCGATAATGTAGATTTTGTAACGGGATGAAACCGGGGCAAACCTTATATTTTCTTTCAGTTCGCGAATTTCGTCTATGCCGCGATTCGAAGCGCCGTCGATTTCCCGTACATCGATGGAAACGCCGTCCCGGATTTCACGGCAACTGCCACACTGATCGCAGGGTTCTTCCGTGTCCCGTTCGCTGCAGTTGAGAGCCTTCGCCATGATCCTGGCAACCGTCGTTTTGCCGGTGCCGCGGGGACCGCTGAAGAGATACGCGTGGGCCGCCCGGTTCATTCGAATAGCGTTCCTCAGCGTTGTCACCACGTGATCCTGGCCGACCACTTCGCCGAATTTCTGCGGTCGGCAGGAACGGGCCAGAACGACGTATTCCATGGAAAAACGGCTCCTGTAATCTTATGCACTGACGGCCGGGCGACCCCGGAGCAAACGCCGGAAACGCTACCGCTGCTTCCTTCCGGATCTGACGGGGTTTACGATCCGTCGTTCCCCGGGACCCGGCCATCATTGCCAAATGGAAAAAATGGCGGAGAGAGGGGGATTCGAACCCCCGGTACACCTTTGTGGGCATACACACGATTTCCAGTCGTGCTCCTTCAGCCGCTCGGACATCTCTCCATGATGCTTACGCGCCCGCCGGACGGCCTGTTTCAATTGCCGGCGGGACAGCACAAATAAAAAAATAATAAAATAATGGCGGAGAGGGAGGGATTCGAACCCCCGTGAGGGCTTTTGGCCCCCAAGTCGATTTCGAGTCGACCCCGTTACGACCACTTCGGTACCTCTCCGCACACGAACGAACCACGTTTCATACTCTTTTCCGACGGAAAAATCCACTCATAATTTCTCCGCATTCACGTTCAAGGACACCACTTCGCGTGTCGGCGACGTGGTTGAGCTTTCTATCGTCAAAGAACCGGTAGAGCGAGTCTACGGCGCCGCCTTTCGGATCCGTAGCGCCGTAGACGACGCGGCTGATCCGGGCCTGCACGATTGCCCCGGCGCACATAACGCACGGTTCAACGGTAACGTAGAGCGTCGTTCCCGGCAACCGGTAATTATTTTCTTTCTCGGCCGCCCGGCGGATGGCGCAGATTTCGGCATGCGCCGTGGGATCATTGAGCTCGATGGAACTGTTCCTCCCCCTGGCGAGCACAGTCCCGTCGCGGACGATTACGGCTCCGACGGGAACTTCGCCATGATCGAGGGCCTCCCGGGCTTCCTCCAGGGCCATCGTCATGAAACGGTCGTCTTCATCCATCCCGGTTCACCTTTTCTCCGTTGTTCGTCAGCCGCACAGGAACCCGCCGGATTCCGACGGAAATCACCTTGCCATGGAAACGGTCTTCCGTTATGATCCGGTTCTGGATCGCGCCGACATGGGTTTAAACAGGAAAACGTATATACTTGCCGTTGTTCTGTCGCTTGCCGGTCACGGGCTCATTCTTGGGCTCGCCGGGTCGTTCCCTGCGGGAAAATCAGGCAAAGCCGAACTCTCCGACGTTATAACCGTCCATCTTGCGGATGCGCCGGGTAACCCGGCGGCGCAACATATCCGTGAAACGGAACATAACACAGCGTCGGGACCCTTGTCGACCGTATCCTCGCAAGGCGGGGAAACCCGCGTTCCGGACGGGGAAATCGGCCTCGAAGACGACGGGGAATACCGCGCATACCTGCTCCGGTTGCGGGAACGCATCGACCTGCACTGGCCGTACGCGGGCAAAACATCTCCCGGAAGATCGTCCCGCACGACGGTGATCGGATTTTCTATCATGTCCGGGGGACAATGTGAAAACCTCCGGGTGATCCGCTCATCGGGAAACCAAACCCTGGACGGCATGTCGCTGGAGACCGTCCGGCGGGCGGCGCCCTTTGAACCGCTGCCCGAGCGGTACCGTTTGCAACGAATAAACGTGTTCGCCGAATTCAGCTATCAGAACAACCTGGAAGCGAAGACTCATGAATAACGAATCGAAAATCGTGCTTCACACGGGCGTGGCCCATTTTTTAACCCATTTCTTCGAAATCGCCTTTCCGGCACTGGCAATTCCGCTGACACTATCCCTCGGGATGGACCTGCCGGACGTGTTGAAACTGGGATTTTTCATGTACCTTCTCTACGGTATCGCGGCGCTTCCCGCCGGTTTCGTTGCCGATAGACTCGGAAACAGGAAAAGCCTGGTGGTCTTTTTCGTGGGAATCGGCGTCGCGTCCATCATAACGGCATTCGCCTCGACAGCCCGTTCAATGACCCTGTCGCTCGCCCTGATCGGCCTTTTCGCCAGTATATATCACCCGGCGGGCATGGGTCTTATATCGGGATGTGTCAGGAAGCGGGGCATGGCGTTGGGAATCAACGGCGTAGCGGGCAACGCGGGATTCGTCATCGCACCCTTCGCGGCGGGATTCATAAACTGGATCGCCGGATGGCAGGCGGTTTACCTGATCATGGGCGTGCTTTCGCTGGCCTGGGGCGTCGTGCTGGCGAAGTCGGCCATCAACGAATCACCAGTGCACCGTGACCCGGCCCCGTCGGAAAACAGCGCCCGCAGGAACGATGCGCTGAAATATTTCCTGGTGCTGTGCGTGATCATGACCCTTTCCGGTCTCGCGTACCGGGCGAACACGGTCGTTCTTCCGGCGTACCTGGAACTGAAAGCCGACTTTCTCTGGAATTTTCTGAACTCGCTCCACGCCTCGCTTTTCCTGGAAGCCAGGACCATGGCCGCCACCTTCCTGGCATCGATTATCTTCACCGTGGGCATGTTCGGCCAGCTCCTGGGAGGCAGGCTGGCCGACCGCCATGATCTTCGGCTCTTATATTTCACCTTTCACCTGACCAGCCTTCCCTTCGTGATTCTCATGGGTCTTCTGGGCCAGCAGCCGCTTATCATCGCCGCGGGAATCTATATTTTCTTTGCGCTGGGCATGCAGCCCATCGAAAACAGCCTGGTCGCCGCCTTCACTCCGGCCCGGTGGCGAAGCACCGGATACGGCATCAAATTTATTCTTACGTTCGGCGTGGGATCGGCGGCTGTGTATTTCGCCGGGTGGATTCAGCAAGCCTGGAGCCTGTCGGCGGTTTATTTCTTCATGGCCGGCATTATCACCGTCTTTCTGCTTCTCATTCTGGTGCTTATTCGGATCTCAAAAGACAGGAACGTCACCAACACCACGCTCGAATGCGAAGAGAACAAACCCTGAGCATTCCATTTCACGAAACGAGCGGTCACGGCGCCGTTTTCACTGCTTTACCGCCAGCGGCGGCGCCTTGTCGGGCGCGTCGGTGATGACGGCGTCGACACCCATGTTAAAGAGGCGGGACATGTCGCGGGGATCGTTTACGGTCCATACATGAACCGAAAGACCCCGCCGAAGGGCCGCCCGCATGAAGCCGTCCGTCACCACGCGAATTCCCCGGTAACGTTCGGGAACCTGGAGCGCCTCGTACCGCGGTGAAATAATTTTTTCCAGTCGCAGATTACCCGCCAGCCAGAACCGGAGTACCTCGCTCCGCCCGGCTGACGTGGCGACGCCGGGAAATTTCGATCTGAACAATTGCAATACGGACGTGTAAAAAGAAGCCACTATAGTGAGATTGTGACGCCCGTACCCGTAAATCAGTTTGCCGACGGCGGAAACGAGCGCGGGATTTTTCTCCTTGATTTCCAGCACTATGCGTATTCCCGGAAAAGACCGGAATACTTCTTCGAGGCTCGGAATGACAAGCCCCTTCCCCCGCCACGGTGTAACGCCCGGGTCGTCCGGTTTCTCCCAGTAATAGCCCGCGTCGAGCCGGCGCAATTCCCCGCTGGTAAAGGTTCCCACCGGGCCGGTCCCGTCGGTGGTCCGGTCGACGGTCGCGTCGTGCATGACAACGGGAACACCGTCCGCCGTTAAGTGGACGTCCATCTCAAGCATGTGGACGCCCAGATCGAGAGCTTTCTCGAAAGCCGGCAACGTGTTTTCGGGCCACAGGATCGAGCCGCCCCGGTGTGCCGCCACCCAGCCGC
>JAGYOR010000122.1 GCA_018399535.1 Deltaproteobacteria bacterium | reverse complement strand
TTGAGGAACATGAACCCGTCACCTGAAGGTCCCTGAAGCCCCATGTACCGGTCCTCCTCGCCTCCCGGCCGTTCGACGCGGATTACTTCGGCGCCGAGATCGGCAAGAAGAGACGCCCCGTGGGGCCCGGATATGTGGCGCGAGAGGTCAAGCACACGAATACCGGAAAGTATCGAATCCATGGCAGGGATGTCCTTCCTGTCGTCGCCGGACAGGCGGGCTGAACGCTAGCGGTTCCACTTTCCGGCGATATCGTCCACGATGAAGGGAATGGATTGTATGCCTATCGATCCCTTGCGTACCCAGATTCTGTACATGTGAACCGCCTCGCCGTCGCTCGTGGCGATGCTCGGCAATTCCTCGAGGCCGCCGATATCTGCCCTGTTGAATTCGTAACAGAGAAGATGGCTGCTGAACGGGTCGACTATGAGAACTATTTTTTCAGGATCGTGGGGATGCTTTTCCAGGGCGCCCGTGAATGAAACATGGCCTTCAGGACGTTTCGGCGGACCCAGGTATCGATCAAGTTCGAATTTCCCCGCTTCTTCCAGTTCTTTCCCGTCGTTCATGACAGTTCCGCGTGTCGATTCATGTCGGCGGAATCCGGATTACTCCAGCAGCAGTTCCGCCGGTGTTTTCAGAATAAAATCACCAAAGGCGCCGTCCACTTCGTAGATCCACCCCCGGTGTTGTTCGTTGAATGTATCCACCGCTTCTGCTGCAATGAGCAATGCTTCTTTTTTTCGCAGCGATTCGTCGGACTCGTCCGGCGAAATAGCAATCTCGCCTCCCGGGAAATCAGCGATCGCCTCCAGTTTTGCGAAACAGGCGCCGTTTCGCGATCCCAGCTTTATCCGGTGAATAATTTTGTCACGCCGGCGCAGCGTCAGCTCCGTCTCGAACGTGATGTCGTCGACATCGTCCTTCCCCGCGATATCGGTAAGGCGCATGGTGACAACCCGGTCTAAAAGGTCGCCCGCCGCTTTCCCGTCAATATCGGACACTCCGTCAACGGCAAAACCGCCGTCTTTTCTCTTTATCGCGATGCGTCCCCGCGGGTTCACGATCCGGAGTTCCGTGAAGAGATCCACCTCTTCTTCGAAAAAACGTTCTCTTACGTATCCGCCGAAATCGACATTGACGAAAGGAACCGTCCTCTCCGAAAGATAGACCCGGTCGTCTCCCTCCAGGCGCACGTACGACCGAATGCTTCGATCTTCTTCCTTCGCCGCCCCGACTATAACACCCAGCTTCGGGTCTCCATCTTTATCGAGAAACCGTATGATCGTGCTTTTGTCGCCGCCGTCAACACCCAGGGTCGCGTGGTTCCCGCTGTCAGCCGTCACGAGTTCATCGCAGCGGATGCCTACAACGGTCATGAACACGTCATTCACCCGTTTGGTAACCGCCGGATAACTGTCCTTGTCGAGAATCACGAACCGTTCTTCCGACCGGGCCAGGCGAAGCGACTCTCCCGCACGTTCCAGGTAGATGCCGTCAATCCGCTGCGGATCCAGCCCCTGCACGAGATAACTTCCCCTTCGAAATACATCGTCCGTCGTAACCGGGGCCTCCCGGGTAACGACAACCGTGAGTATTACCATGATCAGCGCCGCCACACCCAGCGCGGCAAGTTGTCTATCATTCATGGTGCACTCCCAGGTATTTGTTTTTTTTGTACCGCCGGACGAAGAAGACGACCAGGGCGACAAGGAGAATGACGAATGGCGCCGCCAGCGTGTTGTAAAATTTTATTGTGCTTGTGAGAGATTCAATACGCAATCGCTTGTCGCGGTTTAACTTACGCAACTCACGCTGCGCCATAAGAAGCTGTTCTTCCAGGTGGCGTCTCTTCTCTATCGCGTCTCCCTGCATGACGACGCCCTCGTCCCCACCGGGCTGCTTGCCGAGCGACTGCAATTCTTCCTGGTACTTCGCCATTTCGGCCTCGACGGCCGCCACCTTTTCCGCTGTCGCCGCTTCCGCCTCTTTCTCGATGCGCTCGAACACCTCGAAAGGACGGGTGAATTTCTCCTTGGTCCTCGCTGTGGACAGTGCCTGCGCCCCGCCGAGGTTTTCCATGACGTTCAGAAGCAGGTTCATGTTGTCACCCAGGGGCGCAACACCGAAGAATGTATCCTGAAATGCCACGAAATCATTCAACATGTCCACGTCCGCAAAAACGACGATCGTCGTTTCCGGCGACGTTTCATCTGAATGTCCCCGCTCTTCCGCAGACGCAGTCGCATCGTCTCCCGGCATCGCTTTGGATAAGGCGCTTTTAAATCTTCCCGTCAACTTGCACCCCAGCACCACCGGTTCTTCTCCGTCTTCGAGAACCCGCTTCAGCATGTCGGGATTAGAAAAAACAACCACGTCTTTCGGTGACGCCTTCACCACGTTCCCCGACGGGGATGTGGCAATAATCGGTTCAAAATGAACACCCGGAACATCGGTCGACTCGAGCACGCCTCCGAAAAGCATGCGCACCGCTTCAAGGCGTGCCGTGACAACATCGTCGCGGTTGAAGGATTCCCCCCGGAGTTCCATGAAGGTGGCGAGCCGCTCCGCCGGTTCATTCGGTCCCAGCTGGACCTCCAGGCCGAGCGATCGGTCGGCGGCAAATGCGTTCGGCTGAAGGCGGCATCCCCATTTTTCAAGCAGCCTGTTCAAATCGGACGTTCGTTTTGCGTGATCCTTCTCGGGATCGACGACACAATAAGGATCCACGAACACAACAAGCCTGCCGCCTTTCATAACGTGATCATCGACGGCCGCCAGCAGGCGATCGGAAAGTCCCTTGGGATGTACAATCATGAGTAGATCAACGTCCTCAACGTTCCCACCGTCGTCTTCGACCGGTACCACGTCGTAAAAACGGTTCAATTGCCCTATCATGTTCCATTCTTCGGGAACATCACGCCCCTGCATTCGCATCATTTCAGCCATGTAGGGCGACAGACCTCCACCGAAAACCGGGAGCGACGACAGGATGCCGATTCGCTTCTTCGCCGGGGTGGCGGCGTTGTAAATGGCAGATGAAATCTCGTATTCAACCAGCGGTTGCCGGTTGGGGGCAAAAAAGGGAACCGTCGTTTCACGCCCGTACTCGGACACAACGGCAAGGCCGAAGAAAAAAGATTCGTCGCCGGCACTGAAACGCTTAAGCCCGTATCTGACAGCGTCCAGTTCATCGTCAGAATCAGGCCTCGGATCGATGACCGACAGTTTCAGCTTTCCTTTCGACAGCGACTCATATTCCCGCAGCAGATCCCGTATGTAAAAAAAATAATTATTGTAGGCACGGATCGTCTCGGGTCCTTTCATCGCCGCCGTCCTTGCATAATATAATTTCATTTCCAGGGGACGGCGCAGTTCCTCGAGGACGTTCCTGGTGCCGTCGGACAGCGTGTAGAGCTTGTTTTCCGTCAGATCGACGCGGAGAAACCGGCCCACATGGTCGCAGATTGTTATGCCGCAAAATGTGATAACGGCGATACACAGGAGGGCCGCCGCCGTTCGTTTCTTGTCGTTCATCACGCTTCCCTCCGTCCATGCAGAACAACACAGGCGGCCGAGATCCAGCCCGCGATGAAAATCACGTAAAACGTGATGTCTGTGAATTCAATGACGCCCCGCCGGATCGACTCAAAATGAACGACAAAGCTCATGTTTTCAACTGCTTCTATCATTCCCGGCGACGCGAATTTCTGAAGAACCACGAGCACCGACGGATAATCGGCGAAAACAAAGACAGTACAGACCATCACGGAAAGGATAAAACTCACCACCTGGCTGCTGCTGATCGACGAGCAGAACAGGCTCACCGCGAGATAGCATCCGGACAGAAAAAAGGCCCCCAGGTAACCTGCGGCGATAACACCGTTGTCGGGAGACCCCAGATAGTTCACCGTCACTATCATGGGGAAGGTAAGAAGCAACGATGCTCCTATAAATATCCAGGCGGCCAGAAACTTCCCCAGTACCGCCTCTCCGACCCGGACGGGCAGCGAGAAAAGCATTTCGATGGTTCCGGACTTGCGTTCCTCGGCCCAGAGCCGCATACCGATTGCAGGAACCAGGAATATAAAAAGAACCGGAAGCACGTCGAAGAAAATCCTCAGGTCCGCCTGGCGCGCCTCGAAAAAAGGGCTCCGGAATGTGAGAAAATTGGCGAAAAAGAGAAAAACGAAAAGAAACACATAGGCCAGGGGTGTTGAAAAATACCCCTGCAATTCACGCTTCATGATGACCAGTGACGTACGCATTACTCACTTCCCCTCGTCACGGTTTCGAAAAATTCATCGATTCTGCCGCCTCCCTCTTTCCTGAATTCTTCAGGCGTTGCGTCGGCGACAATGCGTCCCCGGTTGATGACAATCGCCCGGTTACAGATCGCTTCGAGCTCTTCGAGAATATGGGTGGACACGATGATGGACTTGTTCTGCGCCATGTTCATAATCAGGGAGCGTATGTCACGTTTCTGGTTCGGATCGAGACCGTCCGTCGGTTCGTCGAGAATAAGAACCGCCGGATCGCCTATCAGTGTCTGGGCCAGTCCCACCCGCTTTCGATATCCTTTCGAAAGCGTTTCGATGGACTGGTGAACGACCTCTCCCAGCGAACATATATCGATGACGCGCTCGATCTCCCGCTCTTTATCACCACCGCCAATACCCCGTATGTCAACGATAAATCTCAGAAAGGAAAGCGTGGTCATTTCACCGTACAACGGGGTGTTTTCCGGCAGATAACCGATGGAACGCCTGACCTTCAACGAATCATTCAGAATATCGAAGCCGTTGATTTCCGCCGTTCCTTCATCGGGACGCGTGAGACAGGCGATCATCCGCATGGTCGTGGTTTTGCCCGCGCCGTTGGGACCGATAAAGCCCAGCACATCTCCCTTCGCCGCCGAAAAAGAAACACCGTCAACGGCGGTGATGGGACCAAAACGTTTCTTTAATTTTTTGACGTTGATCACCGATGGTTCCCTGCCGTAATGAATTGCGACATACATAATAGCTTTTTCCGCCACTGTCAAGACATGGAAACCCATGAGAAGCTGCAACTTTGTGATTGCCGGCGTAAACCGCCTGTGATAGATACGGCACATGCTCAGTATAGGCTTGACAGGCGGCATCGGAACCGGCAAATCCACGGTGGCTGGCCTTTTCGTAAGGCAGGGCGCCCGCCTTATCGATTTCGATCATCTCGCCCACGAGGTCCAGGAACCGGGAACGCCGGCATGGAGGGAAATAACGGCCACATTTGGAGAAACCGTTCTCGATGAAGCGGGCCGGATCGACCGTGTAAAACTCGGCGCCGTCGTTTTCAATGACCGGGAACAGTTGCAACGGCTGAACGCCCTCGT
>JAGYOR010000121.1 GCA_018399535.1 Deltaproteobacteria bacterium | reverse complement strand
GGCGGCGAGAAACTTCTCCGTGTCCTTGATGTCCTCGATATAGCACGCGATAAGTCTGACAGTGTCGTCGTTGGCGAAGTAATCAAGAAAGTCTTCAACCCGTATGTCTATCTGGTTTCCGTAGGACACCACCTTGTTGAGCCATATCTTCCTCGTCATCGCGAGGCTCATGAAGTTCCCGGTGATTCCGCCGGACTGGCCGAGAAACGCGACGGATCCGGGCGACTGTTCCTGGGGAAGGTATCCGAAATTTATTTTCGATTCGGTGCAGTGCACGCCGACGCAGTTGGGACCGATGATCCGCACGCCTCCCTTATGTGCTTCCCGTACCAGTTCTTCTTCCAGTTCCCGGTTTCCCGATTCCCCGAATCCGGAAGTAAAAAAGTGAACGAACTTGAATTTTTTGCGCGCGGCGGCCCGAATAATGTCAATGGACTGTCCGACCGGGGCGGCGACGATTGTCAGGTCGATTCCATCAGGAAGCTCATCTATGGAAGAAAAAGCGGGCGTTCCGTTGATTTCCTTGTGCTTCGGATTAACAGGATACAGTGCGCCCCGGTATCCGGCGCCCTGTATGGTGTGAAAGTAGGGGATCTTCCCGCCCCCGAGAGATGCGGATGCGCCGATAACAGCTACACTTTCAGGATAAAAAAGTCTGTCTAGGTCCATTTTACGCCGACTCCTTCAAAATTACCGCCTGTCACGACAAATCGTTGTCGAAGCAGATCAACGCCGCGTTCCTTATCTATCAGAACAACCTTGATAGTCAACCGAAAACTCTGAAAAAGGATTCGCGAAGATCGGCGGAAACAATACAAGGTATGGAATTTGTATTATTATTTTGACATAGACATGTAAATGCTCTACAAGGGACCAGCCGACCGGGTGTCGGAGCGGTCCGTGAAAAGGCCGACTTACAAGAGATGGAGAATTACTGTTTATGTATGAAGCGAGCGACCTGAGAAAAAACCTGAAAATTCAGATCGACGGAGAACCTTACGTGGTGACCGATTTCCAATTCGTCAAGCCGGGGAAAGGCCAGGCCCTGTATCGGTGCAAGCTTAAAAACATGATCACCGGGTCGCAGTTCGAGCGGACCTTCCGCTCCGTGGACTCTTTTGAAGAGGCCGATCTTCAGGAAAAAAAGATGCAGTATCTTTATCGTGAAGAGAACAAGTATTGTTTCATGGACAATGAAACGTTCGAACAGGTGTACCTGACGGCGGAGCAGGTGGCAAACGCGGCCGATTTCATGGTCGAGAACGTGGACGTGGATATCCTTTTCTTCGGAGACAAACCCCTGGGAATTACCCTGCCGAACTTCGTCGATCTCACCGTTACCAAGGCGGACCCGTGGGTAAAGGGCGACACGGCCGCGGGTAACGCCAAGCCCGTCGTCGTGGAAACGGGATATCAGCTCCAGGCGCCCCCGTTCGTTGAAGAAGGCGAGAAAATCAGGATCGACACCAGGACGGGGGAATACGTTACCCGTATCAAGGACTAGCATTCCCGATGGACGAACAGTGGCGACTGGCGCGGAAAAGCGAAGCCCTGAGAATCCGCTCCGCCGTGATTCAGGCTGTTCGCCTTTTTTTCATTGATCGCGACTTTCTGGAAGTGGAAACGCCGCTTCGAATCCCCGAGATCGCCCCCGAGGCGCACATCGAAGCGCCGGCCTCTGAAAACTGGTATCTCCAGACATCACCGGAACTCTGCATGAAACGTCTCCTGGCGGCCGGTTATCCGCGATTGTTCCAGGTTGCCAGGTGTTTTCGAAAAGACGAGCGGGGACAACTTCATCTTCCCGAATTTACCATGCTCGAGTGGTATGAAAAAGGTGTCTGCTACCTGGACCTCATGGAACGCTGTGAAGATTTGATAGGGTTCACGGCGGAAAAACTTGACCGGGGAAATGTTCTTGTCACGGCCGAAGACCGACACATTTCGCTGAAGAAACCCTGGGAGCGGCTGACCGTCGCAGAAGCATTCCGCCGCTACACATCCCTGACGCCCGAAGAGGCCGTTGCGCGGGATCGTTTCGACGAAATTATCGGTTTCGAAATAGAACCGAACCTGGGACGCGGCAGGCCCACTTTTCTCTATGATTACCCCGTGAGCCTGGGTTCGCTGGCTCGGTCAAAGCGGGACGATCCATCCGTTGCGGAGCGGTTCGAGCTTTATCTGGACGGGATTGAACTGGCGAACGCCTTTTCTGAACTGAACGACGAGGTTGAGCAGAGACGGCGTTTTGAAAACGAGCAGCAACGGCGCGCCGCCGACGGCGGAACTGTTTACCGGGAGCCGGAACGGTTTCTTGCCGCGTTGCCGCATCTCCCCGATTCCGCGGGTATCGCGTTGGGCCTGGACAGACTCGTTATGCTGTTCGCGGGAGCCGCGTGCATCGACGACGTTGTCGCCTTTACGCCGGAGATGCTTTAACATAATCATGCTGACGGAATGACGGGGCGGGCGATGCTATTTCCGCGATACTCCTTCCATCGCCAGCACGGCGGCGCCGATGGCGCCGTTCACCTGGGCCCGGGGGGATACCTCGACAGGCATTTCCAGTTTTCTTTCAAGGGCTTTTACGACGCCCACGTTCCGGGCGACGCCGCCGGTCATCATGAGAGGAGGGCGAACACCGGCCCGGTGGGCGAGAGTGGCGACACGCGCGGCCACGGATTCATGAATGCCGGCGATAATATCTTCCCGCATCTCCCCTTTTGCGATAAGCGATATCACTTCAGACTCGGCGAAAACGGTACAAATGCTGCTGATCCGCGAAGGCTGATTCGAGCGAAGCGACAGGGGGCCGAATTCATCAAGGTCCACTTCCAGCGCCCGCGCCATGACTTCGAGAAACCGGCCCGTACCGGCGGCGCACTTGTCGTTCATGGCGAAATCTTTTGTCTTTCCCAGCTCGTCAATCACCAGGGCTTTGCTGTCCTGACCTCCCACGTCGACGACAGACCGCACGTCGGGGTTGAGATAATGTGCGCCGGCTCCGTGGCAGATAATTTCAGTCAGCGTTTTCCCGCCGAAATCGGCGCTGTTGCGACCGTAGCCTGTTGCAACGACGGCAGCTAAATCGGCCGACCGGAGCGAGCATTCCCGAAGAAGTTCGTCCAGGACCCGTCGTCCCGCCTCTGATGGATTGTACCCCGTGAGAATAATCTTTGTTCCCGCGATGCCGTTTTCATCGATAACGGCCGCTTTTGTCGTGATTGACCCTATGTCAATTCCCGCAGTATACACGGTTACTTTCCCCCTTCCCGTCAGGCCCGATTTCTGATCAGTTCCATGAAAGCATCGATTCTCGTTTCGGTCTGGGCTTCCGAAAAACTGCGCTCGTCGACCATGTGCGACTCGATCAAAAGGCAGGGGATGTCCAGACGTTCCCGGACCATGCGCTGTATGTCGTACTGGCCGAAGGAATAGGGCTTGCAGCTTCGATTGGAGTGCATGACCAGGCCATCCACGGAATATTTTTCCGCCATTTCGATAATGGTGTCCGCCATCTGATCAACGCCGATA
Source organism: Deltaproteobacteria bacterium (assembly GCA_018399535.1). Taxonomy (GTDB): domain Bacteria; phylum Desulfobacterota; class Syntrophia; order Syntrophales; family UBA2210; genus MLS-D. The sequence goes on along the minus strand of JAGYOR010000121.1, from coordinate 1,893 downwards.
TTGAGGTACATGCGCGTGTATCCCTCGGCCATGGAATCGAGAAAATTTTCATCCTCGATGTAGCGCAACGACCTGCACCAGGCGGTATTATAGGTGTCCGCCACGAGGGCGGCGTCATGGGCGGCGAATGTGTTCGACAGCCATTTGAGGCGGTACCAGATGGGAAGATTGTCCCACAGGAGCCGGTAGCGTTCGTTGGGAACGGCTCCGATCCCCTTGGCAACGCGGTCTTTCATCTCGGCAAGCAAGTCACGGTAATAGTCGACGGCGATCTGGGTGCCCCGCAGGGTGACGATGAGGGCCAGGTGATAAAAACCGTCAAAGGCCGTAAGAGGCGACGGTCTTGAGGCTGCCGTGTCCAGGACGGCCTGCCAGTATCGCTGGCCTTCCAGGGACAATTTTCCCACGTGGTCCATGCGGTCGTAGTCAAGTTTTCTTCCTGTTACCTGCTCAAGGAAAGCCACGTACTCGAGCACCTGCTGTTTGACGTAGCGTTTCGATTCCTCATGATAGTCGGTGTGACACATGGGAGTGTCGAAGATAAACAGCGGAACGTCGAAGTAGCGGGCCAGCACTTCGTACCACTTCATGACCGTGCCGCAGATGTTGTTGCAGGCCACGAGCATGTCGGGACGGGGAAGACCGCCGATGGGACCGCCGTTTGTTACGGAGGAGGCGATATCGGATCGCGCGTATGAACAGAGGTCTCCGCTGTAGCCCATCGCCTCTGCCTGTTCGCAGAGGGCGCCTCCCATTTTGGATGCCCCGATCATGGCGCCGTGGTTTTCGGGATAGACGGGAATAATGTCCATAGCGATCAGCGGCTCCACGGGACCACCGCTGGTTATCCATGCAACCTGTTTTCCCGAATCCGCGGCCGTCTTCGCCTCAATGTAGTAGCCGGTCATGATCTCTTTCATTTTCGCGTCCATGGCTATGGGTGGTGACTGGATTCCACGAGTTTTTCTGTCGTCGGTCATGAGAGACTCCTTAATTATTCAGAGCGTGTAGATAAAGGTTTCGAGCCTGGTCGTGAGCTGGCCCTCCGGTGGAAGACTGTCCTCGACCTCGATCAACGTGACGGGGATATTTTTTGCCTCGAGGTATTCCTTGAGATAGGGATAATCGAAGGCGTGGGGATCACAGAACTTGAGCAGGAAAAATATTATTCCCTGCACTCCATGTTCTTCGGCCATCGACGCGAGCGCTTCACCCCGGGCCGTATTGGACAGGTGCTTTGATGGACAGGGACGACGTTCGAAATATCTTCGGGCAATCGCCTTCACGGGATCTCCCGTGGGATCGATGAATCCGTCGAAAGCACGCGATCCCGTGCACAGATCATCCCATACGACCACGCCGCCTAAATCTTCCACCATGGAATAAAAATCGGGATGATCACAGAGGCTGCCCGCCACGAGAAGACGTTTTCTGTCGTCGGTTGCGCCGGTTCGGTAACGTCCCGACTCGATTTCTTCGAGAAGACGCGAGAGACGACCGGGAAGTTCATCCCGGTTAAGTATCATCGAGGCCTTTACAATCGACGAAACGCGGCTTCCCGATATGCAGCCCGGATCGCGCGACCGCATGCGGTAAAGATCGTCGAGCCTTTTTCTGGCGGTGTTGAAGGTTTCGATGGATCGTGCCAGGGCCGCGTCGTCTATTTTCGATCCGGACCACGCTTCCAGTTCACGTTTGAACCGTTGCAGGATATCTTCGAGGTATTCACGGGCAAACCCGGCGTCGAGTCGAACCGGGTGAACCACGTCGGCGAAGAAATCGAAGTGCGTATTAAGACGCCAGATATCCGACAGGCGTTGAATGGTGTCACAGGTATGAGGGAAAACAGCGCCGTCGAGAAATGCCAATGTTCCGTCAAGCGCGCTTTCGAGC
>JAGYOR010000120.1 GCA_018399535.1 Deltaproteobacteria bacterium | reverse complement strand
GTCGAAGCCGTCAACGAGGGCGTGCGCCGGGCTTACGAGGAGGGGTATTTTCGAAAATCGGTCTGTGATCCCCTGTCGAGAGCGAACACCGGCGACAACACACCGGCCGTCATTCACGTGGACATCGTGCCGGGCGACCGCCTGCGCCTTCTCGTGATGCCCAAGGGCGGCGGCAGTGAAAACATGAGCACCGTGGCGATGCTCACGCCTTCCGACGGCGTGGAAGGCATCAAGCGGTACGTTGTGGAAACGGTGCGGCGCGCCGGTCCCAATCCCTGCCCGCCGATCATCGTGGGCGTGGGTATCGGGGGCAGCATGGAAGCGGCCGCCATCGTGGCGAAAAAAACCCTTGCGCGTTCGCCGGGATATCCCAACGAAAAGGATCCGCGCCTGGCGGCGCTCGAACAGGAACTTCTGGAAGAGATCAACAAACTCGGTATCGGTGCACAGGGATACGGCGGTATAACCACCGCGCTCGCCGTTCACGTCGACATGATTCCCTGCCACATCGCGTCACTGCCCGTGGCGGTGAATATTCAATGCCACGTGGCGCGGCACCGGGAAACAATTATATAAAAAATATATCCGCCTGGCGTCGCAACTTGTTTCGACTGCGGACGTCGGCGGCGATTTTTTCGCGGGATAGAAACCAATGAAGCAACCTGTCGTTATTCACACGCCTCTTGACGAGCGGACCCGCCGGAACCTTCGGGCGGGAGACCGCGTTTTGCTCACGGGCACCGTCCTTACGGGCCGGGACGTTGCCCACAGGAGAATGTACGAGGCGGTGACGGCCGGCCGGGATCTTCCAGTTGATCTTGACAACGCGGTGCTTTTTTATGCCGCTCCGACGCCGGCTCCGCCGGGCCGCGTCATCGGTTCTATCGGTCCCACAACGAGCGGCCGCATGGATCGCTACACGCCGATGCTGCTTGAAAGAGGACTTGGGGCCATGATCGGCAAAGGGAGTCGTTCCCGCGAGGTCCGCGATGCAATTGGTCGGCATGGCGCTGTGTATTTCGGCGCTCCCGGCGGCGTGGCGGCGCTCATGTCGCGGTCCGTCCGCGCGGCCCGGATCATCGCTTACGAAGACGCCGGTCCCGAGGCAATGATGGAACTTGCCGTCGTTGATTTTCCGCTCGTTGTCATCAATGACTGTGTGGGCGGGGACCTGTACGAGACAGTCAATCGGGCCGTACCGTAATCCGGGCATGCGGCGGTCTCTGATTCACGGGTTTTCTGCCGGTTATGTTCGTGTAAACGCGCCCCGTTAAGGGGACGCGGGAAATTTATTCGAAACTTTTATTGACAGGGATGCCTATATTATTTATATGAACTTCTTTAATAAAACGCAGGGAGATTTTCTGTATGGTTGAAATACGGTGGCACGGACGGGGTGGTCAGGGAGCGGTGACATCGGTCGAGATGTTCGCGCTGACGGCTATTGAAGAAGGCAAGTTCGCCCAGGGGTTTCCCAGTTTCGGTCCCGAAAGGCGGGGAGCGCCGGTGGCTGCCTTCAACCGGGTCGACAACAAGCGGATCAAGGTCAGGTCGGGTATTTATAAACCGGACGTGGTGGTCGTACTCGATCCCAGCCTCATGAGCACGGTCAACGTGGTCGAGGGACTGAAACCGGACGGCATTCTCATTGTCAACACCGTCGAGAGTCCCGCGGAGATCGGAAAGAAAACCGGGTTCAAGGGAACCATCGCCACGGTCGACGCGGCGCATATCGCCCGCGAAGAACTGGGCGTGCCGATCACGAACACCACCATGCTGGGGGCCCTCATGCGGGCGACGAAGCTGGTGAAAATAGAATCGGCGGAGGTCCCTCTGAAAAACAGGTTCGGCCGCCTGGCCCCGCGGAACGTAAAGGCCATGACGAGAGCATATAAAGAATTGAAAATTTCGAAAGCAGCGTAAACGATCGCAAGGGTGAAATCCAATGGAAAAAAAGAAGAAATGGCCGGAAGACTGGCAGGACGTTAATCCCGGCTTAATGGTGTTTCGACCGGGAAGTGCACGGGAATACCATACCGGTTCCTGGCGGGCGGATCGACCCATTTTTGACGAGAGCAAGTGCATCCGCTGCGGCCTCTGTTACATTTTCTGTCCCGAGGGCTGTATTTCCCAGGACGAAAGAGGCTATTTTCACGCCGATCTCGATTATTGCAAAGGTTGTGGAATCTGTGCCCATGAATGCTGGTCCGGCGCCATAACCATGGTCGAGGAGGGATAGCAGATGTCAAAACGAATAGGAATGGAAATAGCGCTCGCCGCCGCTGAAGCAGTCGCATTGTGCCGTCCCGAGGTAATCGCCGCGTATCCCATAACGCCCAACACCCACATCCCGGAGCATCTTTCCGATATCGTGGCGGACGGGCGTCTCGACGCCGAGTTCATCTGCGTGGAATCGGAGCACACGGCGCTGAGCGCCTGTTGTGGCGCCTCCGGAGCCGGCGCGAGGGCCTTTACGGCTACCAGTTCACAGGGCCTGGCCTACATGACGGAAATCGTACCCATCGCTTCGGCCATGCGGCTCCCCATTGTCATGATCATTGGTAACCGCGCTCTGTCGGGGCCGATCAACATATGGAACGACCAGAGTGACGTCATGTACCAGCGTGACGCGGGCTGGATATCGATGTTTGCCAATAACGGCCAGGAAGTGATCGACATGGCCATCCAGTCCTTCAAGATCGCCGAGCACCGCGATGTCCTGCTGCCGGTGAACCTGAACCTGGATGGATTTCAGCTTACCCATGTTGTTGAGCCCATGGAAATGCCCGACCAGGCTGAAGTGGACTCATTCCTGCCGTCCTTCAAGCCCCTGGCGACGCTTCATCCCGACAAGGCGGTTTCCATGGGTACCCTGGGACTGCCTGACATATTCAACGAGGCGATGGAAGCAAAAGACGAGGTGTTGAAGAATTCCAGGAAAGTCATCCTCGATGTCTGGAAGGAATGGAAACAGAAGTTCGGTCGTACCTACGAACCCATTGAGGCATGCAAAATGAAAGGCGCGGAGATCGCGTTTTTGAGCATGGGTTCCATGGGAGAGACGGCCGAAGTGGCCGTGGACGAGCTGAGGAAGCAGGGCGTTCCCGTCGGGCTTTTGAAACTGCGCCTCTGGCGACCCTTTCCCTTCCAGGAATTAAAAAAGGCCGTGAAAGGCGTCAAGGTGCTGGTGGTGCTCGACAGGGCCGTTTCCTTCGGCGGACCGGGCGGCCCCGCTTTTTCGGAAGTACGGTCGGCGCTGTACAATGAACCGGACAAACCGTTTGTCATGAACGAGATTATCGGCCTGGGCGGCAGGGATGTCCGCGTCGAAGATTTCGTGAAAATAATCGAAAAAGCGCAAAAGGCCCTGAAGACGAAACCTAAGGAAGATTACGAAATATACGGAGTGAGGGGATCATGAATATAGTCGAAAATTTTGATTTGTACGCCCCGAAACTTACGGACAAGAAAGAATACTTCAGTCCGGGACACCGTGCTTGCCAGGGATGCGGCGAGGCACTGGCCATCCGGCTTATGTGCAAGGCCCTTGGCAAGGACACGATTATCGTCAACGCGACGGGGTGCATGGAGGTTGTTTCGACCATGTATCCCACGACGGCCTGGGAGCTTCCCTGGATTCACGTGGCCTTTCCCAATTCCGCGTCGGTCGGTGCCGGCGTCGAAGCGGCCCTGAAAGTTCTTCGGCGGAAGGGCAAGATCGATGACCGGGACGTGAAAACCGTCTGCATAGGCGGCGACGGCGGGACCTTTGATATAGGCCTGCAGGCCCTGTCGGGGACCATGGAACGCGGGCACGACCTGCTCTATGTCTGTTTCGACAACGAAGCGTACATGAATACGGGCATCCAGCGGTCGGGCGCGACGCCCTTCGGCGCTTCAACCACGACGAACCCCGCCGGGTCAGCCAGTATCGGCAAAAACCAGTGGAAGAAAAATGTCGCCGAGATCATGGTGGCCCATAATGTTCCGTACGTCGCCACGGCCTGTCCAAGCTATCCGGTTGATTTCATGAACAAGGTCAAGAAAGCTCGGGAATTCAAGGGTCCCAGCTTTATTCACTGCATGAGCGTTTGCCCGACCGGATGGCGGATTCCGTCGGCGGAGTGTATCAAGATGGGGCGGCTAGCCGTTGAGTCGGGTGTATTCCCGCTCTACGAAGTGGAAAACGGCAGATACCGCTTTACCTACCGGCCAGAACCTCTCAGGCCCGTCGAGCAGTATATAAAAAAACAGGGCCGGTTCAGACACCTGACGCCGGAAACGATCGAGTCTGTCCAGAAGAGGGTAATCCTTGAATACAAGAAACTCGTCGACAGGGTGGACGGTCTCCATTCCTGGGATGAACTGGAGCTCGCGGATTAACGAGGCAGAAAACGCATAAGGTGATTCAGGCATGAAGAATATTGCATTCAGCAGTTGGGATGGAAAAATCATCGACAACAGGAAAGGCGCGTCGTCGAAAGCGAAAAAGGTCGAGCCCCTGTTTCCCAGGTTTCGAACGGGAGAATCGCCCGCGGCCGTCATGGCGTGGAACGGGCTGGTACTGGCGGATTCGAAGCAGGATGTACTCTCGCTTACCGTGCGATACCTGAAGGAAGCGAGGAAAATATCCTGCGGCGAGTGTTCGGTCTGTATGCTGGGAATCGACACGCTCCTGGACATGATAAACAGTCTCGCGGCCGGTGAAGCTTCAAAGACCGTTATCGCCGACATGAATAACGTTGCGAAGCAGGCGGCCGCCAACAGCAAATGCGCTTTCGGCCAGACGGTGTTCACTCCCGTCATCGACGCCCTTAAATATTTCAAGGCTGATTTCCATGCGCTGGCGAAGGGCGAACGGTCGATCGACGGCGGTTCGTACGAAGTTACCGTGACGGCGCCGTGCGTTAACGCCTGCCCCGCGAGTCTTGACATTCCGGGCTACATTGAACTGATCAGGAACGGTCGCTTCGCGGAGTCACTCGAGTTGATCCGCCGTCAATGCGTCATGCCGGGAACCATCGGGCGTGCGTGCACCCATCCCTGTGAAGAGGCTTGTGTCAGGGCGGGTCTTGATGAGCCGCTTGCCATACGGCTTCTCAAGAGAGCGGCCGCCGACCAGGAACAGGAAACAGGCGTGGCGGTTCCCAGGGCAGCGGTTCCCGAAAGGAATGAGCAGGTTGCTGTCATCGGCTCCGGACCGGCTGGACTGGCGGCGGCATACCGACTTCGCCGCAAGGGATACGGCGTAACCATATTCGAGGCGCTTCCTCAGGCCGGAGGCATGGTCGCGGCTGGGATTCCCGAATACCGCGTTCCCGACGAAGTGCTGAGCCATGAAGTGGACGTCATTAAGCGGGCAGGCGTGAAAATCAAGCTGAACAGCAGGATCGACAAGCTTGACATGAAGGCCTTTGAGAAGAAAGGGTTCAAGGCCGTTTTCGTTGCCGTGGGCGCCCACAAGGGCAATGCCATGGGCGTCGAGGGAGAAGAGCAGAAATGCGAAGGCCTCGTGGACGGGGTGGAATTCCTTCGCGACATGAA
>JAGYOR010000012.1 GCA_018399535.1 Deltaproteobacteria bacterium | reverse complement strand
GAAACGATATGGTCGGAGGGAAAAAAAGAAAAAGAACGACACTTCGGCATTACGGGGGGACGGGCGGAGGAAAAGGCTCACATATCCTGCGATATCATGCTCCGGGAGATACTCAACGAAGTGATGTCATCATTCCCCGACGGTCCGGAATCGGTACGGCCAGCCCCGCTTGAAAAGGAATCCTGGTACCGACGGTGGCTCTGGCCTTTTTAGCGTTGCAGCTTCATCGCCGCGGCCTCCGGCTTGTTTCCCGTTTCGAGCTCTCTCAAACCATTGAACCACAGGCTATCAAGAGTAGCGTTTTATGAACGTTCCCAATATCTTGACCATTTTCAGAATCATACTGACGCCGGTTATCGTCATTCTGTTGATACAGGGCAGCTTCGGACTCGCGTTGGTTGTTTTCGCTGTCGCCGGCGTGACGGATGCTTTGGATGGTTTTTTCGCCCGAATCCTCCGACAGAAAACGGAACTGGGGTCATATCTCGATCCGATGGCCGACAAGGCCCTGCTGGTATCCTCCTTCGTGACGCTCTCGGCGTTGAACGCGATTCCCGCGTGGCTGACGGTCATAGTCATCAGCAGGGATTGCGTGATTCTCTGCGGCGTTGCGATTCTTTTTTTCATGTCCGTCCCGTTTGAAGTAAAGCCGGCCTTGGTCAGCAAGATCACCACGGTGCTGCAGGCCGCCGTCGTCCTGGCGGCTCTTGTCCTGCTCAACCTGCCCGAAATCCGGGAGCCGTACTGGATGTCGGTGCTTTTCATTGCCGCCGCCCTCTTCACGGCCGCCTCCGGATTGAATTACATCGCAACGGGAATCCGCTATATCAACCGGAAATCTTCATGAAGATGCGCCGAAAGTCCGCCGTTTATTCACACCGGAGCATAAAATTCTTGACAGGACGGACGATTATTGTTACTGGGGTTAGCTGCTTTACGGAGTGTGTGAAAGCATGTAGGCACGTAGCTCAGGGGGAGAGCATCACCTTGACGCGGTGGGGGTCCAGGGTTCAAATCCCTGCGTGCCTACCATTTCTAATCACAGGAAACCCCGGGGGCATCACCAGGAGGCACTGATGATGCCCTTTCTGCGATGGAGTTGCCTTTTTCCCCGCGGTACCGGCGGGACGTGATTCCGGTACGATCGGTCGGCGGGATCGACCATGCCATGAAGAATATTACGATACAACTTCCCGATGGATCATCGGTAACCCGGAATTCGGGCGTGACGGCCCGGGAGATACTCGCTTCCTGGAACGGATCATCGCTCGACTCGGTGATCGCTGCCCGTTTGAACGGCCGGGCCGTTGATCTGGATCGCCCGGTTGAGGAAGACGCCTCGCTGGAACCCGTGTCCCTGGATTCCGACGAGGGTCTCGACATTCTCCGTCACAGCATATCCCACGTGATGGCCCAGGCGGTGCAGGATCTGTTCCCTTCAGTAAAAGTCACTATCGGTCCTTCAATTGAAGACGGGTTCTACTACGATTTTGATTATTCGGAAGGCGCCTTCACACCGGAAGATCTGGAAAAAATCGAGGCGAAAATGGCGGAAATCATCGAGAAAGACGTGCCGTTTGAGCGAAGCGTTCTTTCCGTCGACGAGGCTATCGCCTTTTTCGAAAAACGGGGCGAACCCTACAAGGTGGAGCTGCTGCGTGACCTGGCCGGGGAAACGAAGGAAGTAACGCTGTACCGCCAGGGTGATTTTATTGATCTCTGTCGGGGTCCACACATTCCATCAACGGGCATGATCCGGGCTTTCAAGCTTCTGAACGTGGCCGGCGCATATTGGCGCGGCGACGAACACAATGCCCGGCTTCAAAGGATATACGGCACGGGATTCGCCTCACAGGAAGAACTGGACCGTTACCTGGCGCTTATTGAAGAAGCGAAGAAGCGGGACCACCGGAAACTGGGACGGGAGCTCGATCTCTTCCAGATCAACGACGAAGTCGGTCCGGGCCTTATTATTTTTCATCCCCGGGGCGCCATGCTGCGAACGATCATCGAGGACTGGGAACGGAAGGAACACCTCAAGCGGGGCTACGGCATCGTCATGGGGCCGCAGATTCTCAAGGGTGAGCTCTGGAAGCGGTCGGGCCACTTCGATCACTACCGCGAAAACATGTATTACACCGAGGTAGATGACCAGGTCTACGGCATCAAACCCATGAACTGCCTGTCCCACATGCTGATCTACAAATCCAGGATACGCAGCTACCGTGATCTTCCGCTCAGGTACTTTGAACTCGGAACGGTGCACCGGCATGAGAAAACAGGCGTCCTTCACGGGCTGTTGCGGGCCCGCCAGTTCACCCAGGACGACGCCCACATTCTCTGCACGCCCGAACAGTTAAACGATGAAATCCGGGCCATCGTCGATTTTATTGACGATGCCATGAAGATATTCGACTTTGAGTACGACGTTGAATTGAGCACCAGGCCGGACGATTCGATCGGAACCGACGAAGAATGGGAACGGGCGACAACGGCGCTTCGGACGACCCTTGATGAAACGGGGATGGATTATGACGTCAATGAGGGAGACGGCGCCTTTTACGGACCCAAGATAGACTTCAAACTCAGGGACGCCCTTGGTCGGAAGTGGCAATGTGCAACGATTCAATGCGATTTTACCTTGCCCGAGAGGTTTGACTTGAGTTATGTTGGTCCCGACGGCGAGAAACACCGACCCGTAATGCTGCACCGGGTTATTCTCGGCGCAATCGAGCGGTTCATGGGGGTGTTGATCGAGCATTACGCTGGCGCACTCCCCCTGTGGCTGTCGCCGGTTCAGGCACTGATCCTGACCGTAACCGACAGGCATAATCCCTATGGAGAAGAAATTCTTCAGCAGTTGATCGAAGCGGGGGTGCGAGCCGAAGGTGATTTCCGCAATGAGAAGCTGGGATTCAAGATTCGCGAGGGGCAGCTCCAGAAGATCCCCTACATGCTGGTAATCGGTGACCGTGAAGTTGAATCAAAAACGTTGGCGCCCCGCAGGCGTGACGGAAGCAAACTTGACGTACTCACCGTCGATGATTTTATCGCGCTCGTCCGCGAAGAGACGGGAGAATTCCGGTAACTGACGCAGGGGAGATCGCCGGTTGTTAAACAGCGTGCCTGTTTCAGGTCCAGGAGGTGACACATAGCTAAAAATTCGAGGATTAACAGCGAGATCACGGCTGATGAAGTCCGGGTCATCGGGGGAGACGGAGAACAACTGGGCATTATGAAGCTGACCGACGCTTTGGCTCGGGCTGAAAGCGAGGGCTACGATCTCGTCGAGGTCGCGCCGAACGCTTCTCCGCCGGTATGCCGGATCATGAACTATGGAAAGTTCAAGTACCAGCAGAGCAAAAAGATCCACCTGGCGAAAAAGAGCCAGACAACGGTGCAGCTCAAGGAAGTCCGCCTGCGACCGAAAACGGAGGCTCACGATCTTGAGGTGAAAATGAAAAATATGCGGCGGTTTCTCGAACAGAGCAACAAGGTGAAGGTCACCGTGCTCTTTCGAGGCCGGGAGATCGTGTACGCCGACCTGGCCAGGGCGACACTGCGGAGAATCGCCGAAAAGCTCTCCGATTTGGGCGTGATCGACCAGGAACCGCGACTGGAAGGGCGGCGTATGGTTATGATCGTGTCGCCCCGGAAACAGTAACTCCGTATTCTTCCATGAAACGGGACGAGCAGGCCCTGAGTGGCGCTTCTTTTTGAAGGCCGCCCGTGCGAGCCTGTCACAGCGTTAAAAAGGATGCATCATGACGAAAATGAAAACTCACCGAGGAGCGGCAAAGAGATTCGGTTTGACGGGGACGGGAAAGGTCAAGCGGCGTAAGGCTTTCGCCAGCCATATTCTCACCAAGAAGAGCCGGAAACGTAAGAGAAATTTCAGAAAGACGACCACGCTCAACAAGCGCGACGAGAGCGGAATCAAACGGTTGATTCCCTACCTCTGATCGGCCTGAACGTGCCGGGTCTTATAAACAGGAGATATTCGAAATGCCGAGAGTAAAAAGAAGCGTGGCTTCGAAGAAAAAAAGACGGAAAATCCTCAAGCTTGCCAAGGGCTATTTCGGCGCGAGGAGCAGGCTCTATCGCATTGCCACGGAGTCGGTAAACCGGGGCATGGCCTTCGCCTATCGCGACCGGAAAGTCAGGAAACGTGATTTCAGGAAACTCTGGATCGCGCGTATCAGCGCGGCCGCCCGTATGAACGGCATTTCCTACAGCCGGCTCATGGAAGGGATGAGGAAAAACGGACTGACACTGGACAGGAAAATCCTTGCCCACATCGCTGTTTACGACGCACCGGCCTTTGAAGAGATTGTCAGAACGGCCAAAGGTGAAGCGAAGGCATGACATGAAAGAGGCCCTTGAAAATCTTGAGAGAGAGGCACTCTCCGAGATAGGAAAAGCGGCGGACAAGGATGAGTTTCTCGCGATTCGAACACGTTACCTGGGCAGGAAAGGTCTGCTGACAGGACTTCTTCGAAAACTCAAGGAAGTTCCTCCCGACGAGCGCCCCCTTCTGGGCGAGCTGTCAAACAGGATAAAAGAGCGAATTGCCGGCGCCATCGACGCCGCTCTGGAGGAGAGGGAAGCCCGCTCCCGGACCGAGCGTCTGCGACAGGATGCCCTCGACGTAACGCTTCCCGGCCGGACCGTTCAATTCGGCACGCTCCATCCCGTCACTCAGACAACGGCGGAAATATGTTCCATCTTCGCGAAACTGGGATTTTCCGCGGTGGAAGGTCCCGAAGTGGAGCTGGATTATTATAATTTTGAAGCTCTCAACATTCCCAAGGATCATCCCGCCCGAGACATGCAGGACACCTTTTATATCGCTGGCGACACGGTTCTGCGGACACACACGTCGCCCGTGCAGGTGCGGACCATGGAGCAGCAACGTCCGCCGGTCAGAATTCTTTCTCCGGGCAAGGTGTACCGGCCGGATTCCGACGTTTCCCATACTCCCATGTTTCACCAGGTGGAGGGACTCATGGTGGATCGCGACGTCACGTTTGCGGATCTCAAGGGCGTGCTGCAATATTTTCTCCACTACATGTTCGGAGCCGACCGGCCGCTGAGATTCCGGCCCAGTTTTTTCCCCTTCACCGAACCAAGCGCCGAAGTCGACATCCAGTGCGTCATGTGCGGTGGACGAGGTTGTCGTGTCTGCGGCCATAGCGGGTGGATTGAAATTCTTGGATGCGGCATGGTGGACCCGGCGGTATATTCCAACGTACAGTACGATCCCGAAGAATTTTCCGGGTTCGCCTTCGGCCTGGGGGTAGAACGAATCGCCATGCTCACCCTCGGCATATCGGACATCCGGTTGTTTTTCGAGAACGACCGGCGGTTCCTGGCTCAATTCTAACAAAGGTTACGGTTACCGATGCTGGTCAGTCTGAAATGGTTGCGTGATTACGTCGATTGTTCTCTTCCCCCGGAGGAAATAGCGGAAAAATTAACCATGGCGGGTCTCGAGGTAGAGTCCGTATCGCCCGCGGGACCTGACTTTTCGGGCGTCGTGGTCGCCCGAATCGAGTCCGTCACTCCCCACCCCAATGCCGACCGGCTCTCACTATGCGAAGTAACCACGGGCGATGAAGTTTACCGTGTCGTCTGCGGCGCGCCGAACATCGGCGCGGGCGATGTCGTCCCCCTGGCCAAAGTAGGCGCCGTGATTCCCGGCGGCTACACCATCAGGCACTCGACCATAAGGGGCGAGGCATCCGACGGTATGCTCTGTTCCGAAGAAGAGCTGGGAATCGGCGACGACACCACGGGCATCATGCAGCTCGATCATTCGCTTCCCCTGGGTGAAGATTTGCAGCGGGCACTCGATCTCGAGGATGTCGTTCTCGACGTAGCCATAACACCCAATCGTCCCGATTGCCTGAGCATGCTCGGCATCGCCCGGGAAGTCGCGCTTCTTACCGGCGCCGACCTTCGATATCCCGACTCTTCATGCGACGAGACGGGCGATGATATTCACGGAACGACTTCCGTGGAAATTCAGAGTCCCCGGTTGTGCCCCCGGTACACCGCGCGTCTTATCAGGAACGTTCACGTGGGACCATCGCCGTCCTGGATGAGGGTGCGGCTTGAAGCTGTGGGACTGCGTTCCATCAATAACGTGGTCGACGTAACTAATTTTATCATGATGGAGTATGGACAGCCTTTGCACGCCTTTGATTTTTCATTCCTTGAAGAAGGCAGAATCGTTGTCCGAGGCGCCTCTGAAGGAGAAGAATTCCAGTCGCTCGACGAAAAAATGCATATCCTCGCGAAAGACACGCTGATGATCTGCGACGGAGTGAAACCCGTTGCCATAGCAGGCATCATGGGCGGACTGAATTCCGAAGTGCGGGACGAAACAGACGCGATCCTGCTTGAGAGTGCCTATTTCAATCCCACGTCGATACGAAAAGCATCCCGCACAATGGGCATGAGTACCGACGCCGCCTTCCGCTTCGAGCGGGGGGTCGATCCGGGCGGTGTGATTCCGGCACTTAACCGCGCGGCAAAGCTGATGGCGGAACTGTCCGGCGGGTCCGTCGCGAAAGGTCACATAGACGAATATCCCCGCAAGATCGCTCCCCCGGAGACAATCACGCTGAGAATCAAAAAAGCGGAGGAAATTCTCGGCCTGTCCCTTGATGCGTCCAGCATACAGCAGATTCTTCGACACCTCGAGATGACGGTTCGTGACGAAGGCGACGGGATATTGCGGGTAACACCGCCCACGTTCCGGGGCGACGTAACGAGGGAAATCGACCTTATAGAAGAAATCGCGAGGATAGAGGGCTACGAGAAAATCCCGGTCACGCTGCCGCCGCTCGCCCCGCCTTCGGCGGAAGACGATGACCATGACGAACAGGTGGATAGCGTCATTAATAATGTTCTCACCGGCCTGGGCTACATGGAAGTTATTCACTACAGTTTCACCTCGCCCGAATCAAGCCGCCTGCTGGGTTTTCCCGAAGACCATGAATCATGGAGGTTCGTGACCATAGAAAATCCCCTGACGGAAGACACTTCCGTCATGAGGACAAATCTCGTATACGGTTTGCTCGGGGCGATGCGCAGAAACATGAACGCGGGCAACAACGATCTCAAATTTTTTGAAGCAGGAAAAATATTTATCAGAACGGAAACGGGGGAACTGCCGCGGGAAACAAAACGGATCGCCGGGCTGCTCACGGGCGCCCGTTTCGAAAGATCCTGGCGTTTTCAGGAAACCCCGGCGGACTTTTTCGATATGAAAGGCTGCCTTGAAACGCTCTTCGGAGCCCTGGGCATCGAAGAAGCTCGATTCGAAACGGATCCGGCCGTTTCCTTTCTGCATCCCGGGCGGTCCGCCGCCGTTCTTTTGGGAAACAATCGCGCCGGCGTGATCGGCGAGGTCCATCCGGACGTCCTCACACGCATGGACCTGCCCCAGACCGCTTTCGTGTTTGAGCTGAATCGAGACGCCCTTATCAATGCGGCCTCACCGCGCAGACGCTTTCAGGAAATCCCCCGTTTCCCGGCTGTTGCCAGGGATGTTGCCTTTCTGATAGATCGGAATATCACGGCGGACCAACTATGCCTGCCCTGCATTGATGCAGGTGAAGAATTACTTGAAAGTGTTCATGTATTTGATGTATACTCCGGAACCAGCGTGCCGAAAGGCATGAAGAGTCTGGCCCTGAGATTCACATACCGGTCACCGTCGAAAACATTGGCGGACAGCGATGTCAGTGATGTTCATCGCCGAATCGTCGACAAAATCATAAAGGCGTCGGGCGCAAAAGTCCGGGGCATTGATTAAAAGAGCAGGCGCGAAGGAGAAGAACGATGACGAAAGCCGATATCATTCAAGACGTCTACAACAAGCTCGGTTTTTCAAAGAGGGACTCGGCGCGTATCGTCGAGTCAGTTTTCGACATCATGAAGGAAACGCTCGCCCGTGGAGAAAAAATCAAGATCTCGGGATTCGGCAATTTTGTCGTGAACGACAAGCGCGCGCGCAAGGGACGGAATCCGCAGACAGGTGACACCATCGAGATTTCAAAACGAAGGGTGCTGACCTTCAAGGCGAGCCAGGTCCTGAGAAACTCGTTGAACCAGTAACCCGACACGAAAAGCGGCTGTTGTAAGGGGGGCTTCGCACCATTGGGCGTAACGATTCCCGACAAAGTCTATTTTCGAATTGGGGAAGTCGGAAGAATTCTCGGGGTGGAACCCTACGTGATTCGCTACTGGGAGTCGGAATTTAAATCCGTCCGCCCCATGCGGACGCGGTCGGACCAGCGGCTGTACCGGCGGCACGACATCGAGGAACTCCTCACGATCAAGAACCTGCTCTACCGGGACAAATTCACCATAGCGGGAGCGAAAAAAAAGCTCTACGGCGGCAAAAGCGCCCCGCCTGAACAGGGGAAAGGTTCTTCCGAAGATATTCTGAATGAAATAAAAAAAGAGTTGCAGGCCATGCGCGACATGCTGGCCTGATCCGGTGTTTCTTTTTCGCGACGAAAAAACCCGACCGCTTTCGGCCGGGTTTTTCAATGTCGTGAAAACGGTATTTACCCGGCTTATTTACCTTTCGACTTCCGCTTTGAGGCCTTGAGCGGATTAACTTTCTGGGTGACGGATTTGATATCCTGCTGCACGTGCGTCGCGCTTGAACAGCGACCGTAAGCCCATTTCGCCGCGGGATCGGGATAAAGCATGCAGTAGATGCCTCCCTCGTATTCCATCGTCTTCTCGCAGCCGTTGCACTGCTCGACGATGGGATGACAGGAACCACCGTTGAAACTGCACCCCTTCTTGGTCATAAAAACGCATTCTCTTCCCGCCTTTACCGTTTCACAAATCATCTTTCACATTCCTCTCTTATATATGTTTTTTGCATAAAAAACCGGTGCGCCGCGTAAGTTGCCGCCGCACCGGATCGTAAAGCACCCTGAACAGCTTCCCGGCCGTCGGTTGAACGGGCGCGGAAATATCAAAAAAATTAACGCCCGTCAATAAAAAACTTCAACGCCCGAAAAAATCCGCATTCCGCGCCGGGCGAAAAGCTGTGTCCTTTCAATTGACTTCACAGGTCAATAGTGCTAGGTATTCGCAGGCTTTCAGACAGGAGCATGCTTCCGGACGATTATGAACACACTACAATCAGACAGGCGCAATATCGGGACGATCGTGCGCGTGTTTTTTCGATCGCTCCTGATAAACGCATCCTGGAATTATTCAAAAATGCAGAATATCGGGTTCGCTTACGCGATCGCCCCCGCACAAGCCCGTGCTGAAAATAAAAGCGCTTTCCTTCTGAGACATACGGAATCCTTCAGTACCAACGTGTACATGGTCGGTCCGATTATCGCTTCTGTTCTGAATCGCGAAGAAGCGTGCCGGGGCGCCGAGTCGCAGTACCTGAAACAATCACTTGCTGGACCGTATGCCGCGCTCGGCGATCCCTTCTTCTGGGGGTCGCTTCGACCGTTCTGCTCGATTCTGGCGGTTGGAATAGTCGCCGCCGTCGGATGTTCGTCCCTCTCGGCGCTGATTCCGGCGCTTGTCGCATACAACCTTGTACAGGGATACATGAGAACGAAAGGTTTCGCCGAGGCATATCGGGACGGAACAGGCGCCACGGATTTTCTGAAACGTTTCGCCATGCCGGGAACGGCGGACAGGCTGCGCTGGCTTTCCATCGTTCTTCTGGCCGTCACGGCCGGAGGATGGCTGTCGCTTTCCCCCTGCGGCACGAGCACGGCCGGATTCAAGCTCATCGCAACCCTGGGGGGAGCTGCTCTCTGCCTGGCCTGTTTCTGGCTTGTTCGAAAGCGGGTCCCCATGCCGGTCATTTTATACGGGGCGACCATCCTCTTGTTTTTTGCGGCCTGGTAGATTATGCATGTAATAAGAACCTTCACGCTCAAGAATGAACTCGGGCTTCATGCCCGGGCGGCGGTAATGCTGGTAAACGTGGTAAAACGATTCGAGGCCGAGGTGTTCTTTGAACGTGACGGCAATGTTGTCGACGGGCGAAGTATCCTTGGCATACTGACTCTTGATTGCCCCAAGGGGGGAGCCTTCACCGTAACCGCCGAGGGAACAGACGCGGAAAACGTGGTGGACGAACTCGAAAAACTGATCGAAGACAAATTCGGCGAAGAGTAAGAAAACATTGCAGAAACAGAAGCATACCATTGTATTGAAGGGAATCGGCGTGTCTCCGGGAATAGCCACGGGAAAGGCGCGCCTGATCGACCATCGACCCGCGACAATAGCCCGTCGCGATCTTTCCGACCCGGCCCTCGTGGAACAGGAAATCCGGAGATTCATACAGTCGCTGGAGGAAGCCCGGCGTGAGCTTGACGAGATTCGAAGCAAGCTCGACGACACTGAAGGCATCGGACCGCTCATCATTGATGTACACAGCATGATTCTCGGGGACACCGGTTTCAGTCAAAAGACCATTGATATTATCAGGGACCAGGGCGTCAACGCCGAATGGGCCCTTGAGTCAACGCTCACCCGATACCGCGACATCTTCAAGAAAATGGAAGATGCGTACCTGAAAGAACGCATACGGGACGTTGAAGCCGTGGTGCAGCGTGTACATCGTCACTTGTCGGGAGTCGCGCCCGAACCTGAGACTGATGTAGACGAAGCGATTATAATCGTCGCCCACGACCTTTCGCCCGCCGATACGGTGCAGCTGAAAGTGAA
Source organism: Deltaproteobacteria bacterium (assembly GCA_018399535.1). Classification (GTDB taxonomy): domain Bacteria; phylum Desulfobacterota; class Syntrophia; order Syntrophales; family UBA2210; genus MLS-D. The sequence goes on along the minus strand of JAGYOR010000012.1, from coordinate 17,305 downwards.
AAAAGTTTTCGCTTTTGCCACCGACGTGGGAGGCAGAACGTCCCATACGGCGATCGTGGCTCGATCCATCGGCATTCCCGCCGTTGTCGGCCTTCAGAATATTACCGGGGAAGTGGACAAAGACGACGTCATTATCGTCGACGGCACCTCGGGCATGGTCATTATCAATCCCAATCAGGAAACACTCCGGCGATACGAGGAAAAGAAACGGTATTACTTCGTCATGGAGGAGGACTTCCTGAAAAACGCTCACCTGCCGGCCGTCACGCGGGACAACCACAGCGTTGGAGTGGGCGCCAACATCGAATTTATCGAGGAAATTCCGGCAGCGGTTTACTACGGCGCCAACGGTGTGGGCCTTTTCAGAACGGAATTTTTTTACGTGAACCGGGAACAACCGCCCACTGAGGAGGAGCATTACGCCCACTACCGGGTCGTTGTCGAGGATGAGCGGATCAAGTGGGCGACCATACGTACCTTCGATCTCGGCGGCGACAAATTTGTATCAGACCCCCACCTCGCCGACGAAATGAACCCTGCCATGGGACTCCGGGCAATCCGTTATTGCCTGCGGGAACGGGATATTTTCGAGGTACAGCTGCGCGGGATTCTTCGTGCCGGTGTTTTCGGCAACACCGGGATCATGATCCCCATGATCTCGGGTGTGGAGGAAATCAGGGAAGTCAAGAATATCATGGAAAAAGTGAAGGGGGATCTGCGTTCCGAAGGCGTTCCCTTCAACGAAAACATCAAGCTCGGGATCATGATCGAGGTCCCGTCCGCCGTCATGATGGCCGACGCGCTGGCGCAGGAAGTCGATTTTTTCAGTATCGGAACTAACGACCTTATACAGTACGCGCTGGCCATAGACCGCGTGAACGAACACGTGGGATATCTCTATAAACCCTGCCACCCCGCGGTACTGCGCCTGATCAAGCATGTGGTCGACGCGGGTCACCGGGCCGGCATAAAAGTGGCCATGTGCGGCGAGATGGCGGGCGATCCTTTTTGTACAATTCTCCTGTTGGGTCTCGAAATCGACGGACTGAGCATGACGCCGCTGGCAATCCCCCGGGTGAAGCGCATCATCAGGGAAGCAAAGCTGTCGGAGGCAAAAAAACTCCTGCGGCAGGTTATGAAATTCGACCGGACCGACGAAGTGGAAGCCCACGTCAGGGAATACATGAACCGTCGATTCGCCGATTATTGCATCGGCGGCAGCGGGGCGGCCTGATCGCCGAACCGGGGACGTCCGGGGCTGAGCAGAAAAAACCGCCGTATCTCATTCTTTCAGTTACCGACGCCGGAGCGCCTGATGCCGAAGGTCTGGATGGATCATATGTTGAATGTGCGGAGCATCGGACCCCGGGTCCGTCATCGAATCAAAGAGATGGGCGAGCACTACAGCGGCCATCTCTACCCGCCGGGGAAATATCCTTTCATCTGGTTGTTGAACCGGATGCTGGCGCGGGTCACTATCGCCGATGAAGACGTGGCCGTCCTCCAGGACCTGTCGCGCCGGGGCGTCGTTGTCTACAGCCTGAAAAACAAGAGCCGGCTGAATTGCCTGATCTTGCGGCACCTTGCTGTCTCGCGGGGCATCGATACGCCCGTATACACTCACGGGACCGGCATGCTCCTGTGGCAACCGTGGAAACAGGCGCTCAAATCCCTTGTTTCGAGAATCGTCAATAATCCCTGCCGGAACGAATATCTCAAGCGTCTCACGCTGGCCGGCAGAAGCAGCATTATCTACGCCCGGGGATCGGCCCACATCAGCAGCCCCTATCCAAAGGATCCCTTCCTTCAGCTTATTGACACCCAGCGGGAAATGAAATCGCCCGTGTTTCTCGTCCCGCAGCTGGTCGCCTACGGTAGAAGACGAGAAAAACAGGAACACAGCTTGTGGGAAATTCTCTTCGGACCGTCCGACAATCCCGGGCCCCTCAGAAGGCTGGTGTTGTTTCTGCGTTACTCGAAAAAGGCATCCGTGATCTGTTGTGAACCGATCGACCTGTCAGAGTTTCTTGAAACACACCGCGGCAAATCCCCGGGGATTATGTCGAACATACTGAGGCGGGAAATCATTCGACGCATCAACGAGGAAAAGCGTGCTATCGTGGGTCCTGCATTGAAATCACGGGAGGAAATCGTGGGACTGGTGCTGCGGGACGCCGATCTGGTGCAGGCCATGCAGGAACTGTCCCGGCGTGAAGATCGTGATTACCAGGACGTGGTTGAAGAGGCATCCCGGTACCTTCATGAAATCGCCGCCGATTACCGGGACAGCTACATCGCCTTTCTCGACCGGCTGCTGACCTGGGTATGGAACAATATTTACGACGGCATCGTCATTGACCGCGAGGGACTGATTCGGATACGGGAACTCTCTAAAAAGATGCCTTTCGTTGTTGTTCCCTGCCACAGGAGCCATATCGACTATCTCCTGATACACTATATTTTTTATTATAATAATATTCAGCTTCCCTTTATCGCGGCGGGGAACAATCTCAACATCTGGCCTCTCGGCCACATCTTCAGAAGGGCGGGAGCGTTTTTCCTGAGGAGAACCTTTGCGGGCGACACGCTCTACCGGCTCGTTTTTGAAAAATATCTCAAGGTTCTCATTCAGGAAGGTCATCCGCTGGAATTTTTCATCGAAGGCGGCCGCAGCCGGACCGGCAAAATGGTCATGCCCCGCTACGGCCTGCTTTCCATGGTTATACAGGCCTATCGTGAAAAGGCCTGCGATGATATCGCCGTGATTCCCGTTTACATTGGCTACGATCGTGTCATCGAAGAGAAATCATACCTGAGGGAACTGGGTGGCGAAACAAAGTCCAAAGAGTCGACGGCCGACCTGGTCAAAACGAGGCGGGTCCTGAAAAAACGTTACGGCCGCGTTTATCTCAACATCGGCGAACCCATACAGGTCAGGGAATATCTCGCCCGAACCGTTCCGGCGATCGACGATCGCAGCACCGAGGAACGACAGAGCCTGTACCGGAAGATGGGGTACGAAATCGCGCTGAGAATTAACAAGGTTTCCGTGGTAACACCTTTCGCGCTTGTGGCGGCCGCCCTACTGAGCCACTTCCGGAGGGGCATCGCCCAGGAGGATCTGAGGACCATAATCGACGAACTCTTTGATTATCTTAACTATCGAAAGGTAAAATTTTCCTCGACCCTGTCAAACATGGACCGGGCCTTCCTGGAGGCGCTGAACAATTTTGAGTCGTCCGGGTTGATAACCAAAATGGGTATCGACGAAGAAGACGAAGATGAAGAATTCGCTGAAATCATCTATTCCGTCGACGATGAAAGCAGGATGGGGCTGGAATATTATAAGAACACGATTTTACACTTTTTCATTCCCCCCGCCTTCGTGGCCGCATCAATCCTCTCCACCGACGAAGACAGCGTGAAGCTTGAAAAAATCCTCGCCGACTACCGGTTTTTAAAAACCCTCTTCTGGAATGAATTCATATTCGACGACGAAAGCGACGATATGGAAGAAATCAGGGATACCCTGGCATATATGGCCGACCGGGGCATGGTGGCCCACCAGACCACGTTCGACAACACCGGCTGCCTCGAAGTGACCGGCAGGGGACGGATCAGCCTGGTACCCTTCGCCGGGCTGATACAGAATTATATCGAGTCCTACTGGATCATGCTCCGCGGCAGTTCCTGCCTCAAAACACGCCCGAGAGGTGAACGGGACCTCATGAAGCGGACCCATAAACTCGGAATAAAAATGTTCAGCAAAGGCGAGATTTCACGGTCGGAAGCGCTCTCCCAGGCAAACTACCGGGGCGCGCTTCGCTACCTTCGCGATATGAGAATCATCGAGACAGTCGATCGCGGCGCGGAACGTGAACGGAAGAAAGAGGGCCCCCACCTGGTGCTTACCGATGATCGGAACCGGCTTGAAACAGCGAGACAGACCTTGTTCAAGTTCGTCACGCCCCGATGAGACGGTCCTCCTGATTACCGGGTCACGTCCGACCCGGTCGCGTCTTTTACTTCGTACTGTATAGAGCATCTCCCCCGCGGTAAACGGCCGAGGACCCCAGTTCTTCTTCGATACGAAGAAGCTGGTTGTACTTGGCCAGTCGCTCGCTTCGCGACAGCGAACCGCTTTTGATCTGCCCGCAGTTCATTGCCACGGCTACGTCGGCCATGAAGGAATCTTCCGTTTCTCCGGAACGGTGCGATATGACCGTCGTGTAGCCGGACTCTTTTGCGTATTGAACAGTTTCGAGTGTCTCCGAAAGTGTCCCGATCTGGTTGAGCTTGATCAGTATGGAATTGGCCACGCCGAGCGAAACGCCCTTTTCAAGACGCGATTTGGTGGTGACAAAAATATCGTCGCCCACGATCTGAATCTTCGAACCCAGCCGCTCAGTCATCATGTGCCAGCCGTCCCAGTCGTCTTCGGCCAGGCCGTCTTCAATGGACACGATCGGGTAGCGGGACAAGAGATCCTCGTAAAATACAATAAGTTCCGACGCCGATTTTTCAGGCTTTTCTTCGGCTGTCAGAACATATGTCCCGTTCCGGTAGAAGGAGTTCGCAGCGGCGTCCAGGGCAATGGCAATGTCCTTCCCCGGCTCGTAGCCGCTTCGGGTGATTGCTTCCACGATCAGCGCCAGGGCCTCTTCGTTCGACTGGAGGTTCGGCGCGAAACCGCCCTCGTCGCCCACGGCGGTATTGTATCCCTTTTCTTTCAATACCGCCTTCAATCGATGAAAGGTTTCAGCCGCCATGCGCAACCCTTCCGAGAAGGAGGGAGCTCCCAGCGGCATGATCATGAATTCCTGAATATCGACATTGTTGTCCGCATGCTGTCCGCCGTTGAGAATATTCATCATCGGCACTGGAATCTCACAGGCGGACACGCCGCCGATATAGCGGTAAAGGGGAACACCGAGCACTTCCGCGGCCGCCCTGGCGCAGGCGAGCGATACGCCCAGCATGGCGTTGGCGCCCAGTCTGCTCTTGTTCGGAGTTCCGTCGAGTTCGATCATGCGCAGATCGACGGCCCGCTGGTCCAGGCAACTCAGACCGACTATCTCGGGAGCTATCGTTTCGACAACGTTACGGACCGCCTCCCTGACACCCTTGCCGGAATAACGGTCCTGATCACCGTCCCGCAGCTCCAGCATCTCGTGCTCCCCCGTGGATGCTCCGGATGGAACGGACGCCCGCCCCCGTATATCGGAACTGAGAATGACATCGACCTCAACGGTAGGATTGCCCCGTGAATCGAGAATCTCGCGTGCCTGTACGTCGATAATTTCCGTCATGACATTCGTCCCCTATCTTGATAGTGATAGCCGCTGTATATAACGCTTTACCCACGAATTCAAGGACACACTGGAAAATCACACCGTCTCCGGTCGGAGCGGTGGAACTGCCGGAAAAACAACGGAAAGACGGGCTGTAATGTTTTGTGAATCGCCCGGCAGAGGCTGTGACAAGTTACATGAAAAAAGCCGTCCCGCCGGCGGGAATGTACCGGCGGGCAACAATTGTCAGCGCACACCCTTCATATAATCGACGATTTCATTGACGACTCCCTCGACTTGCTCGACGGAAGACTTTTTAAGTTTCGCCGCCCGTCGCTCCGCTTCTTCTATTTTCCGGCGGGCTTCTTCCTCGGCCTGGGCAATTATTTCTTTCTCAACATCAGACGTGTCGCCGATGGAAATTTCCGACGCGAGAATCTCCCTGGCCTCGGCCCGCGCTTTTTCAGTTGTCGCTTTGGCGGTTGCTTTTGCTTCTTCTATAATTTTTTCCGCCTCGGCTTCTATATCCTTGATGCTCGTATAGGTGTCTTCCGCCATGAGTTACACTCCCTGTCACGTATTCCGTAGCTCTTCGTATTTTTGAATGACTATGTATATGCCGTGATCAAAAATACGAATCGTCCTGTTTATGGTTTCCACCGCCTGGTGGTGTTCCATGCCCGTGAGGAAAGGCGCCTGGAAATCCGCGTAAAGCCACATGTGGCGGCGCATCATGATAAGCGCGTACACCGCTTCATCCAGGGGAATACCTCTTTTGAAAAATTGTTCCGCATATCGGCCGAAGTATTTTTGCACTTCAGGGTAAGGTTTTTCATCAAAATACATATCCTTCAACTTGATATAGTAATTGAGTGCGTGATCATAACATTCTTCCTCTGAAAAAGTGTGGAACGACGGCGTTCTCGGATTCGACCTTACTGCCCTGCACCATCGCTTGGACATTTCCTCCTTGTGCTCTGCCGTGATGTTGATCAACTTGTCGGAGAATGCTTGCATGATCAGGCTCCTTTCAAAAAATTCATTATTACGCTACAAAAATATATTGCGTGCATGTTTTCAACACGCTCCGAATTACCGACAGGTGCGGCTTGAAGAGAGTAACCCTGTTCATCACCGGGGACAGGTTCGTCCCGCAAATTTTCGACAGGACCTTTGCCTCCGTTCCCCCGGGCGATGGAACCGCGTAGGAATTGTCCCGTGATGATACCTCGATCAGCATCGGCAGCATGAAATCCTTTCTCTCTTCCTCGTCAAGCATGTCGGCGAGCAGCTGCAGTTCCTTCTTTCGAAAAAAGTGGGTGCTCCCGTCGCCGCAGTCTATCTGGGGCGCGCTCTCGCCGAGCAGTTCCTCGATGCTTTTGCGTCGTCGTGGAACATGGGCGTTTATGGCCCTGAACTCGTTGTAGAGATAAACCTCCGCCGGCGTGTCGCCTTTTTTTGTCGCATCAGTAGGCATGAGCTTCTTTCCGTTCAAGAAGCTGCTTGACGTATTTCAGCCTGGCCGTTTCCTCGCGGTCCCGCTCTTCGAATTTCATGTTCAGGTACCGGATCGTCACATCGAGCGCGGGAATAACAATAAATTCCAAAGCGTTGTTGACCCGCTTCACCTTGTTGATTTCCGTTCCCAGCAAATCGAGCGAGTTCTGAAGCTCCGTCAATTGAATGATTGTTTCCAGGCATTTCCGGGACTGCTCAATACTCTGATCGAGAACCGACGAACCATCGATCCGGTTCCTGAGCTGGGCCGTGGCTGCTTCGCCTTTTTCGATCTCGAAGAAGGGCAACTTGACGCCCGCCACGTTCCTGGTGCCCGAGCTTACCGTAAAGGGCATCTCCGACAGGGCCATTTCCTTTTCCAGGGGCGTTTTGCCGTGATACCCGAAGGCAACGGAGTACGCCCTGTAGGCTTCCGAAAAATCGGCAAGCAACCGCTCCCGGACGGCGGCGCATTCCTTGACGGTCTGAAGAAATTCCATGATCAGAAGCGACAACCGATCCTTGACGATCTTCTGAATCCGCGTCGCCAGCTTATGCCGCTTCTTCAGGCGGGACAGTTCCATTTTAGTGGGCCGCGGCACCTGTATCTTGATGGCCATGTGACTTGCCTTTCAGAATCTACCGGATATCAACCGCTTTTTGGCAGATACCGGTCGATATACTGTTGTTGTATCAGCTTCAAGTCCTCTACGGGAAGCACGGAAAACAAATTCCAGGCGATTTCCAGTGTCTCCTCGACGGATCTCCGCTCCGACTCACCCTGGGAGATAAATTCCTGTTCAAAACGATCTGAAACTTCGAGATATGTCTTGTCCCGGTCGCTCAGGGCCTCGGACCCGATGACCGTTGAAATCTCGCGCAGATAATTTCCCTCCGCGTACATGGCGTAGGACTGCATGAAGACATTATTATGATCTTCACGGGTGTTTCCTTCGCCGATACCCTCCTTCATCATACGCGAAAGGGAAAGGAACACGTCGATGGGCGGGTAGATGCGTTTCCGTTCCAGGGCTCTCGAAAGAACGATCTGCCCTTCCGTGATGTACCCCGTCAGGTCGGCGATGGGATGGGTGATGTCGTCGTCGGGCATGGTCAGAATCGGCAGAATGGTGACCGATCCTTCCCTGCCGGATATTCGGCCGGCCCGTTCATAGAGTGACGCCAGGTCCGTGTACATGTATCCCGGGTATCCGCGCCGGCTCGGTATCTCGCCCCGCATGGCCGCGAGTTCCCGCAGGGCGTCGCAGTAGTTCGTGATGTCCGTCAGGATGACGAGCACGTGCTTGTCCTGTTCCCATGCAAGATATTCAGCGGCGGTCAAAGCCAGGCGCGGCGTCGACAACCGTTCGATGACCGGTGATGAAGCGGTGTTGATGAATGCCACGGCCCTGCTCAGTGCGCCCGTTTGTTCGAGATTGTCGATAAAATAGGCCGCGTCGTCATAGCTGACTCCTATGGCGCCGAAAACAATGGCGAATTCTTCCGATTTGCCCCGCAGTGACGCCTGGCGCAATATCTGGGCCGCGATTTTATTGTGCGGCAGTCCGGATCCACTGAATATCGGCAGTTTCTGTCCCCTGACCAGGACGTTCAGCCCGTCGATGGCGGAAATCCCCGTCTCGATGAATTCGGCAGGCGGTATACGGGAGGAAGGATTGGCCGGAATTCCGTTGATATCCAGGTAGGATTCAGCAATTACAGGAGGTCCTCCGTCGATGGGATTGCCGCTCCCGTCGAAAATTCTTCCGAGAATATCCGGGGAAACGGGAAGCTTGAGCGTCTCGCCCTTGTAGATAACCTTGCTCTTCAGCAGGTCGACTTCGCTGACGCCTCCGAAAACCTGCACAACGGTCGTTTCCTTGCCGACCTCGATGACCTGCCCCGTCCTCAACTCACCGGTGCCGAGTTGAACATCGACGATCTCGTCGTAACGGATTCCCGGAATGCTCTCGATCACGAGGAGCGATCTCCGGGCGACGGCTATCGCTTTCGTCTGCCGTGTAAAGAGTTGCGGAGCCTCCATCAGTTGTCTCCTCCTTCTTCTTCGTGTACCGAACTTTGTTCCATGTCGGACATGATATTCGCCACGTACGCGTCGAATTCATCATTGGGTATATCCTTCATGCGCGATATCCGCTGTTTCAGTTTAAGTGCTGAGATATCGCTGACCAGCGTTCCCGAATCGACCATGTCCCTGCTTATTTCGTAGAACTTCATAATGGTCCTGATCATCTTGTGGTTTCTCTTCGGCTCGGTATAAGTGTCCACTGGATGAAAGGCGCTTTGCATCAGGAAATCCTCCCGTAACATACGGGCCACGAGCAGCAACAGCTTGTCGTCTTCAGGAAGCGCCTCCGGCCCCACGAGACGAACGATTTCTTCAAGCTCGGCTTCTTTCTGCAGGGTCGCCAGCGCCTCGTTTCTCACGTCGGTGTATTCGTTGCTGATCTTGTTCCACCACTTGTCAACGGAATCGGCATACAGACTGTAGCTCTGGAGCCAGTTGATCGTGGGAAAGTGCCGCTTGTTCGCCAGGGCCACGTCAAGGGAATAGAGCGCGTCGACGATTCGCAGTGTCGCCTGGGTCACGGGTTCGCTGAAGTCCGCTCCGGGAGGACTCACCGAACCGATGACTGTCGCCGATCCCATACGGCCGGGGTTGCCGACGCATTCAACCCGGCCCGACCGTTCGTAGAAGGACGAAAGCCGCGAGCCAAGGTATGTCGGAAATCCTTCTTCGCCCGGTGTTTCTTCCAGGCGGGAGCCGATTTCCCGCATCGCCTCGGCCCATCGGGACGTGGAGTCCGCCACGAGCAGCACGTCGTAGCCCATGTCCCTGAAATATTCGGCCATGGTAATGCCTATAAAGATGCTGATTTCCCGCGCCACAACGGGCATGTTCGACGTGTTGGCGATAAATATCTCCTTCTCCTGAAGCATTCTTCCCGTGGCCGGGTCTTTCAGCTGTTTGAAACTGTGCAGAACGTCGGCCATCTCGTTCCCCCGCTCACCGCATCCCACGTAAATATTCAGGTGAGTCTGGGACCAGCGGGCCATCTGCTGAAGATTGACCGTTTTCCCCGTACCGAATCCTCCGGGGATCGCCGCCTTTCCGCCGAGGGCCAGCGGGAAGAGATAGTCGATGATTCTCGTACCCGTCACCAGGAGATCGACGGGATCGAAGCGCCGCTTGTAGATACGGGGCTTACGGGCCGGCCAGCGCTGCACCATGGTGAGTTCCCTGCGCGTTCCGTCATGTTCGATCACGGCTACAGGCTCTTCGATGGTGAAATCTCCTTCGTGAATCTCGAGAATCTTTCCTTCAACGCCGATGGGCACCATGATTTTGTGTTCGATAAGTCCCGTTTCGGGAACGCTGCCGATGATATCCCCCTCGCCCACGGCGTCCCCGGCCTTGACGGACGGCGTGAAACGCCATTTCTTGTCCCTGTCCAGGGCGAATGTCCGGGTACCCCTGAGAATAAAATCGCCGATGTCTTCCTGCATGGTGACCAGTGAACGCTGAACGCCGTCGTAGATATTTCCCACCATGCCGGGACCGAGATCGACCATGAGTATCTCGCCGGTTCCCGTTACGGGTTCTCCGACCCGGAGTCCCGCCGTGTCCTCGTAGACCTGTATAACCGCCTTGTCGCCCTCGAGCCCGATGATCTCACCGGTAAGGCGGTCGTCTCCCACGTCGACCACTTCGTAAACCTGGGAACCGCGCATCTTTTCGGCAATAATAACCGGTCCCGAAATTCTCCAGATTTTCCCCATAAGTCCCGCCTCGCTTTATGTATTTACTGTTGCCTGGTTCACTATTTTCCACACTATATACCCCCCCGCTGAACGAGGGTCATATCTCCACGTTGAATCCGATGAGATTCCTCGTGTAATTCCTGTAGAATGCCTTCACGTCCATCGGCTCCGCCTTCAGCCCGGGCGGATACTCGATGATCGCCTTTTTGGGAACACCCTTCGCCTTTTGCATCCGTTCCAGCATATCCGCGACATGGACCCGCCAGTTTTCCGGAATCATGATAATGCCGATGGATGGATCCTTGAGAAAGGCATCCAGCCCCTTTCGAATCTCCTGACGCTGATCTTCACCGCCGCCATCTTCCGCGATGCGGCAATATTTATTCACACCCGCCAGACGCATGATGGATGTCTGGTCGTCTGTACCGATTATCGCTATAGACATATCCTGCAGTTTTTTCATGACGTCATCACCAGGTAATCCCGAATTTCACCGGTCGCGAGACCGTCGAACCCGGTCTTCAAAAGCAGCCGGAGATTGCGTATTTCGATCTCCTTGAGATAGAGGTACCAGAGAAGGTTACAGGGAGAAAGCGCCCGCGGAGACAGAAGTTCCTGCAGAAGCCGGAACTTCTGTTTTTCCACGATCCGGTCCACGGAATCAATCATGCCCGATTTCTCGTAAAGTTTGACTATGTCCTGGGCGGCCAGTTCGTAGTCGGTTCCTTCGAGTCGGGCGATGATTTCAAGCGGCTTCATGGAGGCCATCTCCCGCAAGGTCGTTTCGGAGAACACGTATCCCCCCTCGAGGAAGAAATCTCCCGAGAACTCGCCGGATTCCGCGATCGCCGTCCGAAAGACAAGCCCCAGGTTGGTGCTGTCGATCATGACGGTCAGGGCCATGGACAGCGCGCCGCCGTCGGTCATTCCCGCCACTGCCTGCCGCAGTTGCGAGAAATAACGATTGTCGAGCCGCGTTTCACCTTCGATCAGAGACCGTCGGTCGATATCCTTGATGTCCTCGAGAATATCGACATAGTCGATAAGATCCGCCTTGATCAGGACCTCCGTGATGTCCCTGATCGTCTCCGCCAGCATCAGTTCGTCGGAATAACCCAGTTCATAAACGGCGCCTATGGGTACGGCGGGGAGTTGCTCCTTGCTGACGACTTTTCTCAGGGCGATCTTCACATTCATGAGGTCGAACTTTCTCAGGTACAGCTCAAGCAGCCGCGACATATCCCGGGGAAGCCTGAATTTTTCCAGGCGCTCACCACAGAGGCGAAGATAATCCCAGAGCTGTTCGTCGAGCTCGCCGATAGTGTTTATGGACATATCCGCGAGGTATTCACCCAGATCGGTGTTCCTGATAATCTCCAGATTGTCACGTATCGTCGATGCCCGCTGGCTCAGCCCTTCCACGTGGTCCGACGTGAGACACCGGGCCTCTTCTCCCTTGAGATAAGCACAGGCAAAGGAATAAGCCGTGTTGGTCAGCTTCAATTGTCTCTAGCCCCCGAACAGTTTCTTCCCGATTTCGGGCAATATTTTGGGAATCAACATGGCAAGCCGTCTTTCAAAACTGTTGTCGATGCTGATCATGCCGTCGGCCGTTTCGGCGATGATTCCCCCCATCATGTCCTGTTCCTTGACCTCGACGATTTTTTCCTTCAGCTCGTCACGCGTTTGTATGAACTCACGCACAGCCTCGCTGTCTTTCGGCGCCACGAAGAGCCGAACCGTTCCGTCGGTGACCAGTGCCTCGAGAGCCTCGTTGAGCAACGGCTCAATCTGGTTACGGTCCATTGGCTGCCGTTCCAGTTCTTTTCGTGCTTGTTCCAATATCTCCTGCATGACCCCGTCTTTCGCCCGAAGAATCGTCTGACGTTCCTTGAGCGTTGACTGGGCGAGTAATTTCGCCGCTTCCCGCTTTGCTTCCGCGATGACCCTGTTTTTTTCATCTTCGAGAAGCTGTTTTTTCCGTTCCTGAGCCTGCGCTACAACCGTCCCTCCCTTTTCCTTCGCTTCGTCGACAATTCGGGCGGCTTCATCGCGGGCCTTCTTCAGAATAGCTTCGCGTATCTCCTTGTTTTCCATGAAAATCCCCTTTGCCTGTACGAAGTTACATGAGTCCCAGCAGGCTCAGCGCCATAATGCTGAAAACGAGACCCAGAACACCGATAAGCTCGACGAAAACGGCCAACATCATGGCCAACGTCAGAATCCGCCCTCTCGTTTTGGGTAATAAGGCGATACCCGCGGCACAGACGGAACCCTGAAAAATGGCCGAGAACACCTGGGCGAAACCGCCCATGATGCCGATGCCCAGCACGGCAAGTCCCGCACCCATGCCCGCGGTGGCGAGATTCGGCATTACCACGGTGAGTATTATGATAAGCACAATAAGCCCGTAAAAACTCTGTGTCATGGGCAGCGACGCCAGCACGATCACGTTTCTCAGCTGGCCGGAATCTTCCGACAGGGTGGCCGTTCCGGAAGAGGCCGCGTTACCGATACCCATTGCCGAACCTGCCAGACCGCCCGCAAGCGCCATGGCTCCCCCAAAGATAGCCAAACCTTCGATCACCGTCATTGTTGTCCACCTCTCTTCTAAAGGTTATTTGCCTAACACGACCTCCCTGCGAAACCGCATATGAAAGGGCACGTAGTCACGCCCCCCCCCTTCGTAGAACTTGAGCAGGTACTCTACGAAACACAGCCTCAGCGAATGAATGAATGCCGCGAGGCTGCTGAGCAACAGGTTGAGCAAATGAAACATGACAAGCAGAATTGTTGCGACGAGGAAGGCGGCCACTTGACCCGGGAAGCCGGGAATAAGGGCGCCGGCGATGTCGGCGATCCATCCCGAAAGCAGGTTGAAAGAAGACGCCAGATAGAATGTGGCCAGCCCCACGCCGGCAAGTCGTGAATACGACATGATATCGCCCAGTATACCGGTCAGGTCGAAAATCCAGAAAAACGATCCCAGTCCTCTCATTGTCATCACGGAACCGATAATGAGCAGGATCACGCCGAAATAGACGATATAAAGAAATACCTGGTATGCCCCGGCATCCAGGGACAGGAACCCCAGGGGCAGGTTAAACATGGCGTACATAAGATAGGGAATGCCGAAAAGCTGAATCAGAAACAATCCGATCTTGCTGACGATGGTGCCGCGGTCCCGTTCCCGCACGGCTTTGATGAGAGCCAGCACATGTGCCAGGTTGAGATGTATGATGCCGATGACCAGCGCCAGAATAATAAATGAAATGGGGTCATTCAAAACGGCCTGCACCGGTTTCAGCAACGCCATCGAAGTGAGATCTATACCCAGGAACTTGCTCGGAAAATCACCCAGGTAGGTACCCGACAGTATGCTGAAAACCACCGAGACACCGCCGCTGATATAAAGCACCTTGCGAAAAAGCCTGGTGCCTTCGGAATCAGGATCGTCTACCAGCTTGTCCAGGACGAACCGGGCCAGGAAAAGGAGGCCCAGGGCGTAGACCAGGTCGTTGAGCATGAGTCCGAAGAAAAAAGCGAAAAAATACGCGACGCTGGGAGTGGGATCCCAGTCTCCGTAACGTGGCAGGCTGAAGAGACGCACGATGACTTCGAAAGGCTGTACTCCCTTCGAGTTTCTGAGTTTTGTGGGCGGCCTGTCGACAGGAATCGGGTGGCTCATCTCCACGAAGACGTCACCGATGGATTCCTTGAGGCGGGATTCGATCGGCCCCGCGTCGACCTCGGGAGCCCATCCTTCGATGAGAGTGACGTACCGCGCCTCGGCGGCCTGGAGCAGCACCGTGTAGCGGCCGAATTCGGCGGTCAGTATCTCCCTGAACAGGGCAATCGTCTCCAGTTGCCCGCCTATTGTATCCAGCAACTCGGCTGTCGCCTTTGCGGATTCTTCGCGCGACCGTGCTATCGCTTCACGGTTCCGGGCAAGAAAGTCCGACAACGCGAGATCACTGTCGGGAATATCAGGCACGGTGATGCCGAGATCCCTGATAATCGCCTCTATCTGCCGTCGGTACTCCGCGCCGGCAATGAAAAAGGCAACGACCATGCCCTCCTCCGGCGAAACGGATACCTCGCGGAACAACTGAGCCTCTGTTTTGTCCCGAAAAATACGGAAGGTGTCATCGGAAAGAACAATCACGTTGCTGTAAAGATACCTTCCCGAATATTGAAGGTCTTTCACCAGCGGATTGATCAACGGTTCCAGGCTGCCAAGATACCGGTCAAGCATCTCCAGGTGGGTCAGCTCGTTTTTCGCGCCGTTGAATTTGGCTATGATCCGGGAAAAAGATCGGTGGAGCCGCGTCACTTCGTCAATGACGCGAACCCGGGTATCCCGGAACCCGGCATCGCCTATGAAAACCGTTTTCGGTTCGGGGAGGTAGGAAATAATATCGTCGAGCAGAACGAGGGCCTCGCGTATGCGCCGACGCTCCGTTTCTATTCGATCGCGGTCGAGAGGACTAAGGTCGGAAGCTTCCTCAATATGGAGCACTCCCAATTCCTGAAGCCGTTCGAGGGTTTGTTGAGATTGATCCTTGATGGCGATTACCCTGACCTTCATCATAGGTTCAGGGGTGTTAATAAGAAAGGTTGCCATACGATAAACTCCCCAATGCCGTGTAAAGAACATTTTTCGGAAGCCGCTCCGGCCTGCCGACATCGTCTGCACCGATACACCATGAGAGATTCAAGCAACGTTCTGTGTGATTGCGCGGATCAGGTCCTTAGTAACATCACAAACCAGAAACACGTTGCAACCCTGGAGAGTATGAAAATGTACCGTACGGTGATTACTGGCGTTTTTTCTGCGCAAAAGCCGCCTTTCGTCACCGTATTGTCATGAAAAGAGCTGAAAACACTTAAAAAGTAGGAAAAAAATAACCTGCCATTGTATTTTTTAATACAAGCGCTCCCTAAGTCAAGTCTTTTTTATAATTTTTTTCGAAATAATCACGAACCAGCCGCAAAATCAGCCAATAATCTCTTTTATATCAATATAATAACAATTGATCGATTTTTCGTCTTCAGTGTATTGCGGGATATAATTTCTTTGATGAGGATGCCTTTCCTGGTATATGATGCGACCACTCAAGACTACTGCGAGATCGGAACATGAAACCGGCTAAAGACACCCGCCTCTTCCTTCATCTGAAAAAATGGCTCGAACAGGCGGCCCTCGACTACAATATGATCGAAAAAGGCGACCGCGTGCTTGTCGGCGTATCCGGCGGCACTGACAGCCTGGTATTGCTCGACCTCCTGTCAACGCCCATGCTGCATCTTCCACATTTCGAAATCCTCGCCGTTCATGTCGACCTCGGCTTTGATCCCGCACACGCCGGCTCCGGGGCACTGCAACAGTTTATGAGCGACAACGGACATACGTGCATTATAAAAAAAACCGATATCGGGACTTTCTCTCACAGCCCGGCCAACAGGAAAAAACCCTGCTTCCTCTGTTCGCGGCTTCGTCGAAAAGAAATCTTTACCATAGCCGACGAACAAGGCTGTAACAAGATCGCTTTCGGTCATCACCGGGATGACATTATCGAAACGCTGCTTATCAACATGTTTTTCGCCCGGGAAATCAGCACCATGATGCCGAATCAGCCGATCTTCAACGGAAAGCTCCATATAATCAGGCCCCTGGCATATCTCAGTGAACACCTGGTCAAACGTTACGCCCATGAACGGGGATTTCCCCATATACCGAATCTCTGTCCCACGGCGCCCGTATCTCATCGTATGTACGTAAAGAACCTGTTGCGGGACCTTGAAAAGGACAACCGGCACATCCGGGACAACCTTTTTAAAGCAATGTCCCATGTAAAACTTGACTATCTGCCGCAAAAAGGAAACACATAGATAAGCGTCGCCGGCACGGAGGCGGCGACGACTGTTTTCAAAAAGACTATAACTATGACAAAGTCACGGAATACAAATAAGGAAAAACTCATCTGCCAGAATAAAATGGCCCGGCTGAATTACTTCATTGACGACCTCTACGAAGCCGGCATTGTTTTATTGGGGACGGAGGTCAAATCACTCCGCGAAGGTCGGGCGAACATTAAGGACAGTTACGGCATCATCAAGGACGGCGAGTTATTCCTCGAGGGAATGCACATCTCCCCCTACAGCCACGGAAACCGCTACAATCACGACCCGCTCAGACGCAGAAAGCTTCTCCTTCACAAGCGTGAAATCAAACGGCTTTACGGCAAATTCCAGGAAAAGGGACTGACGCTTGTTCCCACCCGCGCCTATTTCAAAAACGGCAAGGTGAAAATCGAAATCGGCGTGGGACGGGGGAAAAAATTGTATGACAAACGGGAAGACCTCAAGCGCAAAACGGACCGTCGTGAAATGGAGCGGGCCTTGAAGGACCTGACCCGGTAACCCGGCCGGGCGGGAACCCGCCGTCCATCGCGGAACGCGTGAATAAATCTTGACGAAATCAACCGGAATGATTATACTTTCAATACCATGGCACTGTCATGGGGGCGAAACGGTTTCGACGGGGATAGTTGAAGCTGTAGAAGCGTGCCGAGGTTCCTACAGGCCTCGTTAAACAGGTAGGAAAACATAATCGCAGACAACTACGATTACGCCGTAGCCGCGTAAAGTGGCTACCGTCCTCCTGATTCCGCCTGCCGGATCAGATGAGGGCGTCGACCAGGCAGGATAGCCGACCTTCCCGGCCTGGAGGA
>JAGYOR010000119.1 GCA_018399535.1 Deltaproteobacteria bacterium | reverse complement strand
CTTTCCCTGCTGCAACTGTCCCATCGGAAAGGAGGGATTCCAATGTACAGTTTCGAACTGTCGGAAGAAAGAAAGCAATACCAGGAACTGGCGAAACGGTTTGCCGAAAACGAGGTCAGGCCCCTGAACGGCAAATTCGACGATGACTGGGAGACGCACCGGTACATGTCGGAGGTGTTGAAGAAAGCCGCCGCTCTGGGATTCATGGGTCTTCCCGTAGATCCGAAATACGGAGGGTCGGGGGCCGACGGTATGACGATCATGGCCGTTCTCGAGGAACTGGCCGCGGTGAACGGCGGCGTCGCCTGCGTCATCGGAGACACGTGGTTCGCCCAGACGCCTATCGTCATCGCCGCGAACGACGAGCAGCGGGAACGGTTCCTGCGGCCCCTCAGTTCACGCGAAACTCCCAATCTCGGCTGCATCTGCATGACGGAACCCGCTTCGGGCGCCGATATCGAAGACCCGAGAATGAAACTGAAAACGGTCAAGACCATTGTTCGGGAAGACGGCGACGAGTATGTCATCAACGGCGTCAAGATCTGGCCGAGCAACGCCGGCATCGCTTCGCACTATGTGGTTGTCGCGACCACGAACCGCGAGAAGGAAGAGGAAGGTTCGTGTATTCTCGTGGTCGAGGCCGGAACGCCGGGGCTGTCTTTCGGAAAAATAGAGCGCAAGATGGGCATGCCGGAAGACCAGAACCGCGAGATCATTTTCGACGAGGTGCGCGTGCCGAAAACCAATCTCCTGGGTAAAATCGGCGACGGCCATCGAATCCTGCAGACAACCGTGACCTACAACCGCCTGGGAGCGGGCATGATCTCCGTCGGCATCGCCCGCGGCGCCTTTGAATACGCGCTCGAATACTGCAAATCCAGGGTGGTCGGAGGAAAACCGCTTGTGGCGCACAGCCTTATCTCGGCCATGTTCGCCGACATGGCGATGGAAATAGACGCGGCGCGGCTCATGGTATACCGGGCCTCGTGGGCCCTCAAAAAGCGGCATCCCCGGAGGGCGGTCTACTCGGACATGGCGAAAGTATATGGCACGAACGCCGCCATGCGGGTGACGACGGACTGTGTGCAGGTCATGGGGTCCTACGGTTATTCGCGGGAGTACCCTGTCGAAAAATACATGCGTGACGCGAAGATAGTCCAGATTTATCTCGGACCGAACGAAATGGTGAGGCAGGTTATAGGAGAAAATCTCTGACGTTTCGAGTGAATGACCTTCATTCACCGTGCGGAGCGTTTGCACTCGAACAGCTCCGCGTTTTCCGAAAACTGTCCGTGGTTGTCCTCTTTCGGAAGGTCTCCGGCTTGTCGTGCCTATTCTTGCAGTGGCGAGGTCTGTTTTATACCACGGCTGAATGTCTTCTTATTGACTGAACCGGCTCAGGCCTCGCCGGGCTGCCGGCGCAGATTGAGCAGGTCATGCACCTTGCTGTCCAGGTCCTGCAGGCGAAACGGTTTGAGTATGTAATCGTCGGCGCCCGATGACATCGCGGCTTTAACAGTAGCCTCGTCGATGACGGCGGTTATCACGACCACCACTGTTCGCGGAGCTTTATCCTTTATTTCCTTCAGCACTTCGATGCCTCCGCGGCCGGGCATGATAATATCGAGAAGCACCGCGTGGGGATGGAAGCGGTTGAATTTCTCGAGCGCCTCATCGCCGGTCTTTGCGGTGCAGGTCTCGTAGCCGTAGAACTCGAAATATTCCTGCAGGATTCTCAGGATTTCCGGTTCATCATCAACGAGGAGTATCTTCAACCGTCCTTTTTCCGCGCCCGTCATCTCCGTCTTATCCTTCCGCCCTTTTTTCGACCGGCAGATTTACGAAAAACGACGCTCCGCCCCATTCGTTGTTTTCGGCCCGGATTGTACCACCGTGACGGTAAACGATTTCATGTGTTATGAAAAGACCGACTCCCGTCCCTTTTCCCTGCTCCCTGGTAGTATAGAACGGCTCGAATATTCGATGAAGATCCTTTTTCTTGATACCCGTACCGGTATCGGCGATCGTTATTCTGATAGCGCGGCCGCCGTCCAACTCGACGATATCCGTTTGAATTGTGAGAACTTTCTGTTTTTTCCCTTCCATGGCCGCCAGTGCGTTCGAAACGAGATTGATAATCGCCTGCTCTATTTTTTGCCGGTTTACCGGTATGGCGGGCAGTTTTTCCGCAAGGCGGACTTCGGTCGTTACACCTTCTATCTGCAGTTGCGAGTCATACATTCTCAACACCAGCCCGATAATGTCATTGATGTCGTCGGGAACCATTTCCTCGTCGGGCATACGGGTTAACTGCCTGAGATCGTTGGTGATGGAAACGATTCTCTCCACCTGCTTCGCGCAGACGTCAAGTTCCTCCCGGGCCGCCTCCGGCATGTCCTGCATGGTATGCAGGAGTTGCAGTTCCAGCGAAATGATGCCGACGGGGTTCAATATCTCGTGGGCCACGCCCGCCGATATTCGGCCCAGGGAAACCATCTTTTCCGATTGCTGAAGCTGCCGCTCCAGATTCCTTCGCTCCGTTTCGTCCCGTATCGTCTCCACGGCGCCTATAACATTGCCTTCAGCGTCATGAAGCGTCGCGGCCGCCGCGGTCAGATACAAATCATTGCGTTGCGCGGCGGGTTTCATGGCCTCCGCGTAGAAAAAATCGTCGAAACGCATAATATGTTCATGACCCGTCCGGCCTCGAAGTTCCGGATGTAGCGCGACATCGACAAGCATCGGACGGCGGTCTCCGTACAGGGCCTTTGCATACTCGTGATCGCCGCGGCCCAGGATCTCCCCGGCAGGAACACCGGTGAGGGTCTCCATTGCCCTGTTCCACTCGAGCACCTTCCCTTCGTTGTCGATAACCACCGCAGCTTCGGGAAGAAACTCGATGATGCTTCTCAGGGTGGCCTGGGAACGGGCAAGTTGCTGGAGCGTTTGTTCTCGTTCCGTTTCGACCCGCTTCCGGTCCGTTATGTCCCGGCTGACGCCGGAGAACCCGACCACCGCGCCCGCATCATTTTTTATCGTCTTTGAGCTTATTTCCATCCATACCGTTCCGCCGTTTTTGCGATAATGCTCAGCCTCGACAGTCACGCGGTCGTCTTCGCATTCACACCGCACAAGTTTCGAAAAGGCCGCGATTACATCCTTCCGGCTTTCCGGCGGAAAGCTGTCTTTCATCGTTTTCGTCGTTGCTTCCTTGACGGTATAGCCCAGCAATCGTTCAATGGACGGAGACACAAAACTGTATGTCATGGAACCGCGATCAAAAGTCCAGACGATGTCATTGGCGTTATCGACGACCATCCGGTAGTGCATCTCGCTGCGGCGAAGCGCTTCAACCGCTTTTTCCCGTTCGGCTTCAGCATGCTTTGATTGCGTAATGTCCATGTTGAACCCGTTCCAGAGGATGCTGCCGTCTTCCAGTTTCTCCGGTGATGCCCGGCCAAGTATCCATCTGACGGGACGACCCGGAATTTTTACCCGGTATTCGCAATGCCACGAAGATATGTGTCGCGCCGATGATTCTATGGAGTCCATAAATTTTTTAAGGTCCCGGGGCAAAATCGCTTTTATAACGGGAGAAAAGTCATCGACCACATCTTCGGGCGTGCATCCGTAAATATTCTCGATCGCATCCGTGGCAAAGGGAATGCAGTATGTTCCGTCAGGCCTTCTCAGAAACTGGTAGATCAATCCGGGAACATTTGACGCGAGTTTCTCGAGCTGCCGTTCTCTTTTCAATAGCTCTTCTTCAAGCTGTTTCCGCTTGGTGATATCCCGGATGATCATGCTGGTTTTCTGCCGGCCGTTCTCATCCGTGAATATTGTCGATGTGACTTCCGCGGGAAATTTTTCGCCGTTTGCCCGCACCATGGGGATCTCGGCTCGCGACTGCTCTTTATGTTCCCGCTCGAGCAATGCCTTTTTCACCAGCGGGTCCGTTACGTCAATCAGCCCGCTTCGCCCGACTTGCCTTATCTCTTCGAGAGAACGGCCGAACATCTCGCACGCGGCCGGGTTGGCGTCGAGAATATCGCCGTCCGGCGTGGTTAAAAGAATCGTGTCGGTTGAATACGTAAAAATCGAATGATACTTCTGTTCACTGGCCCTGAGGATATCATCGATCCGTTTCCGCTCCGTTATATCCCGGGATACACCATGAATGCCGACGAGCCTGCCGTCGTCGTCCCGGATTCCTCCCACCACGTTTTCAAACCACCGCGTGGAGCCGTTCTTGTGATAGTACTCCACCTCGATGGTCAGCGTTCTGTCGGAATCTGCGCCGCCCTGCTCTTCCAGTTCCAGTTCCTGGGCCAGCACCTCCCTGATATGAGCGAGCGACGAGGGAGTCACCTGTTCGTCGACACGCTGGCTCTTTCGTTCTTCCGGAGTAAACCCCAGCAATTTTTCAACGGAAGGGCTGACATAGGTGGTTCGTAAATCGAGGTCCTGGGTCCAGATAATATCGTTCATCCTGTCGGCAAGGAGACGATAACGAGCCTCGTTTTTCCGCAAGGCCCTGATCTCGGTATCCCGGCAGGACGAGGTGTCTTTCGTTCGCGCCCCGGCACATTTCTGTCCACCGGGTTTTTTCTTACGCAGCGCGTCCGTTGCATTCGATTGGTTCACGAATCGATCCCTGTTTTCAAAACTATGTTATCGGTACACATCGGCTGTCGGTCACGGCATCGGATGCGGTCTCTTCAAATCGGAAGTAAATCAAACGTTACAGCGATCCTCACTATTATATATGCTACGTCGTGAAAACTGTGTCAACGTCTCCAGGCCTGCCTGGATCTGCCGCCCGCGGGAGGCCGCGCGCACACCCGACACAGGCGCGGCATGCACGGTGATCTTTATTTTATTAATGATAACAGATTATTACAAATAAAACAGTTGCTGCAGCGATTTCTTCAGGCTGGGGAACACGACGATTATCGAACAATCTTCGTGCCGCCTGTGACCGAATTAACATGTGAAATTTTTCACACCTAGCGTTCCCCGGACAGGAAACCGGGTCTTCACGGTGTCGCCCTGTCGATTGGGCGGCCGCGATGAAAGAGTATCGCGACCTGAAAAACGCTCCCGGCTGTTTTTCACGAATGCGCGAGTGGCCTTGTGCCCTTTCAACAGGCGGGTTACTTCCTGATAAAATCGAGATTCCGTTTTAATCCCCGGAAGGTGGTTCTTTTTACGGCGGATTTTTTAAACATGCTTCGGTACCGGTCCTCATCCATGTCAAACCACTCATCACGGGTCAACTCAAGCAATTCCGGATGAGGTTCAAAATCTTTCTCTCTACATGCGACTGCTTTCCGGTTCCAGGGACAGACATCCTGGCAGATATCGCAGCCGAACACCCGGTCGTCAAACCGGCCCTCAAATTCCTCGCTTATCGGGCCCCTGTTCTCGATTGTCAGGTAGGAAATGCAGCGGCCGGCATCGAGCACCCGCGGGGCGATAATGGCCTTCGTGGGACAGGCGTCGATGCAGCGGGTGCACTTACCGCAGAAATCAGGGATGGGCCGGTCGTAATGAAGCGGAATGGTGACGATGAGCGTCCCGATGAAACAGAAAGAACCTGTTTTCGGAGAAATCAGGCAGGTGTTCTTACCGATCCAGCCCAGACCGGCGCGGACGGCCCACGCTTTTTCGAGTATCGGGGCGGTGTC
>JAGYOR010000118.1 GCA_018399535.1 Deltaproteobacteria bacterium | reverse complement strand
CCTCTTAAACTTCAAGATATTGCTCCCGGACTTCATGATTGTCGTGCAGTTCATCACCTTATTTCCCGATACAAAACCGGCTGAATATCAGATCGAGCACGTCGTCTCCCGCATTTTCGCCCGTGACAAGCGCCAGGCTGCGGAGGGCTTCCTGCAGTTCAAATGCCGGCAGTTCGGGTGATTCGCCCGTCTCCATGGATTGAGCCGCCCGTTCAGCGCTTTCAAGGGCCTCGCGCAAGGCCTCCCGGTGCCGAAGGTTTGTCAATACCACGTCGCCGTCGTTTTTGTCTCCGCCGCCCCATTCACCGGCGACACGCTCCTTCAGGCAATCGATGCCCCTGTTCAGCTTCGCGGAAAGAACGATCACGTCCGCATCAGGCACAAGATCCGCCAGTTCACCGGGATCTACTTTCAGCGGCAGGTCGCTCTTGTTTACCGCCAGCACCATCCTTTTGTCGCAGTTTTCATTCATGATCCGCCGGTCTTCCTCCAGGAATCCCTCGGCACCGTCGATAACGATGATGACCAGGTCCGCTTCGGCCGCCCGCGTTCGCGCGATGCGCACGCCTTCACGCTCGATTTCCTGGTCCGACTCGCGGATTCCGGCGGTGTCGATGAAACGTACTGAAAGACCGCTCATGTCGACGTCGACTTCAATAAGGTCCCGCGTTGTCCCGGGAATTTCCGTGACGATAGCGCGTTTTTCACCCGCCAGCCTGTTGAGAAGGCTCGACTTGCCAACGTTGGGCCGCCCGGCGATGACCACCGTCAGGCCATTCCGATAGAGGGCGCCCCGGTCATAGGTGGCCAAAATGTTCCAACCGGACAGGACGGCCTCCCGAAGCACCGGCAGATAGTGTCCGCTGTCGGGAAGCACGATGTCTTCATCGGTAAAATCAATTGAGGTTTCGAGAAAGGTGAGCACTTCGACAAAGGAAGCCCGGACAGCCCGTATCTCGTCGGAGAGTCGGCCCTTGAGCGCGAACAGCGCCTGGTGCAATCCCCGCTCGCTGCGGGCGGTCACCAGATCGGCCACGGCCTCGGCCTGGGCAAGATCGATACGGTTGTTGAGGAAAGCCCGCTTCGTGAATTCGCCCGGTTCGGCCGGCCGCGCGCCCGCCTGCAATACCGCGTCGAGAACGGACTGAAGAATCAGCGGATTTCCGTGGCAGCTGATCTCCAGAACATCTTCGCCCGTGTAGGAACGGGGACCGCGCATGAGAGCCACCAGCACTTCATCAAGTACGTGCCCCGTTTCGCCGTCGATGATGTCGCCGTGATAGAGATGGTGTGTCTCGAGACGGGCGATGGTGTTCCGCGGCCTGAACAGCCGCCGGCAGATATCCTCGGAACGGTCGCCGCTCACCCGCAGAACGCCTATTCCTCCGGCGCCCGCCGGCGTGGCTATGGCGGCAATGGTATCTTCCCGCACGTCAGGCCCCGCCTTTCCGATCCGTTCCTTCCGGTCCGCTCGCCGAAAAGGCAACCGTCCTACCCCTTCTTGCCGGGAAGGATGATGATTTTCCGGAAAGCCCCTTCGCCCCGGCTCCTGGTCGTCAGTTCCTTGTCCTCCTGCAGGGCGAGATGAACGATCCGCCGGTCGTGGGCGTTCATGGGATTGACGGTTACCGGTTTTCCCGTGCGCTTGGCCTTTTCTCCCAGCTTCAACGCCAGGGCCTCGAGCGACGATTCCCGTTTACTTCGATAGTTTTCCGTGTCGAGAATAATCCGCTTCCGGTCGGTGCCGTTCTTGTTCAGCGCCTTGTTGACGAGATACTGCAGGGCATCGAGGGTCTGTCCCCCCTTGCCGATCAGTATGCCGCTTCCGTCACCCTCGATATCGATTGTCACCGACTCGCCGTCCTCGCGGGCGGTAACGGGAAAATCAAAACCCATGCGCTGAAGAATGCCTTTCGTCAGCTCCCTGGCCTCGAGGGCCGTATCCCCCGCTTCCGTGCCGCCTGATTCCGCCGCCTTCTGCTTTGTCGCCGCCAACGGCGCCTCTCCAGGAGTCTCGTCGAAATCCATGTTGAAAGACAGGATACTCGCGCTGATGCGGGCCTTCTTGCCGCCGACCAGTCCGAGAAATCCGGCGGCGCCTTCGGTCAGAATTTCGATGTTGAGCTTTTCCCTGGAAAGATTCAGCTCATTACAGGCCTTCGCTATCGCCTCGTCAATTGTTTTACCTTCAAACTCGAAAGATTCTTTTGGGGAAGATTCGCTCATTTCCATTACCTCGCATGTATAATTGCACACCTGCTGACGGGCCTTTTCGAAGTGGTCTGCCGGAAAACATCGTCGTGTCGGATGTTTGCAGGTTCCGCGTCACTTGGTGCGTTTGTTGATCCAATATTGCTGCCCCACGCTTATAATATTGTTGAAGAGCCAGTAAAGAACCAGTCCCGCCGGGAAATTAAGAAACAGAAAGGTAAAGGCCACCGGCATCCAGGTCATGATCTTCGTCTGCAGTTCGTTCGTGCTGGGCGTGGGCATCATCTTCTGCTGGAGGTACATGCTGGCGCCCATGATAACCGGCGTTATGTAATAGGGATCCTTGGCGGACAGGTCCTGTATCCAGAAAAAGAACGGCGAGTGGCGAAGCTCTATGGAATAGAGCAGCGCCCGGTAAAGACCGAAAAAGACCGGGATCTGGATCAGGATGGGCAGACATCCCCCCAGCGGATTCACCTTGTACGCCTTGTAGAGCGACATGGTTTCTTCCTGCATCTTTGCCTTGTCGTCTTTATACTTCTCCCTGAGTTTCTGCATCTCCGGCTGGATTTTCTGCATATTCTTCATGGACTTGTAGCTCATCGTCCCGAGCGGCCAGAAAATGACCTTGACGAATATGGTCAGAATGATGATCGCCAGCCCGTAGTTGTGCACAAATCCGTTGATCAGTTTCAGCGCCTTCAGCAGGGGCAGGGAAAGCCACTTGATCCATGAACCGAAATCGATGGACGATTCCAGGTTTACCTGCTGGCTCTTGAGAATGTCGTATTCCTTCGGTCCCAGGTAACAGTTGTACCTGAAGACCCCTGATTCCCCCGGCGGTATCATGACCCGGGGACCTCGAAGCGAGACGAAAACATCGTTGCTCGAGCTTTTTGCCACCACCGCGCTCGTCAGGGACGGCTGCTGCGAAATGACGGAAGCGATAAAATACTTGGTCTGATAGCCCGCCCAGAGCACGCCGGGACCGTAATACTTGGTTTCATCGAGCTTTTTTGGATTTTCCGTCACCAGGTCGTCGCTCACGTACATCACTGGCCCCACGTGACTGAACCGGTCCACCTTCACGTCGGGGTCGAGATAATCAGACCACAGAACGCCGGCCGTCTGCGTAACGGTCTCCGCCGACAGGTTCCGCACCCGTATCTCGAAATCAAAGGCATAGGAATCACGATAAAAGGTATACACCTTTTCAACCGTCATTCTGCCCGGATAGGTCTTCGTAAAAACGATGGATTGCCCGGATTCCCCGCGGTCGAGATCCACTGATTCGCGGTCCGCCTTGTACACGGCCCCGGCCGGAATATCCATGCCGGAGTCGGGGAAGGTCACCGTCAACGGGTAGGGCATGCCGTCGCGGACATTGACCAGTTCAATCAGTCCGGAACCGTCGTCGAGACTCTGCCGGTACTGTTCGAGCTTGAGGGACACGATGCCGGCGCCTTTGGTTGACAACACGGCCGTGTAAAGCGGGCCGGAAACACGGACTTTCCTGCCCCTTTCAGTCTCATCGGCGGAGAATGCCGGGGCCTGGCCGATATCGCCGGGCATCGCCGCGGCTGACGGCTGCCGTGCGGACTGCGGACGCTCCTCTTCCGTTACGAGAACATCGGACCCGTTCTGCTCCTCGGCCACATCCCCCGGCACCGGCGGTTCGATAAAAAAGTACTGGTAGGTGATCACCAGGATCAGCGACAGAGCTATGGCAAGAAAGGTCTTCTTGTCCATTCAAATACCTCCACATTGGATGCCGCGGACGTTTATTCCACGGGGTCGTAGCCGCCGGGATGAAAAGGATGGCACCGGAGTACGCGCAACAGAGCCTTCCACGATCCCCTGAAAGGGCCGTATCGCCGGATGGCTGTCACGGCATACTCGGAGCAGGTTGGATAATAGCGGCAGGATTGCGGGAAAATCGGCGAAATGAAAATCTGGTATATTCGAATAAGAATAACCAGAAATTTTTCAATAATTTTCATGGTATAAGGGGATTACCGCCCCTTCAACACCTCGTTCAGTTCAGATGAAACGTCCCGGTAGTTGAGCGACGATATATCCTTTCTCGCGATGATCACGATATCCGTTGATCCCCGGAACGCATCCCTGTTCAACCTGAAATACTCCCGAAGGAGTC
The DNA here is from genome assembly GCA_018399535.1 of Deltaproteobacteria bacterium. Lineage (GTDB taxonomy): Bacteria > Desulfobacterota > Syntrophia > Syntrophales > UBA2210 > MLS-D. Next base: position 1,322 of record JAGYOR010000118.1, on the reverse strand, counting down.
TCTTGATCCTGTTGCGCTTTACCGCGTTCCCCACCTTTTTGCCGACCGTTATTCCGAACCGTACCGTCCCCTCACTGTTCTCCCTGAGCACTATAACAAAATTCTTCGAGTGAAGCCGCCGCCCTTCCTGGTAAATGGCCTGGTAATGTTGTCGCTTCCGTACTTTCCATTTCTTTTCGAAAGAGTATCTTCCCATGCGAACTTCCGGCGGCGGGTCCCCACGGGACAGGGCGCGCAACGCCCGGGCGCCTTCAGACGGTGAGCCGTTTCCGCCCCTTCTCCCGTCGTCTGCTCAATACCTGGCGTCCCCAGCGCGTTGACATTCTGACGCGGAACCCATGGGTTCTTTTTCGCTTCACATTGGATACGGTGGTTAAATTCTTTTTCATACCTTCTTCTCCGACTGAAATCGATGGAGCGGTATCCGACCACAGAACCTCCCCTTTGTCAAGAAATTGTTGCTAACAGAAATTGTTGCTAACAGAAATTGTTACCGGTTCGGTCCGCTCTGTCTCCTGCCGGAACCATCCGTTCCCGCTCGGCACCGGCAAATCGGGAATACCATTTCTTCGTAAAACCGATTTACCCGGTTCCCTTCGAAACCATCGCAATCATGGCATCTTTTTCTTGCGCGTCCCCGGAAGGTCTGCTAAGGTCTCCTCGCTCCGGCGGGGGGCTCCTTACCCCGCTGACAGTCACGAAACAGGCACCACCGGGAAAGGACAAGACAACAATGCAATCGAGCGGTCGAACACCCTGCGGCACTCTTTCCGAAAACGATATCGGCCGCACCGTGGGCCTGGCCGGATGGGTGGACGCCCTTCGCGACCACGGCGACGTCCTCTTTATTCACCTGCGAGACCGCAGCGGCCTGGTGCAGGTGGTGTTCAGCCCCGAACATTCCTCCGCCGGACTCTGTGATGAGGCGTCCCGCCTGCGTGGTGAATACTGCGTCACCCTGGAAGGGACCGTGATCCGGCGGCAGGAGGGAACGGAAAACCCCAACATCGAAACGGGCTCTATCGAGGTAACCGCCGAAAACCTTTCGGTTCTCAGCGTGTCGGACACACTGCCCTTCCCCGTCTCGGAAAAAGCGATGGTCCTGGGAGGAACCGTTTCGGGAGTCGAATCGGTCAGCGAGGATCTCCGCCTCCAGTATCGTTACCTCGACCTGCGTCGTCCTTCCATGCAGGACCACTTCATCAAGCGGCACCGCATCTTCTCCAGCGTCAGGCGCTGCCTCGACGAACAGGACTTTATCGAAATCGAGACACCCGTTCTCACGAAAAGCACCCCCGAGGGCGCCCGCGACTACCTGGTGC
>JAGYOR010000117.1 GCA_018399535.1 Deltaproteobacteria bacterium | reverse complement strand
CTGGTGCGTGGGGCCAGGGATCTGGCCTCTACGGTTTCAGCCATGCAGGCTGACTTTGCCGCCGCCCGCACCGCAATGGCAAAAAAGACCGGCGCAGAGCGGGAGGCTTTTGTGGCCGCCGTGATCAGCGAGGTGAACTCACTGTTGAGCGCCTTTTCCCGGGACAGGGACGATATGGCCCGGAAGGGAAGACAAGACCGGGGAGTCTTCCTGTCGGAAATGAGAAGACAGGTTTCGGACATGTGCAAAGAAACGGCGGACGACCTGATGGGGGCACGGTGTGCCTGGCTCGGCGAGAGTTCCGGGAAGTCCCGGCCAGTTCCGATGAAGAATGAACCGGTGGTCGTAAAACCCATACCGCCCTCGGTAGAAGCAGTAATGAAGAAGACGGTGGCACCCCCTGAGATCAGGACAAAAAAGCCGCCGGTCACATTCAAGGAACCGTTGAAAAAAGAAGAAGAAAAGAAGACGGTTGATCACCTCAGGTCAAGACAGGAAAGACTCCGGTCACATCCACAAGGAACCGTTGAAAAAGGAAGAAGAAAAGAAGACGGTGGATCACCTCAGGTCAAGACAGGAAAGGCTCCGGTCACATTCAAGGAACCACCGAAAAAGGAAGAAGAAAAGAAGACGGTGGCACCGCCTGAGATCAGGACGGAAATGCCGCCGGTCACATTCAAGGAACCGCTGAAAAAAGAAGAAGAAAAAAAGACGGTAGCACCGCCTGAGATCAGGACGGAAATACCGCCAGTCACATTCAAGGAACCGCTGAAAAAAGAAGAAGAGAGAAAGACGGTGGCAACACCTGAGGCTCCGGCGGTCGAGCCCCCCGGGGTCAGGGTTCCGGCGCCTGTCCGCGCCTCTGTGCCGCTTCAGAAGAAAACAGAAAAGAGGCGGCCGGTTGAGAAGCCCGCAAAAAAAGCAACCAAGGGAAAACGGGGTAAGAAATAGCGAAACACCCTGCCCGGATCGTACCGACCGGACAACTCCCAAATAAACGGATGCTCTTTGATGGGTTGACATGAAAAAAACACGTCTGAAATGCCGGGAGGCCGGATGGGTGATGGAACAACGTAAGGAAGGAGAAAGAGGTTCATGAATAAGAATGCCGTAAGAGTCGTCAGTTCATCAACCGTGCGCGAATCGGCCGGGGAAGACAGCGTTCAGCCCGAGCCCAGTGACAGCTTTATTTCTTCTCCCCATGTGGAGCAGGTAACACAGCGAGCACTGGCCTATCTGTTGGCCGGTTATCCCGTCCATTTTTCCGGCGTGGCTGGAACGGGAAAGACGACCATGGCCTTTCACGTGGCGTCCAAACTGGGACGGCCCGTCACCCTGGTCCACGGGGACGATGAATTCGGCAGTTCAGATCTCGTGGGCAAGGACTCCGGCTACCGGAAAAACAAACTGGTCGACAATTATATCCACTCGGTCCTGAAGACGGAGGAAGAGATGAAAAGCCTCTGGGTGGACAACCGGTTGACCACGGCCTGTGAGAGAGGGGAGATCCTTATTTATGACGAATTCAACCGTTCCCGGCCGGAGGCCAACAATGCGCTCCTCAGCGTCCTGTCCGAAGGGATTCTGAATCTGCCGAAACTGCGCCGCTCCGGAGAGGGATACATGGCCGTGCATCCCGAGTTCCGGGCGATCTTCACCTCCAACCCGGAAGAATATGCGGGGGTTCACAAGACCCAGGACGCCCTGATGGACCGCCTGATTACCATCCACCTGGAACACTATGACCGGGATACGGAAATCATGATCGTCATGAAGAAATCGGGACTCCCTCGTATCGATTCCGAGCGGATCGTGGATATCGTGAGGGAATTGAGGGGTTTCGGGGTGAACAATAACCGGCCCACCATTCGGGCGGGGATCGCCATCGGCCGGATACTCGCGTCTCAGAATCGGCGCGCCCGCAGAGAAGATCTGTTTTTTCAGATGATCTGCCGGGATGTCCTGGCCACGGACACCGCCAAGATAACCCGCGGCGGCCAGCCGGTCATGATGCAGAAGGTGGATGAGGTGATCCGCAAATTCTGCGGGTCCGCAAAACCGGCCGGGGGAAAAATTAAGGAGGATCTACAATGACGAAAAGGGTTATGAGAGGCATACAGGATATCAAGACACTCACCGGCCGTGCGGATGATGGCGCAATCCCTTACAAGGCCTATATGAAGCTCAGCATTCTTGAAATGGAAAAGTTCCGCCGGGGGAAGGAGAAGACGAGCGCCTTGGACAGGGTGAGTCATATTGATCAGCGCTTTCGGGACATCGAGGTGGAAAGGGAAGAAATAATAACCTTACTTGAATCCAAGGGGATCCGGCGTCGGCGCCCGTCGGGCCTTGAAGAGTCCCCGACGGCGGCGCTTCGAACAACGACGGGGCCGTTCAAGATCCGTTACTGAATCGGAGCCTTTGTGGAGGCTACTATATGATTAAAATCATCATCTTCAGCACTATCATTGTAATCGGTGTGTATCTCATTTTTACCCTTTATTGCATACTTGCCATCAAGAAAACGACGCTGCGCCCTGGCCGGAATTTTATGAGTCATATGAGGAGCGGTGTGGCTTAGGGAAGGAGATTTACCAATGAAGATCAACTGTCTATCCTGCGGTCACACCATCGATCTCGATGACGCGTACAGTGATTATGAGGGGCAGATAAAGTGTTATACATGCGGTGCTTTGTTGGAAATAAAACTGGAGGAAAGTCTTGTCAAGTCTGTCAAATTCCTCAGGCTGACACGAAGTGACGACGACGAAATATAACACGGAGGTAATTGCAAGAGTACCCATAAATCCCTTCCCCCTGGCGGGGGAGGATTAGGGTGGGGGTGCCATGAAATCAGCATGTTGCAATTTCACCCACCCCCTAACCCCCTCCCGTCAAGGGAGTGGGAACATATTTTCCGAGGCATAACAGAATTAGGGGGACGGCAATATGGGCGGTAAGAAAATGAAAATCGAGGGGAAATATCTCTATGCCGTCATCCAGGAGGCAGAGGACCTGCAGTACGGCAATATCGGCATCGACGGGGAGTCTGTTTATCTCATTTCGGGTAATCAGATCGCCGCGGTGGTCAGTAATTTCAGCAATGGGAAGATCCGCCCGGAACGCCGCCATATCGCGGAGCACCAGGCCGTTCTGAAACGACTTATGGAAAAAGAAACGCCTCTGCCCATCACTTTCGGCGTCATCGCTGAAGGAGCGAAGGAGATTAAACGAATCCTCTCGCTCAACCGAAAATCCTTTGCCGAACAGCTTCGCCGCGTCAATGGTAAGGTGGAGATGGGATTGAGGGTCACATGGGATGTAACTAATATTTTTGAGTATTTTGTTAACACCCATGCGGAGATACGGGTAGCGAGGGATCAGTTTTTAGGGAAAAACCGCGTCCCCACCCAGGAAGACAAGATCGAAGTGGGGCGTCTCTTTGACCGGACCCTTCAGGAAGACCGGGAAGAACACACGGACAGGGTGGAGGCAATCCTGTCATCCGCCTGTTATGAAATCAAGAGGAACGTCCCCCGGAACGAGCGGGACGTCATGAATCTGGCCTGTCTAGTCGGACGGGAAGCGGTGGATAAGGATTTCGAGGCGGCCGTATTCGAGGCGGCGCGCGGATTCGATAACAATTATTCCTTCGATTTCAATGGTCCCTGGGCTCCACACAATTTTGTGGACGTGGAACTCACCATCTGAAGCTCTTACCGGAAGGAGTTTCGCATTCACCATCGACCATGCGGGAGGCAGAAATGTTTCTGATTGATGACATACTTATGGCGCCGGCGCGGGGCCTCTTCTGGATATTCAAGGAGATACACCACGCCGCCGAGGAAGAACAGGAGAACGAGGCTGCGGGCATCACGACCAGGCTCAGCGAACTTTACATGATGCTGGAGACCGGACAGCTGACGGAGGCGGAATTCGACGCCGAGGAAAAGACGCTCCTTGACCGCCTCGATGCCATCAAGGAGAAAGAAACCGGCGGGAAAGAAGACGAGGATGAGGAAGGGGATGAAAATGAAGCGGTCGTTATCCGGAAAAGACGTCCAAATCGACGAGCAAAACGATGAAAACCGCGGGGAGTCTCCATTTTTTTTATCAGATACGGAAATCCAGCTTCTGCTGTTCGGCGGCAAGGGCGGCGTCGGCAAAACCACGGCCTCGGCGGCAACAGCGCTGGAGATCGCCCTTCGTCATCCTGATAAATCCCTGCTTCTGGTTTCCACCGATCCGGCCCATTCCCTTCAAGACAGTTTCTCCGGGGCCGAGGCGCCCCCCAATCTAAAGGTCCTTGAATTGGACGCACAGGCCTACCTCCACAACTTCCAGGAGAAAAACCGGGAGCGTCTCGGGGAAATTGCCTCCCGGGGGACTTTCCTTGACGAAGAGGACATCAACCATTTTATGGAGCTTTCCCTGCCGGGGATGGACGAGCTCATGGCCTTCCTGGAGATCAGCCGCTGGGTCAAGGAAGGGGCCTATGACAGGATCATCATGGATACGGCGCCGACGGGGCACACCCTGCGCCTCATGGAAATGCCCGACATGATCCGGAAGTGGCTGGAGGCCCTCGACACGCTCCTGGCCAAGCACCGGTACATGAAGAAACTGTTCCGGGGATCCTATGAGCGGGACGACCTCGATCACTTCATCGAAGGTCTCGCCGCTTCCGTCAAGCAGATGGAAAAACTTCTCAAGGATCATCGGCAGTGCCGGTTTGTCCCGGTCATGCTGGCCGAGGCTTTGAGTATCGAAGAGACGCTGGATCTGATCGGGGAATTGCAGCACCTCCGCATCGGCGTCGTGGACGTGATTATCAACCGCCTGTTCCCGGAAAGTCCGTGCCTCACCTGTCGTCATATCCGCGCCCTCCAGCTGCAGGAACTGGTCCGGATCTTCAAAGAGCCAGCGTTTTCCAAGTTCCGCCTCTGGGGTGTTCCCATCTATCCCGAGGAAATCAGAGGCATGGAATCGCTCCGGACCTTCTGGAACGGCCTGAAAGAAGTAACGCCGACCCCCGGTGAAGCCCCTGTATCTCTGCCTCCGATAGCTCCCAGCGTCGACAGCCCCGTCCCCCTGCCCCCGCCGGAAACGGCGATGCTCGTCTTTGCGGGCAAGGGGGGAGTCGGCAAGACCACCCTGGCCTGCGCCACGGCCCTGCATCTGGCCCATGCCTATACAGGGAAACGGATTCTGCTGTTTTCGGCCGATCCGGCCCACTCCCTTTCCGATTGTCTGAACATGCCCCTCGGTCCCGAGCCAATACAGGCGGCGCCGGGGCTGTGGGTTATGGAAATGGACGCCACCGCCGATTTTGTTGCCCTGAAAAATCAGTACCGGAAGGAACTTGCGCAATTCCTCTCCCAGTTGATGCCGAACCTCGATCTGACGTTTGACCGTGAAGTCATGGAACGGATCATGGATCTGTCGCCCCCGGGGATCGATGAACTGATGGCGCTGGCGGCAGTGATGGATTTCCTGACCCCGGCGGGTTACGACCTCCTGATCCTCGACGCGGCGCCGACGGGTCACCTGATCAGGCTGCTGGAATTGCCGGAGATCATCGAGAAATGGTTAAAGGCGTTCTTCACCCTCTTCCTTAAATACCGGAACGTCTTCCGATTGCCGGGGATCTCCGAGCGCCTGATCAGGCTGTCCAAGGATCTGAAGCGTCTGAG
>JAGYOR010000116.1 GCA_018399535.1 Deltaproteobacteria bacterium | reverse complement strand
GTTCAGATGCTTCATCTGTTCCTTGTTTTTGAACACCTCCAGCGACCCCATTTTTTTAAAGGGTACATCGAGCTCTTGACACAGGGGCTCCATCAGGGTCATCCCGCCCCAAACGAGGCGACTGTTGTGATACTCCGGCCTGAACTCCAGAACGTTAGCACCCTGGCACATAATGGTGGAACTGCACTTCGTGATGCCCTGGCCGAAGTCCACCCCCTTTTCAACCAGGGTTGCGTCGACCTTGTACTTCGACAACTCCCTGGCTATGGCAGCACCGCCGATTCCACCACCGATGATTAATACCTCGGTCCCTATCTGGCTCATAACTGCGCCTCCCTTTCAATGCTATCCGACCATCATTTGAGTGTTACCTATTTACGTGGCTAAAGCTCGCGTTGTCAAACAAATATTGGACGTATCCTTGTGAAAGCTTCACTATGATTCTTGTTAACGGAGATAATCCCGCTCCTTAAGGCAGTTAAGCGGCCCTCGTTTTTCGGACCACGATCCTGCGGTCTTTTCATGCAAACCGCGACGCCGATCTCTGCCGAACGCTCATAGCGCTGACGTTTTCGGGAACCAGGTAACGGGTCGTCTCACGATCAACGTCGTTTTTCGTGGGGAAACCCGTTCTTGTCACAATATACGTCATCAAAGGCAAAGAGATAGGGATGCACTTGAGTTCGAAAGAACCACTGGTTCTTGTGGTTGAACCCGATCACCCTGCTCATGCCTGCAAAATCGAGCATCCAGCCATCCGCTCCCCTCACCAGAAAATAGGGATTACTTCCCCGGTCAGAAAGGGGAAAGCGTATAACGGCACGGTCTTCAACCGTGATTACTTCGGCCGCGGCGAGATCCGATTCCAGTTTTCTTGATTCATTGTCCTGCTGCGCGTCCGTTACGATCCACCCGGCGAAAAACAGCCGGCTTTCAGGCGTATAAAGTTCCAGGTCGGGATCTTTGATGCGAAGACGCAGTACTTCTCCGTACTTCTCGAGCGCTGACAGCGGAGAGGGCTGGGCGTTGAACTCGGCCGCGAGAGCTGAGCGCTCTTTCTCGAGAGCGCCGCCGCCGATTTCGATAGTTGTCTCCGCGCCCGCGCCCCCGGAATAATGAATGGTATCCGCCTTTTCGCCGGTACCGGACTCTTTATGCTCCACGGTTGTGACGCCGTAGGCTTTTTCTACGAGAAGTTCATAGGCGGCCTCAATGCCGTTGCCCACTTTTCCCGACGCGAAAAATGGAACCATCTGCCTGCGCTCGATGTACCCCACAAACCCGTCGGGGAAGACGCCCTCAAGGCCGTAACCTATCTCGAGGCGCACGTGCCGACCCATATGATCGATCAGAAAAAGAACGCCTCGCGACTCCCGCGTTTTCTTTCCCAGCTCTGACCGATCGAAAATATCGACTGCTTTTTCGCTTATATCACCCGGGCTTTCTTTAAGAACGACGGTCTTGATGTGAATATCCAGTTCTTCAAGAAGTTTCTCGCCCAGGCGGGCGATACGATCCTTTTCTCCGCTTGTGAGGAGGCCTGCCTGGTCATCTATAAAATCCAGATCGTCGCCGTCATGAGAACACCCCGTACAAACCAGCACGCATGCCATCAGTAAAATGACGAGCATTCGCGTTCTCGGACCCATTCACCCTCCGCCTTTATTTGCCGACGTAATACAACCCCTGTTCAGTCCTGTCGATTCAGCCCGCGGCGCAGGCCTGATTTTCTTCGACGTTGTTTTTTATCCGGGGGTTTCTGTTCCTCGATACCTGTGTGTGAGGCACGCGCGTCACATGGGACCTTCTTGTTATGCATGTCCTGCAAATACTATTTTTTTTTAATATGGACAGCCCGCGCCTTTACCTGCCCTTGTCCGGAAACAGTTTCGCCTGGGTCTGTATGGTCCATTCACCATCATCGTCAAGACCGGCTGATTTCTGAAATCCGCGCAGGGCTTTTTTTGATCCCGGTCCCCATTTGCCGTCGATTTTCATGCGGTAAAATCCGAGCTCCGCCAGCCTCTTCTGAATCGCCGCGGCGTCGGCAGAATTTGATACATCCAGCAATGGACGCGTCACCGAACCGGTTTCGGCCGCCATAAAGGCGGAAAGGCCCTCGACGGTGAGAAGGTTCTTCTCCACCGGATACCCGCAGGCCCGGGCGTTTCTGAACCACCTCAAGGCTTCCGTTTTGTTTGCCGACACCCCCCACCCGCGGGCGTTCATGATACCCATATAATACATGGCGAGGGCATATTCGTTGTCCGAGGCCCTCTGAAAATGAAACAGCGCCCGCTCCTGATTTACCGGCACTCCTTCCCCGAAAAGATATCTCAGCCCCATATCAACATCGGCGGGAGGATATTCCAGGTCGGCTGCTTGTGTCATCCAGTACAGGGCCTGTTCATCGCTTCGAGGAATTCCTTCTCCCTTGGCGTACATTCGACCGAGCAGGTATTGCGCTTTCGGGTTATTCATCGCCGCGGCTTTTTGATAGGAGTCGGCTGCCGCCTCGTAGTTTCCTTCATTGTACCGGCTGTCGGCCCCGGCCATGACAACAGTTGAACGGACCGCGTCGAAATGGGCCCTGCAGCCGTTCACGGCCGGCAGCATCGCCACGATGACCAGGCATATAAAAAATCTGTTTTTTACCGTCCGGATCATGCTCTTCCCCCGCCTGTATCGTAACGTCGTTATTTATTTCCTCCGCCGCCGGAAGAATTGTGGACAAGATAGCTTTCGTCGCCGCTTGAGAGAACATAGAAGGTATGGGTATCGTCCACATGAATATTATAAACAGTTATATCGACCGGCCGGCGCTCGATACTCCTTATTTTCGTCATACCCCCGCCCGTGAACACCATGTCGCCGTGCTTCAGGTTCCTGACTTGATTCCAGCCTTTCCGGGTCAACAGCCGTTCAGTACCCGTGGTCGCGAAGGTATCATTCAGAATGAAAAGGTGGTTTGCCTTGAACGTGTAGACTTCGACGACTGGTTTTGCCTCTATCGCGTCGTACCCGATATCATAGGTCAGCACCATGTCGCCGGGCCTGACGTCGGCCAACCGCCTGGGGGTCCCGTCTTCCAGCAGGAGTTCCGCTTCGGCCGGGAAACATCCCCGCGACATCTCCTCTTCCGCTTCCGCTTCGGCGATGTCGGTATCCAGCCCGGATCTTCGGCTCTCCAGGCGCACGATCGCTTCGTTGTAAGCGGCGCACCGCGTGCCCGCGTTTTGGGCATCCAGGTCGCCCGCGAGCTGCAGATAGATTCCCGCCTGTGTTTCCGTTGCTTCTATTTGCCGCTCGGCTTCCTCCTTGACGCCGGTAGTTTCATCGCCGCCGGGGATGCGGGTGTCTTCCATGTGCATCTGCATTTCCTGATCCGTGGCGGCCCGAATGACGGGTACATCGTCGGCACCGGCTATCGTGGCGGCCATGCCGGGCCCCATGATGCCGGCACGATCGGGACGGTTGCGCGCGTATACATGGACAGCCCCCTCCTGCGTGGCGCCTCCCGATATGCCGTCGCTGAAATAGGCGTAAAAGGTCGTACCCCTGACTCCGAAACCCGCCGTCGGCGTCTGCACATCGAACGTGCTTCCGGGCTTCAAAACGGAAACAACGCTCTTGATCTTGCCCGCGAGAAGGTCGAGTGTTCCCTTTCGACGGGATGTGTCAACAAGGTATTCCGTCACCCGCAACCGCGAATTTGACGCCATGCGGATAATGCTGCCGTCGATGAAGGTAATTTCGATTCGGGAAAATTTCGTGGTGCGAATGGAATCGCCGATATAAATGTCATCGCCCTTTTGGGCGTCTTTCTCTCCGCTGGCTTCCCCGACAATTGCGACCAGGCCTGTTACAGCGGTAACCGACCCGACCGGAGCGGCAAATACCGCACGGGGAATAATAATGAGCGCGCATAACACCGCGGCACAAAGCAGGACCCGGGATCTCATCATGGCAGTCACCTCTGTCGGATTGAGTCGAGCGGTCAGGCGGAATCTGCCGGGTTCGGCGCGGCCCGGCGGTTCACTTTACCTCGCTGTACGCTGCTGTTGTGTTCAATACCAGACACCGCTGGTTCCTTCAACGTGAAACTTGCTTCACTAGAAAAAAAACGTTTTGAATGACAACCGGGCCACGTCCGCTTTACCTCGAAAAATCCGGGCAGGGGGTATTTCGGGCAAACTCATTCGGGCCTGAGGGACATGCGAAAAGATCATGTTGCCCAAAATCCGCGATAGGTTTAGCCTGTTCATGATACAGGCAGTTCAACACCCCCGTTAATTCGGCACGGTATGTTGTTGTCCGATGCACATTCAGCCCGAACCATCAGGGTTGCTGTAATGACAAAACAAGCTGAATCACCATGAACCGTTCCACCTCGAAAGAGGAACGTCCCCCCGGGGGAAGGGCCCGGGGGAAGGTACTGCGTATTGTCCGATTTTTGTTTACCCGGTCTATCCTTCGACGGGGCTCAGGATGACCGGTTGTCGACCATACCGAATGGTTCAGGATGACCGGTTGTCGACCATACCGAATGGTCCAGGATGACCGGTTGTCGATCATACCGAATGGTCCAGAATGACCGGTTGTTGATCACACCGTTCGGCCCCGTGTGCCCCCTTCAGGGGGTGAAGCCTCGTTACAGGCCGGGCGCCTGAACCATCTTTTTATATCCTTCGACTTTTCATGCTGATGCCTCAATACCTTGCTCTCCAGAAAAGCAATCGCGGATTTTGGGAGTTGGCTTTTACTGTCCGGTGATGTTATCGTGCGGGTATTCTCAATACCAAAGCAAATCCACTTGTTCTTGAAGGAATGTCGCCGAAACATGGCAACCAAAAGAAAATATGAGTGTTCTGAGTGCAATCGACTGGCAGACAGAACAAGAATATTTGAAATTGACGGCGCGCTCGTCTGCGCGAGCTGCCTGTACGGTGAAGCGGCCCCCTTTGAAATATGGCCGATCGGGGTGGTCAAAAACACACTGCAACGAAGACGGACAGGGTTCGGAACATGCGGCCCCGACGACGTGTCCCGTATTGAGCTCCTTCCATCACAGAAACGATTTCTTTATAAACTTGACGAGGAAAAACACATTACCGTCGTATATTACCTGCACGCAAGGGAAGCCGTAAAGTCAACTTTCGAGAGAGGCCTGGACGGCAAGAAAACCGGCGTTTTCGCGACACGAACTCCCGACAGGCTGTCGGGAATAGGCATTCAGGACGTGAAGCTGATAAAAATTGAAGGAGCGACGTTGTATGTCGAAGGTCTCGACGCCATCAACGGAACTCCCGTCCTCGATATAAAAATGTGCTGGAGCTCCGTCAATTCCCTTGACTGACAGGCAACGCTTCGCGCGCGGTTTTCTACATTCAGGCCGCTGCTCCGCCCTGATGATGTTTCACACCGTGCGTGTCATTCGCTTGCGGGTATGACAATCTCCATAAAACTGCCGATAATAATCGATGCCAAAAAAGTCAGAACAAGCAACGTGACGACATAAATCCATCCGAAGTAACTGACCATAATCGGCAAAAGGAACGGTTTGATGGACCTGTTATATAGAAATATCGAGATGGCATAATTTCCCGCCCCCTTTTCCCTGAGATCCTTGAGCAGCGGGTACCAGGCGTATATGGGTCCCGTTGAAATCACACCCGCCGTCGCCGACAGCAGGGTCTCCCAGACACCGAATTTTCTTCCGAGGAATTGCGCCACCTTCGCCGGTTTTATGAAAAGATTGATCAGGAGCATCAATATAAAA
>JAGYOR010000115.1 GCA_018399535.1 Deltaproteobacteria bacterium | reverse complement strand
GGAGCTCAGGATGACCGGGTAAATAAAGGGGCTCAGGGTGACCGGGTTAAATAAGGGGGCCCTCGCCTGCCCGGTCTATCCTTCGACGGAGCTCAGGATGACCGGGGTAAATAAAGGGCTCAGGATGGCCGGGTTAAATAAGGGGACTCTCGCTTGCCCGGTCTATCCTTCGACGGAGCTCAGGATGACCGGGGGTAAATAAAGGGCTCAGGATGACCGGTGTAAATAAAGGGCTCAGGGTAACCGGGGTGAATAAGGGGCTTTACAGACAATTAATCACGGATTTTTGGTCACTGAGCTGTCAGCTGCATTGCCTTGCCTGGAAACGCAAAACACGTTATCATCACTCACAATTATAAGCGGAAGTGACGAAGCGTTTCATGAAGAAGAACCGGATTCCCATAGTGCTGCGGGTGATCATACTTGCCATGCTGGCGACCGTTTTCGCGGCGGCGCTTCCCGCGCCTTCTCACGCCGATTTCACGTACGAGGATGAGAAGCGGCTGGGAAAGGAATTTTATGAAAAAATCAAGGAAGCCGACATGCTCGTGAAAGATGAGCAGCTGAACGAGTATATCGATAAAATCGGGCGGCGTCTTCTCACGCGGGACAATCGGTATCCGCTTGACTTCACCTTTTCCGTCATCCGGAGTTCGGGCATCAACGCCTTCGCGACTCCCGGCGGCTATATATATCTCTTCACGGGACTTATAAACCTTGTTGAAAACGAGAGCCAGCTGGCAGGCGTCCTTGCCCACGAGATAGCCCATATTCAGGCCCGGCACATCGCGCAGATGATCGCCAAATCAAAGCAACACACCATCGCCACGCTTGCCGCTCTCATCGCGGGAGCGTTTCTCGGCGGCGGCGAAGGAGCGGCCATCATGGGAAGCTTTGCGAGCGCCACTTCCGCGTCGATGAGCCTGAAATACAGCCGTGAGCACGAAGAAGAGGCCGACCGCCTCGGCATGTCCTACCTGACCAGCGCGGGGTACAACGGCAGGGGCATGCTCGAATTCTTAAAGATCATGCAATTCAACCAGTATTATTCAACAGCGATACCCTCGTATTTTCTTACCCACCCGAAAACGTCGGACCGCATCACCTACCTTACCATGCTGTTGGAAACGCGCTATTCCGACAAAGGGTCGAAAGAAATCGTCGGCGGCCTCCCCCGTTATCAAACGCGGTTATATCTGATGTTCGGCGCCCCGCGAGACAACGTGCGCATCTTTTCCGACCGTATCGACCGCAACCCCGATGACGTGGAAGCCCTCTACGGGCTCGCCGTGTCGGAGAGCGAAATGGGACGGATCGAATCGTCGCGCCGGCATTTTCGCAGGGCTCTGGAGCTGAGCCCGCTCGACTGGGAAATTACCAGGGACTTCGGCATCAGCCTCTTTGAACAGGGCAACGTGGAATACGCGCTCGCCATGCTGAAACACGCCTACGGCATGAAAAAGGAAGACCGCGACATCCTTTTTTACCTGGGACGGTGTTACGAGACCATGAATCAATCCGAGACCGCCATCAGCTATTTCCGGCGCGTCAACACGACCGATCCCGACGACGAGGACACCCTCTACCACCTCGCCGTCAATTACGGAAACACGGGCGATCTGGGCCAGTCGCATTATTATTTTGGTTTTTATTTTAAAAAAACAGGCAAAACGAAAAGCGCCCTTTTTCATTTCCGCACCGCCCTCGAACACCTGTCCACCGACAGCCCCCAGGCCGGGGATATTCGAGAGGCGATGGAAACAATGGAGGCCTGACGGTCCACAATCTCCGCCGCCCTGCCCCTTTCAGCATCACCGCCACCGTCTTTGATTATACCGCCGCATGTGATATGTGGGAGCGAAGTTCGCGGGACATACCTGCTTGACCTTGATTCGGAAAGGAGAGTTCATTGACCATGAAAATCTCGATCGCGAAAAAGACACCGGAAAGCTGCAAAACCGAAGCCCTGATCGTCGGTTGCCACGAAGATACGGTATCTTCGCTCGAAGGCGCCGCGCGGCGCCTGGATAAAAAAGGCGGCGGTTTGCTTTCCCGGATAATCGATATAGGCGATTTTACGGGCAAACTCAATAAAACCACGCTGGTCTACACGGAAGGAAAATTACCGTCGAAGCGTATTCTCATGCTGGGGCTCGGCCCGAAGAAAGAAATAACACGGGAAAAGATACGAGTCGCCTTTGCCGGCGCGGCGCGGACGCTTCGCGAAAGCAGGATTCGGAACTTCTCTCTTTCCCTGGATTTCGGAAACGACACGCTTCACCTCGACGAATCGACGAGCGCCGCCGTCGAAGGAATGCTCCTGGGACTTTATCGTTTCGAAACCTTCAAAACAGCGCGGACCGACCCGCCCGATGTTTCGTCCATCACGCTTATAGCCGACGATCCGTCATCCGCGGAAGTGGCGAGAAAGTCGCTCCACGAAGCGCGCATAATCTGTGACGCCGTAACACTCACCCGCGACCTTGTCACTACCCCGGCCAACGAAATGACCCCTTCGAAACTGGCGGACACCGCCCGGCAGGCGGGCCGATCAAAAACACTTTCGGTCAATATTATCGACGCCACGGCGATGAAACGCATCGGTATGAACGCCCTGCTCGGCGTCGCCTGCGGAAGCGCCCAGCCGCCGAAACTGATCGTCCTCAATTATCGCGGGGGCGCGTCGAAATCAGCCCCTGTTGTTCTCGTCGGCAAGGGCGTCACGTTCGACAGCGGCGGGCTCGATCTCAAGCCCACCTCGGGCATGGAAACGATGAAAGACGACATGGCCGGCGGCGCCGTGGTCCTGTCCGTTCTCAAGGCCGCCGACGCCCTGAAGCTTCCCCTGAATCTCGTCGGATTGATTCCGTCTGTCGAAAACATGCCGGGAGAACGCGCTTACAGACCCGGTGATGTTCTTCGCTCGCTTTCGGGACAAACCATCGAAGTCGTCAATACCGACGCCGAAGGCCGGCTCATTCTCGCCGACGCGCTGACCTACGCCCGACGCTTCAAACCGGCCCTCCTTATCGATATCGCCACCCTGACCGGCGCCTGCATCGTCGCCCTGGGCGACCACCTGACAGGCATGCTGGGCAACGACAACAGCCTCAAGGATCTTCTCAGAACTGCCTCCGAAACAACCGGCGAGGCGCTCTGGGAACTCCCCCTCTGGGAGGAATACGACGATCTTATCAAGAGCGACGTGGCGGACATGAAAAACGCGGGCGCCCGATCCGGAGGCGCCATTACCGCGGCGCTCTTTCTGAAAAAATTCGTGGGCGAAACGCCGTGGGCGCACCTGGACATCGCGGGACCGTCATTTCTCGCCAAGGACAAGGGATACATTCCAAAGGGCGCGTCAGGCGTTGGCGTCCGCCTGCTGCTTGAATTCCTGAAACAACGCTCACAGGACGCGGATGGATCCCATTCTTGAGATAGAAAACCTGAAAACCGTGTTTCACACGCGCGGGGGCACCGTCGACGCCGTCGCCGGCGTCACCCTCGCCCTGAACCGCGGCGACACCCTGGGCATCGTCGGCGAATCGGGATGCGGGAAAACCGTGCTGGCCCTTTCGATCATGCGGCTCATTCCGCGCCCTCCCGGCGAAATCGCCGAAGGTTCGATACGATTCAAGGGCCGCGATCTGCTCACCCTTTCGGAAAAAGAAATGAGAAGCCTTCGGGGCCGGGAAATTTCCATGATTTTCCAGGAACCGATGAATTCCCTCAATCCCGTCATCAAAATCGGCGATCAGGTCGCGGAAACGATCAGGCTTCACCGGGGCCTTTCACAAAAAGCGGCCCTGGACCAGTCCCTGGAGATGCTGAAACTGGTCGGCATGCCGTCGGCGGATGAACGCCTGAAAAGCTATCCCCACCAGTTGAGCGGCGGCATGCGGCAGCGGGTGATGATCGCCATGGCCCTTTCCTGCGACCCGTCGCTGATGCTCGCCGACGAGCCGACCACCGCGCTCGACGTCACCATACAGGCACAGATACTCGACCTGATCAACCGGCTGAAAACAGAATCGGGAACGTCCGTCATCATGATAACGCACGATCTCGGCGTGATCGCCGAAGCCGCCCAGTACGCCGCCGTCATGTACGCGGGCCAAATCGTCGAATACTGCTCCGTGGAGGAACTTTTCTCGAACCCGCTCCATCCCTACACGGTCGGTCTCATGGAATCGACACCGCGCATGTCCGTTCCCGGTGATCGACAGGGCGATCTCAAGGTCATTCCGGGTACCGTGCCCAACCTGCTCAATCTTCCTCCCGGTTGCAGGTTTCAGGACCGATGCGCTTTCACCATGCCCCGGTGCCGGAAGGAAGACCCTCCCGTCATCAATTTACCCGGCGGGCACGACGTGCGCTGCTGGAAATACCGGTGAGTGAACGATCATGAACACGTTTCCTCAAGAAAACACGACGAACGGACAGCCGGTGAAAAACGCCGGGAGCGCGCCCGTTCTGCTTGACGTGGTCGATCTCAAAAAATATTTTCACGTCGTAAGCGGCCTTTTCACGCGCCGCCGGTCAACCGTCAAAGCCGTGGACGGTATCTCGCTCAGCGTTGTAAAGGGAGAAACACTCGGCCTGGTGGGAGAAAGCGGCTGCGGAAAATCAACACTGGGCCGCGTCATAGCCCGCCTTGAAACACCCACGGACGGCATGATTCTTTTCGACGGCAACAACGTCGCCGACATCGAAAGCAGTGAACTGCGAAACTTCAGAAAACGGGTCCAGCTCATCTTCCAGGACCCCTATTCCTCGCTTAATCCGCGCATGAGCACCGGCTCCATCGTCGGGGAAGCCCTGGTCATACACAACATCGCGAAAGGAAAAGAACGAAAGCGGCGCGTAAGCGAACTTCTCAAAACCGTCGGACTTACTGAAGAACAGGCCGACCGTTATCCCCACGAGTTCAGCGGCGGCCAGCGGCAACGCATCGGCATCGCCCGGGCCCTGTCGGTCAATCCCGATCTGATCATCGCCGATGAACCGGTCTCCGCCCTGGACGTCTCAATCCAGGCGCAGATACTCAACCTGCTGAAGCGGCTCCAGCGCGAGTTCGGCTTGACCTATATTTTCATAAGCCATGACCTGAGCGTCGTGGGGCATGTAAGCGACCGGATCGCCGTCATGTACCTGGGAAAAATCGTGGAGCTGGGCGAAAAATCACAGATCCTTCAAACGCCCCTTCATCCCTACACCCGCGCGCTTCTCTCGGCCGTGCCCATGCCCGACCCCCGGTCGAAAAAGACCCGCATCCCCCTTGCCGGCGACATACCCAGTCCCTTCGCCCCCCCGTCGGGCTGTGCCTTTCATCCCCGCTGCCCTTTCCGGATGGACATCTGTTCAACCCTGGAGCCGGAACTGACACAGCGCGAAGACGGTCATTTCGCGGCCTGCCACCTGCCGTGACACCGCCCGGCCACTGAACGCACCCAACGGCGCCGTTAAAAAATACTTGACGGAACATGAACAAAAGATTATGAGTGACACCAATTTTCAAACAGCGGTTGCCCCGGAACGGGCTGAAAGAACGTCAAACAAAACATGCGCCCGTAGCTCAGCTGGATAGAGTCGCAGACTTCGAATCTGTTGGTCGTAGGTTCGAATCCTACCGGGCGTACCAGACAAAAGACCGTAACACGTTTTTCATATAGAGGGACCTTTGAATAATGTCCCTTCCCGTCATTCCGGCGGAAGCCGGCTATAGTACCCGTAAGGGTGAATCCAGAAAAACACTGGATGCACCGCATAGCGGCATTAAACCCGGATCGGGTCCGGCATGACGGCACTGAAGCCAAAGGGAATTTTTCAAAACTCTCATAGAGGGCTGC
>JAGYOR010000114.1 GCA_018399535.1 Deltaproteobacteria bacterium | reverse complement strand
TCGGGGGGCCGGTGGAGATGAACGTATGGCGCGGTATCGCCGCCTACAACGCGGGATTGTCGCGGGTGAAAACATGGGGAGGATTCCCCTTCATCGAGGAAACTGTTTACTATACACGGAATATCATCTCCGACCTGACGAGATCGCTTGAATTGAAATACGCTTACTCCACCGGCGATCCCGCACTGGTCGCGGAAACCAGAAAACGGATGGGCCTGAAAGAGCCCTATTTCGTATATGCCGTAAAAGTGGGAGACAACTTTTACAGGATCCTGCGGGAACAGCTCATGGAACGATACGACCTTTCGTATTCAGAAGCGCTTCAATATATCAGGGATTCCGAGGGCAACGCCGTCGATCCCGACAAGATGTCGATAATCCTGCCGGACCAGCAGTTTAGAATATACGTGCCCGAATGAACAGGGACACGCTGGGCCACGAAATCGAAAGGAACAGGCGACCACGCGAAAAGGGTCGATCATCCACGAGGAGTCGCCAAAAGGCATGAAAGGTTTTCACCGCTGATGAAGCATACTCTCGAAGAATCGAGTCCTTCCTACTACGGCTGGATAGTCGTGGCATCGGCTTTCGCGGCGACCATGATCGCCTACGGAATCACCTATTCGTTCAGCGTTTTTTTAAAACCGCTCTATTCAGAGTTCGGCTGGACCCGGGCGGCGACGGCGGGCGCGTTCAGCGCCTACGCCCTCAGCCACAATCTTTTCGCCCCGCTTTCGGGCTGGTTGACTGACCGACTCGGTCCGAGAATCGTGGCCGCGACAGGCGGGCTGTGCCTGGCTGGCTCCATGGTCTTGATGAGCACCATCTCCTCGATCACCGAGTTTTATTTTTATTATGTTATTTTTGTCGGGTGGGGCGTCGCCGCCGCCTACACGCCGATGATGGCAACGGTTTCACGATGGTTTACCGCCAAAAGGGGGCTGGCCATAAGTTTGTCGGCGTCGGGACTGGGAACAGGCTCACTGGTGTTGTCCCCCCTGGCGGCGTGGCTGATTTCGTCCTATGGATGGAGAACCGCCTATGTCTCGGTCGGCGTTATCGCCTTTGTCGTATTTATTCCCATCGTGCTGTTCGTCAGAAAATCGCCGGCGGAACATTACGGCGGAACCGACCTGATCGATCGTGAAGCTGATGCTGAACAACCTGCCGAACCCGTGCGGATTATTCATTTTACCTTTATCGACGCTTTAAAAACGAGGGCCCTGTGGGCGCTGGGCTTCAGCTGGTTCTTCGCGGCTCTCGCGTTATGGACCATCATGATTCATATAGTGCCGCTCATGACCGACAAGGGAATCGCCCTCACGACAGCCGGCTTTCTGGCCGGACTGGCCGGGGGCGGAAGCATCATCGGCAGAATCAGCGCGGGGTTTCTTTCGGACAGGCTGGGCAGAAAGCGCGTCCTTCTCGCAGCCTTGCTGTTCCAGGCGGTAATGCTGTTCTGGCTCCTGTTTTCGCGGGAAACGTGGATGTTCTTCGTCTTCGCGCCGCTCTTCGGCATGAGCTTCGGAGGCTGGGCAGGCGTGATACCGGCGTTCCCGGCGGATTATTTCGGATTGAAATCTACCGGCACCATATTTGGCTTCGTGATCATCATGGCGGGAGTCGGCGTCGCCGCGGGCTCGTTCTTCGGAGGATATATCTTCGATCTTACAAACTCGTATAATTACACGATCATCATGTGTTTTCTCGGCACGTTGATGGCCGTTGCCTCCGCGGCGTTCCTGAAAAAACCGGAAAACCTGTAGCAGGCCGGTTCCCGAATAACGAAAAAAATAGTGTTTCTTCACTACAAATGGCCCGTAACCGGGAGGCGACGCCCGTCAGCAAGACTATTCCTCGGCAGAAGATTCTACGCAAATCCTGTCCTTGCCGCTCTCTTTCGCCTGGTACATGAGCTGGTCGGCGCGATGCACGAATTTTTTCATGTTTTCATTCGGCCGATATTCTGCGATTCCCAGGCTCACCGTCAGATGAACTGATTCGCCCGGCGACGGAAAGAAGGTTTCGTTTTTGAACATCGTCCTGATTCTTTCCGCTATGACGCGCCCTTCCCCGCACCGGGTAACTGGCAGGAGAACGGTGAACTCCTCCCCTCCGTAGCGGTAGGCGGAATCGGTTTTTCGCATGCACCGCCGTATAACTTCTCCGAGCCTTGACAGCGCTTCATCGCCCTCGACGTGGCCGAATTTGTCGTTGAAAACCTTGAAATTATCGATATCGAGCAGAATAAGACTCAATGAACCGCCGTAGCGGTTGATGCGGTCAACTTCCTTTTCAATCTGCCTGTAAAAATACCGTGAGTTGTACAGCCCGGATAATTCATCGAGAATGCTCAGCTCGCGGTATTTCCTTTCGCTTTCTTTCAGCTTCTCCTCTGCCTGCCTGCGCTCGACGACCCTGCCCAGAAATCTTGCGATTGCTTTCAGCAGGTCGCGTTCCTCATCGAGAAACGGGTCTCCCACCTCATCCGACATTCCGCAAAGGTAAACCACCTCCAACGTGCCTAATCGCTCCCCGCGAACCGTGATATCCGCGTGACTACGCCAGCCGGTCTCCCGGAAATTCGCGGTCTGAAAAACTTGTCCGTTCAGCGTGATTCTCGCGCAGGCGCAGTCCGGAAAACTCAATCCCCGGGGTATTTCATCCACGGTTTTTTGAAACACATCTTCAAGAGAATCCGTCGATTCAATGAAATTCGCCACGGACTGAAGGAGGGTCAGTTCCTTGATACGCTCCCGCAGCATATCCTCCAGGCGCCTGCGGTCGGTGATGTCTCTCGAAACCCCGAAAAGACCGGCAATCCGGCCATCCCGATCACGGATCGCCCGAACCCTGTTTTCAAGCCAGACCGTATGGCCGTCTTTGTGATAATATTCCGTATCTATCGTGATGATGCGGTCCGGATCGACCGCTTCTTTCCCTTCCCGTTCCAGCTCCGCCGCAATCGCGTTGACGATTCTCGCATAGGTTTCCGGCGTTACCATATCGGAAAGATGTTGCCGTAACCGCTCCTCAGGCGAGTAACCAAGTATCCTCTTCGAGGAAGGACTCACATAAAGGGGGTTCAAGTCCGTGTCAAGCATCCAGATCGTATCGGGCATCATGTCCACCAGGAAACGGTACGACACGTCGCCTCCGCGCAGCGCCGTTTTCTTTCGCCGGATTCCGGTCGCCTCGTCTTCAGAAAGTCCGATCTTTTCTTTTATCTCTCTGTGGTCTTTTTTCCCGGACATTGCCGCGTTCCTCTTTCAATCACAGGGCGGCGTGTCTAATAAACGCGGCCTTTTTTATTATAAAAAGCGTCCTGCATGCCCTGAACAAAAAAGAATCGTTCAAAAAAATACGAATGATATACTTGAAGAATATGCCTCATGGAAGAAATTATTCGGCACTTCCTGAAACATTACCAACCCGGCTCGCCCTCCGACTATGTTTTCTCGAGAATAGTTTTCAGGTTCTCACCCTCTTCCCTCATATGCCGTCGCACGGAGGAAAGGCCCTTTTCCAGTTTACGGCCGGCAAGTAATGTAGCTATCCTGCCGATGCGAAGACGGCATTCAGCCGTAAATACGCATCCATTTTCGACCGGTTCCATCACAAAACGGTTCCCGGGAAAATATATTCTGAGCAATCGAGATGGAGGACCATAGACGATCTCCCTTCCCGGAACCACCTTGAGGACGCAAAACTTCAGTTTGTACAATTTACCGTGGAGGTACTCCTCGGCACGGGCGACAGACCCTTCTTCCCAGGGATTTCCCTTTAACCAGCGAAACGCCACATGGTCGACAGGATGCCACTTCTGATAACTTTCATCATCGGTAATCCGAAGAAAAAACCCGAAGACCCTGTCGGGGGGAACCCCTATTTCAACCGAATCCTTCAGTACAATATTTTCTAATATTTTCATGACTGTATCCGTGCCCGCCCCGGAAATTCATTCACGGTTACAAGGTGACATGTATACGTTAAAAATAACAGCAATACAATATTCAAAAGGCCGGTCGCGTTCTCGTCCCCTGGCAAGACGGAACTTTTGTTTTTCTCCGTGGAATGTTATATCAGCACTGCCGACTCGAATTAATCCTGTTTTCGAAACCACGTCGGACCGAGGATGACTGTCATGAAAAAAACAACGATGATTCTGATTGTGGCCGTGGGATTATGCCTCTTCGCTCTTCCCGCTTCAGCGACGGTTTATGTCTCAGATAAACTGGAAGTCCCTCTTCGCAACGGTCCGGGAACCACGTACAGGATCGTCGACATGCTTCGATCGGGCCAGGTGGTGGAAGTCCTGTCCGAAAAGGCGGGGTGGAGTCATGTTAGCCTTGCTGAAGGGGCGCGCGGAAGAGAAGGATGGATACTGAGCCGCTACCTCATGAACAGAGAACCGTGGGAACGGCAGGTCAAAGCCCTGGAAGAAGAAAACGCGCGGCTTCGGGAAACGGCGTCCCCCATGGCGAAAGAACTTCGCGAGCTGAGAACCGCCAGGGACGATCTGGCGGCGGAACTGAACGAAAAAACGGATAAACTTGAAAAACTTGGACGGGACTACGGGGCCCTGCAAAAAGAATCCTCGACCTTCCTCGAGTTACGGGAGAAATTCGAAAGGACTCAGGTTGAACTCGCGAACACGAAAAATGACCTGGCGGAGCGGACAAAAGAACGCGAACTGCTCAGGTCGTCCCACAGCTACAAGTGGTTTTTATCCGGCGCGCTGGTATTGTTCACGGGGCTTCTGGTCGGCCTGATCATGGGAAGAAGAGAGAAGAAGCGTTCCTCGAAACTGTATTTGTAGCGGCTCCCGGACCGCCGCGACGTCAGCGGTTCGACGCGCGCAGCTTTTTCACGAAGGCCTCGCCGTCCGAGCGCCCGAGATCATAAGCATCCTGCAAACCGCCCGGGTTCGTGTAATCCCATTTTGACACGGGAATCGGCGCCGAGGGCTGCACATAGGTCAGGCGCTCCGTACGGGGTATTTTGCCTTCTCCGTATCGCCTCGTCAGGAGAACAAGCGCGTCTCCTTCCACATCGCCCAGGGCACAGACGGGAACATTGTCGACAAGTCCCCCGTCCAGCACGGGCTTTCCGTTCCATGACAGGATCGGCGTGAACGGCGGCGTGCATGAAGACGCGAGTATAAGATCGGCAAGTGCAGAAGCGTCGGCACATTCCCTGACTGAAACAACTTCCGGTGCAAACCCGAGACGCCTTCCAAACGACGGGTGCACCGAACCTCTCAGACTCTTCTCGGCCAGGTAGGCAAGAATACCGATGATGGTCGCCGCGCGGGGACCCAGGAATCGTGGCGGACGGCTGATCAGCACCCTGATATCGGGACCCCGGTGAAGGGCGTCCATCCCTTCAGGATCAAGGGCGTCAAGAATCGCCCTTCGATACATGGCGTAGTGAGGAAACACGGGCGTATTGCCGAAAAGATTCGCGAGATAGACGTTGCGGCGGTTTCGCGCCGTCGCATCCTTGAACCGCTTCAACGACTCAGCCGCCTTTCCCGAAAAAATGAGACTGGCCATGGCCGCTCCGGCGCTCACGGCGGCGATCCGGCGGGGAGTAAACTCAAGAGTCTCCGAAACCACCTCCCAGAAACCGACCTGCCACAGGCACCTGCTCCCTCCGCCCGCGAAAACAACCGATGAATATGACAATGCTGCTTCCTTCTCCACTACGTCGATCTCTTTCGCCGGAAAATATTGACAAAATCAGCTCAACGCGCCCGCCGACTCTTACAAGAAAGCCGCAGGCGGCATTTTATTGAATGTGCAGGAAGTAATAATTTTGTGCCGAACAAGCTCATTGTCTCAGCATGACGCCTATTCGGCACG
>JAGYOR010000113.1 GCA_018399535.1 Deltaproteobacteria bacterium | reverse complement strand
ATGAAAGGATACCTCAACTGCCCCGATGAAACGGCCGAAGCAATCACGGACGGCTGGCTCCACACGGGAGATATTGCGCGGATCGACGACGACGGCTATTTTTATATTGTCGATCGCAAGAAAGACCTGATCATTCGGGGAGGTTATAACGTCTACCCCCGGGAAATCGAGGAAGTGATATACCAGCTTCCGGATGTGCTGGAAACCGCGGTTATCGGCATGCCTCACAAGGATCTGGGAGAAGAAATAGGGGCCTTCATCGTTCTCAAGGAAGGCGCGAAAATCGACTCCGAAACAATTAAATTATATGTCAAGGAACGAGTCGCGCCGTATAAATATCCGAGAATTATAACAATATGCGACCAGCCGCTTCCCAAGAGCGGTTCCGGAAAAATATTAAAAAAAGAGCTGCGTAACGTTTCGTAATGGAACATTCATCTTTTCAGGCGTTCGGCGTCGGCGCGGGATGGTTCCATGGCTTTATTCCGAAGTCGCGTTACGTATGTTCGAACGGCTTATTCACGGCCGACGAGATAGTCGAAAACACTCCGGCCCGCGAAGGTTCGATTCCTTCACGGCGGAGCGGATTCCATAAAGGGAGGACCTATGGCGAATAACAATGAAAACAAGGTGATGTCCGCCGGAGAGGCAATAAGCAGATTTGTCACTGACGGCGACGAACTCATTATCGGCAACTACACGGTGGGAACCTGCATCGAACTGGTCTACGAGATATGCCGGCAGAAGAAGAAAGGGTTTACGCTCTATTCGCAATCGGGCATTCTCGACGTGGATATACTGATCAACGCCGGATGCGTTGATCGCCTGGTTACCACGTACACGCTTCGGTCCGGAGGAAAGAAAGGCGGCGGGGCCCTCGAACGCGCACTCCAGGCGGGAACCGTCGAAATCGAAGACTATACCAATTACAATTACAATGCCCGGCTGGTTGCGGGAATGCACGGATTCTCCTTTATGCAGGTCTTCGAAGGAATCATGGTAACGGACCTCTTCAAAAAAAGAAGCTTCATGGGTGAAGACAAGTATCGGGTCATTACCTGTCCCTACACAGGGAAGAACGTCGTCACCGTGCCGGCCGCCAACCCCGATGTCTGCATCGTGCACGTTCCCCGGGCGGACAAGTACGGCAACGCCCAGTACTGGGGATCAATGGGAAGCGTTGCCGCCGCCGCCCTGTGCAGCAAAAAAATCATCGTTTCCTGCGAAGAAATTGTTGAACATGACGTGATACAGTCAAGTCCCCATTTTACGATCATTCCCGCCTACCGCGTGAACGCCGTCGTCGAGGTTCCCTGGGGCGCCCACCCGACGGAAGTCCTCGGATACTACAACCGCGACCGTTCTTTTTACGGAATGTTCATGGCGGCAAACGCCTCCGCGGAAGGCGCGAAGAAGTGGATGGATGAATGGGTATTCGGCTGTGAAGACAGGAAGGCTTACCTTGAACACTACATAGAAAGATTCGGCATGGCGCCGCTTAACAAGATCCGGGCGAGGGCTTTTTATTCAGCCCCGGCGAATTACGGCTCGGCATTCACGTCGGTATGGGACGAAACCGGCCGGGAACAGACCATGGGTATAACGCTGGACGAAATGGAAACAATACTGAAAGAGAGGGGACTGCTCTATGAGTAAGGGATATACACTGAATGAGCTGCTTATAATAACCTGCGCCAAAGAAATAAAGGATTATGAAAACGTGATCCTCGGCGTCGGGTTGCCCACCACGGCGGGCGCTCTGGCCAAGGCCCTCTACGCCCCTCACGCGACATTGATGATGGAATCGGGCATTATCGATTTTGAACCTCTGATTCCACTGAACCACATCGCCGACGCGCATTCCTGCCGGGGTTTTTCCTGTGCCACCGACCTCTTTACGGCTTTTACCATGACATACCGGGGATTCGTCGACGTGTGTTTCCTGGGCGTCGGCCAGATCGACAAGTACGGAAACCTGAACACGACCTGCATCGGCGACTATTATAAGCCGACGCTCAGGTTGCCCGGATCGGGAGGCGCCGCCGATTTTATCTCGTACGCGAAGCGCACGGTTCTTACGCTTCGGGGAGGAGAATTCGTCGAAAAGCTCGATTATTTCACTTCCCCGGGATATCTGGACGGCGGCGACAGCAGGGACCGGTCAGGTCTTTTTCCGAAGGGATCGGGACCGGCCATGCTTCTGACGACGAAAGGCGTTTTCAGGTTCGACGACGAAACAAAAGAACTGTACCTCGCGCAGATACACCCGGGCGTGACAGTGGAAGACATAAAAAAAGAGATCCCCTGGGATTTGAAGGTGTCGCCCGATATTGAAGAAACGATTCCGCCGTCGGACAGGGAAATTGATTTCGTCCGGCGCTTCGCCCCGACCGAATCCGTGGGCAGGGCTTTAACAATGGAGCTGAGTATCAAGGCAACGCTAAATCGCTCTGTCGGGAACGGGAAGTGATGATCCGCTCACGCGGTTCTGCTTTTATTCGCACTAATGAACGCCTGACGAACCAAACCATGGTCCTGTGTTGATTGAATCATGACGGCGTAGCCGGGCGCCGAGTCTCTCCGTTGCCTAGACCGAACGGTATACTGACGCCTCGCGAAGAACAACCGGCGCGACGGTGGTTTCCTCCGGGTGCGGCCGTTCCGCCCTGGCGCGGCCGCAGGGCGTCCAGAACCAGGTCGTTCGTTCACCGTTATTTCGGAATGCTATGAGCCCCCGATCAACGAGGTCCCGGATTGTCCGCGCCGCGAGGTCCCTGTCGCCGCCGACTGCGGCGGCAACGTTTTCACAGAACATGTCGACCGCGTCATCACCGTCGTCCGCCCTTCGGATCAAATCGATCGTACCGAAACGCTCAACCAGGTCTTCCGAAAGAATTTTAAAAATTATTTTCGTCCGCAGCTGCCCTTCAACACTTATGTATTCTTCTCCTGACGCCGTTCCCTCGTAATACCGTTGAAGCGACGCCTCCCAGTTCGCCCGGTGTTTTGTCTCGAGATCCGCCACGAAACGATTCATCTCCTCGGCGCTGAGTGACGAGGTCTGTACGATGGCGCTGTTCGCGTCATAGCGGTCCCAGTCGTCGGTGAGAATCTCGAGATCGTAACGATCGATATCCTCACGGACCGTTGTGCCGGGGAAAGGCGCAAGAAAATGAAACCCGTAGAGAATACCGAGGCTTTCAGCAAACGACCTCGTATCTTCCAGTGTTTCGGCCGTTTCGCCGGGCAAACCGACTATGAACGACGCGTGCGCGAGCACTCCTTCGCCTTTACACATTTGAACGGCGTTCCTGGCCTGTTTCAGCGTGATGCCCTTCTTGACTTGTTTCAGCATTTCGGGGTTTCCCGACTCGATGCCGAAACTCACGGCGTCGCACCCGGCGTCCCGCATCTCGGCAAGCATTTCGGGCGTAACGGTATTGACCCGGGAAAAGGCACTCCAGGTAAAGCGTATATTACGGCGGCGGATTTCACGGCAGACCGCGCTTACTTTTCGCGGGTTCGCCGTAAAGATATCGTCGGCCACGTTTATTCTCGAAAAACCGTAAGAAAGAATATGTTCTATTTCATCGACAACGGCGGCGGGACTCCGATGCCGTACTACTTTACCCACCATGCGGCGTCCAAGGCAGAATATGCAGGAATTGGGACATCCCCGGCTCGTTATGATGCTCACGGGAAATCCGAGCGCACGGTACCGGGATATCGGCAACAGGTGGCGCGCCGGAAGAGGCAGCGAATCCAGGTCGCGGATCAGTTCCCTGGTCTCCGTTACCACGATTTCCCCGCCGGATCGAAAGGCGATCCCCCGGACCGTCGAAAGGTCGCCTCCGCCGTCAAGTATCGGGACCAGTTCACGAACAGTTTCTTCCCCCTCACCCATGACGATGATGTCTACATCCGGGTATCGTCGCAGGGTTTCTACCGCGTCAAAAGTAACATGGGGACCCCCCATCACCGTTACGACGCCCGGATCGATGCTCTTCGCGTCTTGAATAATGCGAAGGGCGCCAAAAAAATTCATGGTCACCGACGTGGCGCCCACTACGTCTGCGGGGAATCGCCCCAGCTCCTCCTCGAATTTTTCTTTCGTGTACCGGGACACGATGTAATCAAAAATTCTGACCTCCGCGCCGGCGGCTTCAAAAGCCGCCGCCACGTAGGTAACCCCCAGCGGCGGCGCCGGCGCCTCTTCAAGCGGGTAAGGAGGAGCGATTATTGCTATCTTCATGTTTTCACCCGCATGCCTTGAAACGGAAGTGCCACGCGGCATTCTTCGATTTTCAGAAATACTCGACAGGACCTTGCTTCACCATTTCTATGTATCATGACAATGCTTTCCCCGTACACCCGTCAGTCACCCCTGCGGGGGAACAGGAGCGCCCTTATCCAGCGGATCATGGTGTTGCCTTTCAGTTTCCGGCGGTCGATGGCGTCAAATTCCTGCTTGAGAGCACGGGGATCGGCGAACCACTGGGCCCTGGTGATCATCGCCTTTCCGGGATCGAGATTCCTGACGATCCCGGCGGGATTCCCCGCACAGACGACATTTGCCGGGACATCCTTTACTACTACCGACCCGGCGCCGATAACGCTGTTGTCGCCGATGGTGACGCCTTTACATATAATGGCGCTGTCGCCGATCCACACATTGTCGCCGATTTTTACCGGTTCCGTGTGCCCCGACGGAGAGTTACGATCATAAATGCCGTGCCAGTCCGAGTCGGTGATATAGCAATCCGACGCTATCATGCAATTATCCCCGATGGTGATGTTCCTGGCGGAACTGATCCGCGTACCGGGACAGATGAGCGCGTGTTTGCCTATGTAAATACCGCCTCCCCGTCCCTCTTTCTCAGGCCAGACGGTCAGACGAACCCGCCTGTCGGGCGTCGCAATGACGTTGGCGAAATCACCCAGACAGACAGGCCCCTGGAAAACTTCCACGTACCATGGTTTCATGAATGTGAATCCTTCGCCGAGATACTCGAACTGGGGACGAAGGAAATGCCGGACATACCAGCGTTGAAAGGCCAGGTCACAATATTTTATGTAATAAGGGCGATGATCCCGTTTCACGGGTTTCAGCTCCGGGCATCTTCGGCGGGCCACTCGCGCGAACGGCGACCGGCGGCCACTTCACCCGGTTCACCGGAGACGACCAACGCATCACTGCCGGCGGTCTCGGAAACATCCGCCGCCCAGAAGTCATGGCAGAAAAGCCGGGACGCCGGCGAAACATCCGACAGGACGTCCCAGGCGAGAATAATTGCGGCGCTGGTCCAGGACGTGCGCTCTTCAGGCCATATGACCGAATCGGGGAAGGTGACTCCCATCCAGTAGGACCCGTCGTCATATTTTTTGTTTTCTATCCAGCGCAGCACCGCCCTGGCCTGTTCGAAATCGCCGATGGCGGCCAGCGTGATGATGAACTCCGCTGATTCGGCCATGGTAACCCAAGGACGGTCCGATACACACCGGATGCCCCAGTTTGGAACAACGAACCGGTGCCAGTGCCTGTCGATTCTCGCGCGACCTTCCCTCCCGGTAACCGCCCCGCAGAGAACAGGATAATACCAGTCCATGGAATAACGCGATTTTATCATGTTAAAAAGGCTGGGCTTGTTTCTCAGGGCATCGCCCAGTTTCTGCAACGCTCTTTCCCATCGGGGGTGGGATTCGCCGAGAACCTTTGCCGAGGCGAGGGCACACTTGAGGCTCATGAAGATGGAGCTGCAACCGGTGAGAAGCGACATGCGGTCCACGTCCCCCTCTTTGTTTTTCGCCCAGTAGATTTGTCCGGAGGGCGCCTGCAGGCTGAGAGCGAACTCAATTCCTTTTTTCACCGCCGGCCAGATGCGGCGAAGAAAATCATCATTGCCCGTTACCAGATAATAGTGATAAGCGCCGACGGCCATGTAGGACGACATGTT
>JAGYOR010000112.1 GCA_018399535.1 Deltaproteobacteria bacterium | reverse complement strand
ACAGAAAGCCTATCGACATGACGTTGAGATTACCCATTTCGACGGGAATCAGGCCGTCGTCCGATCCTCTGATAATTTGACCTTCGAGACCGAGCATGGTCGGAATACTGGGACCGTGAATATCCACATCGAGAAGCCCCACTTTCTTTCCTGACAGCGAGAGGGCGATGGCAACGTTCGCGGCGACGGTACTTTTGCCGACGCCGCCCTTGCCAGAGAGAACCACCACTTTGTGCCGAATACGACCGAGACGGGACTGAAGCTTTTGTCGCTCCTCGAAGTCGCGATCGCTTTCACCCTGTTTCCGTTCGGCAGGAGAAGCGTCCCCACCGGCACCGGGTGTGGATTCCCTGTCCGGGTTTTCCGCGCTTTCGGCGGCCTCCGCCTCTTTTGTCTGATAATTGTTACAGGCGGTCCTGACGGCCGCCACAACCAGCGTTATATCATCATCCGCATCGGCCGGAACATCGCCAAGGGCCTTCAGAAGATCCTGCCGGGTCAACGCGCCGGCATCCTCGATCCGTTTCCCCTCGAGCATCGTTGTTGCCATGCTTCCCGCAGCCCGCGCGGCATCGCTGCCGTTCGTGGCATAGGACAGTGTTTCAATGATTCCATCGGGAGCGTACAGCCAGAACTCCATTGTTTCACCACGCGGACCGCTTATTCGCGCGTGGCCGTCGAATTGTTTAAGTGGTCCGTAATTCCTCGGATTTTCCGCATGATCACGTGCTTCGGCGGATAAGGTCTCAAGATCGGTGCTTTCCATGTTTCCTGCAACCTCCTATAGATGTCATGTTTCACAGGTAATTGATATTTTCTTCAGCCGGGATTCCCGTAAGCCCACAGTCGGCGCTGAGACTTGTCTTCCGCGATATCCATCCCCGACGCACACGGCGACAACGCCACCGCTGCTCTATCATTCTTCCGCCTGAATGTCACCCTATTATCAGTACCTGTTTTCTTATCACGCCGACTCGGGTTTTCAACGTTTTTTCGGGTAGTTCAGCGGTCTTTTTTGAATTTTCTCAGATAAAATGTATGACCTTCCCATTCCGTCTTCACAAGGTCCCCCTGCGCCACGAGCCGTTCAACGAGGTCCCGCGATGCCCCGGAACGTGCAAGGAGTGTCGCAACCGCCTCTTCCCGCATGGGGTGAACGGCCGTTATGCTCAGCAGGTCCTTTTCGGCATCGCCGCTGGACGCGAAGGCGTCTCCCTCGTATCCGATCAGGTACTCCACCTGTTCCACCGCGTCACTCAGAATACGAAAGGCGCCGGTCAGCTCGACTTCACCCGGAACCGCGGACCAGTTTTCAGCCGGAGGGCGGAGAGGAACACTCAGGTAGGCCGTCGACGGACCTATCCCTTTCAGGAATTCAGCCGTCTCGTACAGGTCATCGCTCCTGTCATTGATGCCTCCGACGAGCATTGTTTCCGTGACCAGTTGTCCGGTAAAGCTTTCGGCGAAAGCGGTGATGCCCTCGAGAATCCGTTGAATCTCGAGACGTCTGTGGGGCCTGTTGACCCGCCGCCAGGTTGCCTCCCTCACCGAATCGACCTTGACCGAAACCCAGTCGGCCCTGCACAGTTCTCTTCGCACGTCCTCACGCCACAGCAGTGAGCTGTTCGTGATCACACCCACCGGGACATTCAGGGCCTTCAAGAGCTTTATTTCTTCTCCCAGGTTCACGTCGAGCGTGGGCTCCCCGTCAGGCACGAATGTCAGATAATCAATCCGCTCCGACGACTTTTTCGCCTTCGCCACATGGGCTTCGACATCACGGGCAATGACCCCGGGATCGTAAAAAGTCCCGCGATCAATCCTCATTCGCGTGGTCCGCCCGACCTGGCAATAGACGCAGGAATACGTGCAAACCTTGGAGGGTATATTATTTATGCCCATGCTTTTCCCGAGCCGCCGCGACGGAACGGGACCGTAGGAATATGCCGCGTCTCCCGTACTCATGCTTCTTCACCGCAGGCAGGGCATCCGCAACGCCCGGTCCGGCAGCAGATCCCATATTCGTATGTCGGCATAAGGCTCATTCTCCTTCCGCCGTTTTTAAACCAGATTTCTCGGCCACCACTGTCCGAACAGTCATGATGATCAGCGCTTCTTTTCGGAACGATATTTCCTCAGGCCCCGGCGATGAGCCGTTGCCTCGTCGACACTGTCCAGCCAGCCGTTCCTGGTTGTTTGTAAAAAATCAAATTTCGCCGTGTAGGGCTTTATATCGAGCAGGGGCGTACCGTCAAGAATGTCAACGCCCTCGAGATGAAGCACCGTAGCCTCCCGGCGCACCAGTTCAACGACACTGAGCCCGATGGCATTGGGCCGACAGGGTGCCCGCGTGGCGAAAACACCACGCTCGGCGTCCTGCAGATACGGTTTGACCAGGAGTTGCGCTTCCTCGACACAGTGGAAGTGATAAAGAAGATAAATGTGCGAGAAACCTTCAAGATCACGAAGTCCTTCAGCAAACTCGGGGAACACTTCCACCCGTCCCGGGCAGCCCGCGGCGTACACAGGCTGGATCGGCGTCTCCTCGGCAACGCAATGTTGACTGTAAATCACGCCGATAGGTCGATAGCCGATCGTGGTTTCGTTCATACCCAATGTCCTTCGACATCGGCACTGTCAGCCTTCTCAAGTTTTCCCGCGCGGTATTGCTCGAGAACCTCGGCGACTGTTCCGGCTGGAGCATTATAAACAGCAACACCGGCCGCCGAAAGAACCCTGTAGGCATTTGGTCCTGAATGACCCGTTATCAGGGCCTGCGCGCCGGTTTCAGCCACGGTCTGCGCCGACTGAATCCCTGCCCCCTGGGCCGCGTTCAGGTTCTGTTGGTTGTCGATCACTTCAAAGGTATCGTTATCCAGATCGTAAATGAGAAACTTCGGCGCCCGGCCGAATCGCCGGTCCACCGGGGCATCGAGATTATCACCTGATGTCGTAAAGACTATTTTCACCTGTGAGCGCCTCCTTGCGCGTAACATTTCACTTCATTCACGAAAGGCCGTACCGTTTATAACCGCGGCACGGCCTTTCGTGCTCAGGATTGCGCGGCGTTTATTCCTGCGCGGTTCCCGCTTCAACTTCCTCGAGACGTTTTTTGATGAATTCCAGTTCCGACTGCAATGCGTCGGCCTGATTCTTCAACGCCTCCTTTTCCATATCGGGATTCGGATTCCCGTAGGGCGCAGCGTATCCATAATACGGCGGCGCATAACCGCCGAAGTCTCCCCATGCGGGGGAACCTCGCCACCCGAATCCTCTACCGAATCCTCGGCCCCAACCGCCGCGGCCTCTTCCAAATCCAAATCCGAAACCACGGCCGTATGCGGGGCCGGTGTATCCCGGTACGCCGTATCCCGCGCAATATCCGGCCGCGCGGCCCGTCATCGGTCCCATTCCCATGGGTCCCGTTCGATCTCCTCCAGGCATGATCCTGTCCTCCTTTCCTGTGAGTTGTTATTATACATAATATACTATTTGCGTACCATCGCCGTTCCACACGCCGGGCAGGCCTTTTCGACACAGGGCACGCCCGGTTCATGCGGCTCCTCCCGGCCACATTGCGGGCACAGGCAGTAGCCGGATGTTCCAACGGCAAACGTCGCTCCCGCGAAACCCGACCAGCGACCCCGCCCGCGTCCCGAAACGCCGCCCGCCATCGCGCGGCCACGCCCCCGGCCGTCAACAACCACTTCTTCCGGGAACCCCTGGTTCCGTCCTCCGAACCACCGTCGTCCCCGGCCGCAGCACCCGGGCATGGCAAAGGCGTCATGTTCCAGTGTCCCCGCCTGCCAGGCCGCGACAACCTCGCCGAGATCTCCCGCCACGAAGGGAATAACCTGTATTCCGTAGGCGGTAATCATCCCGTACAGGGTCCTGGATATGGCGCCGCAGACCAGCGTATCAATTTCCAGCCCGGCCAGTCGAAGCGCCTTTTGCGCCGGCGCGTCCTCCGGAAGCGTCTCGTGAGCTTCACCGACGATCCGTCCGGCCTGCACCTCGATGATTCTAACCCGGCCGGCCGTATCGAAGACCGGAGCTATGCGACCGTCCCAATGCGCAAAGGCAGCCTTCATGTTTCGAATCCTTTCACGTGCTAGCACTTTATTTTGCACAAGTTATGCCAAAGCATGGCACCCCGAGGATACACGGCAACATCCTGTTAATACAGGCATATCTTTTTTTGATCTCAAGTGGAACGCACCGAATGGATGCATGTACGCCACCCTGTGGAAGAATTATCGGTGCACAAATGCTACTTATTCTGCCTGTCCCGGGAATTTCCGCTCCGCCCGGGCAGAAGAATACCCAGTTTTTTCATGCGGCGGAAAAGAGTCGTTTTGTGAATGCCCAGTTCACGAGCCGCCGCCTGGCGGTTGAACCCGGTCCGCTCCAGGGCGGCCAGAATCGCCTGGGAATCGAGAATGTCATGGGCGGACCGCACATTCTGCGCTGTTGCCGGCGTCCCGCCATGATCCTGAGCTGTCAGCTCGGTTGGAAGGTGGGAGATACCGATATATCCCTCCGAACAGAGAATAAAGGCCCGTTCCACGATATTTTCCAGCTCCCGTATATTGCCGGGCCAGTTGTGCGCCATGAGCAGGGATAAGGCTTCGGGGCTGATTCCCTGAACGGATTTCCCCTGCAGGTGATTGAACCGGGCGATGAACTGATCCGCCAGCAGCGGAATATCTTCCTTGCGGCGGCGAAGAGGCGGCAGTTCAATGCGCACAACGTTTACGCGGTAATACAGGTCTTCCCGGAACAGGCCGCGACGCATCTGCTCGGCGGGATCCTTGTTGGTCGCCACGATGACACGGGCATCGGCTGTTTCGGAGCGTGTCGCGCCCAGCGGTTCGTACGTGCGCTCCTGCAAAACCCTGAGCAGCCTGACCTGCAGCGCCGGACTGATCTCGCCGATTTCATCGAGAAAAATCGTTCCTCCTTCCGCCATGGCGAAACGTCCGGGTTTGTCCCTGTTGGCGCCGGTAAAGGCGCCTGACTTATAACCGAACAGTTCCGATTCCAGGAGCGTATCGGGAAGGGCGCCGCAGTTAACCGCCACAAAAGGACCCTTGTTGCGGGGGCTAAGCGAATGAATCGTGCGGGCAACCAGTTCCTTCCCCGTCCCCGTCTCACCGAGAACGAGAACGGTGCTTGGGCTGGCGGCGATGGCCGGCAACACATCGAAGACGCGCTGCATCAGTGGACTGCGGCTGGCCAGGTCGCCCACGCGGAATTTTTCGCCCAGTTCCATGCGCAGCGTCTCAACCTCTGAAAGATCACGAAATGTTTCAGCGCCGCCCGCCACGCGGCCGTCGGCGTCACGGAGCACGGCGGTCGACACGCTGATCGGAATACGATTCCCTTCGGCATCAATTATGTAGCACGATTTCCCGATGACGGGCCTGCCCGTCCTCATCGTTTCCCTGAGGGCGCAATCGTCCCCGCACATGCTTGATCGAAATACTTCCGAACAACGCCGGCCGATGGCTTCATCCCGTGAAACGCCGGTTATTTCTTCAGCGGCCCGGTTGAATGATGTAACATTCCATTCCCTGTCTACCGTAAAAACGCCGTCGGAAATGCTCTCAAGGATAGCTTCCGTCGGCGTGAACAGTTTCGGCTCTTTCTTGCTGCGACTCGCCATTGCTGACCCGACTCCAGTGCCACGGGCGGTCTGATCTGGGGCACCTTTTCTTTAATGATTCGAATAAACCACCGCCGTATCTCGTCTTTATCACGTGCGGTCAGGGATGATCAAGAAATAGTCTGTAAGCGGAGAAGAGCATCGAAGAGTGTTGTTATTGGTGATCCGAAGGCGGCGGAAGCACTCTCGACTCCCGTTGCGTGTTGACCGCCCGAAAAATCAGCCTGTTTCATATGATCCGGAACGGTAACGTATTATCCCCGGAAAACAGCGTGGGCAAATACTCTCTGTATCCCGGATTACGGGATATTCCAGGCAGCC
>JAGYOR010000111.1 GCA_018399535.1 Deltaproteobacteria bacterium | reverse complement strand
AAGGTGAACATAGGCGAATCCGATCGTCGCCCACCAGATGAACCAGTATGGATTTGACAGGCTCGTCAGGGCGCCCAGCACAACGGGGTTGCGCCGGAATGACGAACGGGCGGATGAACCAGCGGTTATTTCCTGAAAGCCGGCGGTCGCGGTTTCGATCGAACCGCCGCCGTCCTTTGAAAGATTCAGGAACATACCGACGGACATGGCAACCAGAAACATGCCACCGAACAATCCGAGAACCGGAGGAATGGCCGGGTGAGACAGAATATTGCTCAACCCGAGGAGAAAAAACGCCACGAGGAGCGCCTCGAGAATGCCGTGCCCGAGAATGATGAGCGGTCCGGCCCTGAATCCGCGGCGGAGACTTTCAACTATGGTCAGCGACAATACCGGCCCCGGCGCCGCGGCGCCCGAAAAGGCAACGGCGAACGACGAAAAAAAAATACCGAACAGGGCTGACACCGATCCAGTACCTCCCCGCGTGATGTCCCGCTACGACCGGTTACAAAGGTTTGACACAGTACCAGATGCCGGGGTTCCGGTCAATTACCTGAATATTTCGATATAATTAATATTTTAATCAACATGGCGCCGGTCCTTGCCGCGCCGGTCCAGCTGTTGCCGGTCCTGCTTGCAATTTCCCGGTTCTCTATTATACTTCTCCAATAAAAAATCAGAGAGGATTCTTCCCGGGCATGAAAAAAACTCCGACATACGTTGTGGCCCTTGCGGCCGCCGTTGTAATTTTTCTGGGAATCTGGCAGGGCTCAATCTACCTTGAGGGGAAAAAGCCCGTCGTCACCGTGCCGGACAACATTACGCACGTGGGACCGAAAACAACATTTTCGGTCAGGTTCAGCGACGAAGGCCGAGGTCTGCGTCAGGTTCTCGCCTTTATCGATCAGGACGGCAAAAGACAGCCCCTGGGAGGAATGGATTTTTCCGTTCCCGGTGAAACGCAAAAGACAATGCAGCTGACATTCGACCAGGCCGGGCTCGATCTTTCCGAAGGACCGGCGACGCTGTCATTTACAGGCGTGGATCATTCTCTCAGAAAAAACTCGTCTACGGTTACCGTCGCCGTAACGGTTGACCACACGCCGCCCCGAATATCAACGATGACTTCCGCGCACTACATCAATCCCGGCGGATCCTGTCTCGTCGTTTACCGTCTTTCAGAACAGGCTGAAAAAACCGGCGTCCGGGTCAACACAACCTTCTTCCCCGGTTATCCCTTTGACACGGAAGAATCACAACCACGTTTCGCCGTGCTTTTCGCCGTACCCGTCGACGCCCGCGGCGACAATCTGAAGATCGGCATTACGGCGCTCGACAGGGCAGGCAACGAATCCTTCTCCACCTTTCCTCACCATGTACGCAAGGCGACGTTCCGGGAAAGGACGCTGACACTGAGCGACAGATTTCTTGAAGCAACCATGCCGGAATTCCAGGCCCGTGTTCCCGCGCTGCGCGACGTCTCGCCGCTCGACGCCTTTATTTACGTCAATGAAGAACTCCGCGAGAAAAACGCCCGTGAAATCGAAACAATCTGCTCCACGAGTGAACCGCGCAAGCTCTGGGACGGGCATTTCCTGCGCATGAACAATGCCGCAACCATGGCCGGTTTTGGAGACCGCCGGACTTACACTTACGAGGACAGGCCGGTGACCGGCAGTCTCCACGACGGAATCGACCTGGCTTCGACGGTCAACGCCGTCATCGAGGCTTCCAACAGGGGCATCGTGGCCTACGCGGAATACCTGGGAATCTACGGCAACACCGTCATTATCGATCACGGGCTCGGTCTTTTCAGCTTCTACGCGCACCTCTCAGCCATCGATGTTGAGGAAGGCGATCCCGTTGAGAAAGGTGACCCCATCGGCCGATCCGGCATGACGGGTCTTGCCGGCGGCGATCACCTGCATTTCGGTATTTTCCTGGGAAAACAGTTCGTCAATCCCGTCGAGTGGTGGGACTCGGGATGGATTCAGGACAATATCCTCGGCAAGGCCAATCTTCCCTGACTCCCCGGTGACTAGGTCCTGTTGATGTCCCGGTGCGTGACGTTGGTGCCGTAACCCTGATCTTTTACGAAACAAGCTATCCGGTTTGCTATGGCGACGGAGCGGTGTTTCCCCCCGGTACACCCGGTCGCTATGTTCAGGTAGGCTTTTCCTTCTTTTTCGAAAAGCGGCACGAGAAACGAAAGCAGGTTGAATATCTTGTCGAGAAAAAGCTTCGTCTCATCCCATTTCATCACGTACCCTTCGACGGCGGGGTCTTTACCCGTCAGATCCTTCAGGGAGTTGATAAAAAAAGGATTGGGGAGAAACCGGACGTCGAACACCAGGTCGGCGTCGGGAGGAAGACCGTAGCGATAACCGAACGACATGAGGTTGACGGCCAGTTTCCTGCCTCCCGACGGATTGAGATAATATCCCTGCACCAGTTCCTTCAGCTCGTGGACCGTATACAGAGATGTATCGATCACGTTGTCGGCCATTTCCCGAACCGGCGCCAGTTGCTCGCGCTCGGCGAGAACACTTTCCAGAACCGTCTTCCCCGCCGACAGCGGATGTGATCGCCTCGTTTCGCTGAAACGGTTGAGCAGGCATTCATCGCCGGCGTCGAGAAACAGAACCTCGATGTTATAGCCTTGCTTCTTGAGCTTCGTGACAATACGGACGAACGTTTCGGGAAAGTTCTTCTCCCTGAGATCCATGACCAGGGCAATTTTTGATACTTCCCCCGAAACGCCCATCTGAAGTTCCAGGAGCTTCGACAGAAGCGCCGTGGGCAGGTTGTCGACGCAGAAAAAACCGATGTCTTCCAGTGCCCGAAGCGCCGTGCTCTTGCCCGAACCGGATAATCCCGTGATAACGACAACC
The DNA here is from genome assembly GCA_018399535.1 of Deltaproteobacteria bacterium. Classification (GTDB taxonomy): domain Bacteria; phylum Desulfobacterota; class Syntrophia; order Syntrophales; family UBA2210; genus MLS-D. Next base: position 3,185 of record JAGYOR010000111.1, on the reverse strand, counting down.
CTGACCGTTTTCACCTCGAATTCCGCCTTTCCCTGTCACGACGTCTTCATGCCGTATCCGTGAACACTGTGGTACCCGGTCTCCCTGTTTTTTCGAACGACCAGTTCCTCGATGGCCCGGGCGGCGGCTGCCGGTGACACAATCCGCAGGGAATACCGGGGTAAAGATATGCCGAGCAGTAAGCTGACCGCCGGCCCGTTGCCTTCCGCCGCCGCCGTATCTCCGTAACTGTACAAATCAAAAACGGCGTCTACCGATGATTCTTCGGCCACCGCTTTGTTTCCGAAGAGCCTTCGTGCGTTCACGATACCAATCCCCCGGATTTCCATCAAGTTTTTTATAGCCGGGTGAGCGCTCCCCCGAAGTTTCCCATCGGGATCACGATGAATTTCCATGACGTCGTCGGCGACAAGACGGTGCCCCCGGAACATGAGTTCGAGCGCGCACGAGCTTTTCCCCGAACCGCTCCCGCCGCGGATCACAACACCGGCGCCTGAAACCTCAACAAGCGTGCCCCGGACAGTGACCGCGGTATCGATCCGCTCCCTGAGAAAAGCGGCGACCCGGCTTCCCGCGTAACAGGGATCCCGGGAAGTTGACACCAGGGTAAACCCCGCCGCCGCGGCCGATTGTCGAAGCCGTTTTCGTGAAACCGCCCGGTCCGACGGGCGATACATGACGACAGAAGGAGAATGGTCCTGAAGAATCCTGAAAAAACGTTCCCCGCAACCAGGATCAGCGGAGACACCGTTCCCCGCAAAGACGAGCACCGCCGGCGCCGAAGCGTTTCTCGTGGAACAGGCCCCGGCGTCGTTGCAGGTGAGTACGGATGAACTTGTAAGAACGTTCCTCGACGCTGCCCCGGCCTCTTCAACCCTGAATCCGAGCCGTTGCCGGCCGTACTCGAGCAGGCGACCGACGGAAAGGAGACGTTCGTTCATTCAGGGATACATCTTGTCCTTTTCGATGATGAGTGTATACAGGCGTTGCTTCGACCCGGCCTCCATCAGTTCCTTCCTGAACCCGGCATCCTTGAGCATTCTCGATATCTTCGCAAGTGCCTTGAGGTGTTTGCCTGCCGAGTTGTCTGGCGCCATGAGCAGGAAAAAAATATTAACCGGCTTTCCGTCAAGAGCGTCGAACTCCACTCCCTCGCTACTCCTTCCGAAGGACACCACCAGCTGGTCAAGTCCCGTCATTTTGCCGTGTGGAATAGCGACGCCGTCACCGATGCCGGTGCTTCCCAGCTTCTCCCTGTCCAGCAATACCTCCACCATCCCATCACTATCAACATTGGAAAGATTTTCCGCGAAGGGGCGCGTCAGCTCTTTCAGTACTTCGCGTTTCGTCTTCGATTTCAGTTCATCGACAATGTAATTCTGCTCTATAATTTCCCTGATATTCATTAGGATAACCCCCGGTCAGTCACCGTCAACCGGCGGCTTCGATCAGTTCATAACTACCGTCGTCCCGACGATACATAACCATAACATTTTCCGACGCGGAATCACGGAACAGCATGAACCGGTCTCCCGTTTCCTCCAGGTTCATGGCCGCCTCGTCGACGGACATGGGACTGAGGACAACCTTGCGGCTTTCCACCACGCGGTACTGTTCGTCCTCGTCGGCCTCCTCGGCGGGGACATCGGCCAATCCCTCGGCGATCACCTTCCGGGGAGGTTCCTTGCGGCCCCGCATCTTCTCTTTTTGCTTTTTGAGCTGCCGTTCGAGCTTGTCAACCACGGCATCGATGGCAGGTATCATTTCGGAAGCCTCTTCCTGCGCGTTGACGGCGCCCCCCTTTGCCATGATCAGGTTGACTTCCGCGAAATTGCGGTACTTCTCGACGGAAAGGACAACCCGGGCCTCGACCGGTTTTTCTATGTACCGCTCCAGTTTGCCGAGTTTCTTGGTTATGTAGTCTTTGAACCCATCGCTTGAATCGGCGTTGCGAAAGGTAAAAGAAATCTGCATAGACATGCTCCTTTCTCTTGAATGGTGACCGCGGAACCACTGTCACGAAAAGCGGGACCGCAAAACGAAGCCCTGTTCCCTATGTGATTCACCCGAAAAAGTCAATAATATTTTCTTCTTTTATGAGACGGAAGAATATTAAACATTTCCCGGTACTTGGCCACAGTCCGCCTGGCAATGTTTATATCCTCCTTTTTCAGCAATTCGACGATCTGGCTGTCGTTGTACGGCCGTCGCGGATCTTCCTCGCCTATGATTTTCGCTATCCGCTCCTTGACGGTTTCAGAGGCAATCGATTCTTTTCCATTTCTTCTGATGCCGCTGTTGAAAAAGAACTTGAGCTCGAAAATCCCCCGTGGCGTATGCATGTACTTGTTCGACGTGACACGGCTGATGGTTGATTCGTGCATCTCGACGTCTTCGGCAATGTCCCTCAGTACCATGGGTTTGAGGTAATCGATGCCTCGCTCGAAAAAATCGATCTGGTGTTTCAGAATGCTCTCCGAAACCCGGTAGATAGTCCGTTGCCGCTGCTGAATGCTCTTGATGAGCCACAGGGCCGACTGGAGACGCTCCCTTATGTACTCCCGGTTCTTCGCACCATTAACGCCCGTCTCTTCCTCGACGAGAATTTTTTTGTACATGTTGCTGACCCGAAGCCTGGGCAACCCTTCGTCGTTAAGAACAATCTTGAATTCATCACCGACCCTGAACACGTACACGTCGGGAACGATGTAGGCGGCCCTTTCTCCGCCGTAGCGCAAGCCCGGCTTCGGGTCGAGGCTCAGAATGACCGAAGCCGCCTGCATCACCTCGTCGACTGATGCCTTTTCCGCTTTCGCGATTTTGTCGTAATTATTTGTCTCCAGGTCTCCCAGGTGATCCGCGACGATCTTCTCCGCCAGTGAGTTTTTCTCCTCGAGGAACCGCAACTGCAACAGCAGGCATTCCTGCAGGTCGCGGGCGGCGACTCCCGGCGGATCGAATTCCTGCACCACGGCGAGAGCGGCTTCCGCCACGTCCGTTTCCACGCCGGCCGCTTCGGCGATTTCACCAATGGTCAAAACCAGATAGCCGTTTCCGTCGAGATTGCCGATGATGTGCCCGGCGGCATGTTTCAGATTCTCGCCGGTCCGGGAAAGATTGAGTTGCCAGCACAAATAGTCCGTGAGCGATTCCGTTCCTGACGAAAGATTTTCCAGCGCCGGCGC
>JAGYOR010000110.1 GCA_018399535.1 Deltaproteobacteria bacterium | reverse complement strand
ATCCTGGATTTTCTTCGGGACGCTGCGCGAAAATCGGGCTGTATCCCCCGTGAAGGCCTGCGACACGCCGGAATTAATCATTGATAGGCTTTTCCGATTCATGCTATAGCTTGATGAATGAAGGGCAGACTGCGAATTGTTCCATGACGGGAAACAGGCGATATACGAAATCAATTCATGTAGGAACGGTGAAAATAGGCGGCGGAGCGCCCGTAATCGTTCAGTCAATGACATCGACGGACACACGCGATGTTGCCGCCACGGTGGAACAGACCAAAAGGCTGGAAGAGGCCGGGTGTGAAATCATACGCGTCGCCGTACCGGACAGGATCGCGGCGGACGCCCTTCCGGAGATTAAGAAACGGATTCGAATCCCGCTTATCGCGGACATTCATTTTGATTATCGCCTCGCGCTCCTGGCGGTCGAACGGGGCGCCGATGCTCTCAGGATCAATCCCGGCAACACGGCCAGGGATAATCTCGGAGCCGTCATAAAAAAAGCGCGCGAGCGGGACGTAGCCATTCGCATAGGCATCAACGCAGGTTCCCTGGAAAAGGATATTCTTGCCAAGTACGGCGGCCCCACGGCTTCCGCGATGGTGGAGAGTGCACTGCGAAACGTTGAATTTTTCGAGGCTCATGATTTTGAGGCGATCAAGCTGTCGCTCAAGTCCTCCGATGTGCGAACCATGATCGAAGCCTACCGGGAGATAGCCGACAAAACACCCTATCCGCTCCACCTCGGTGTGACGGAAGCGGGCGGTCTGATGCGATCGACAATCAAGTCGTCGGTAGGTCTCGGCGTGCTTTTATACGAGGGTATCGGCGACACGGTCCGCGTGTCCATTACCGGCGACCCGGTGAAAGAGGTTTCCGTGGCCTACGGAATCCTGGGAGCTCTCGACCTGCGGCGGTTCGGTCCCGACATAATTTCCTGTCCGACCTGCGGTCGTTGCGAGATCGATCTGCCGGCACTGGTGGAGGAGGTTGAGCGTCGGGTTGCGGGTACGAAGGAATACGTGAAGATCGCCCTGATGGGGTGCGTCGTCAACGGTCCCGGGGAGGCCGCGGAAGCCGATATTGGAATTGCCGGCGGACGGCGCCAGGGCCTGGTATTCCGCAAGGGCGTCGTTGTAAAGAAAGTAAAGGAAGATCGGCTGGTTGATGCCTTGATGGAAGAACTGGACGCCGTTATCAGGGAAAAATCATCTCGATCGAACAGCGAAACGAACAACTAGAAGCGGGGAGAAACAATGCGGTATTCTGAAATGTTGCTGCCCACGACGAGGGAAGTCCCCTCGGACGCGGAAATTGCGAGCCACCAGTTGATGCTCAGGGCCGGCATGATACGCAAGCTTGCCGGCGGTGTTTATTCATACCTGCCCCTGGGGTATCGGACGATCAGAAAAATTGAAAATATTATTCGCGAGGAAATGGACCGGGCGGGAGCCCAGGAGATTTTCATGCCGGCAGTCCAGCCCGCCGAGCTGTGGCAGGAATCGGGACGCTGGGATAAGTATGGAAAAGAACTCCTGCGCTTTCGGGACCGTCATAATCGCGATTACTGCTTCGGTCCGACGCACGAGGAAGTGGTAACAGACATCGTGCGGAACGAAATCCAGACCTACAGGCAGCTTCCGAAAAATCTTTACCAGATACAAACCAAGTTCCGCGACGAAATCCGCCCGCGCTTCGGTGTCATGAGAAGCCGGGAATTCATTATGAAGGACGCGTACAGCTTTGACGTGGACGAAGAAGCGGCTGAAAAAAGTTATAACGTTATGTTCGAAGCCTATGAACGGATATTCAGGCGTTGCGGAATGATTTTTCGCGCGGTCGAGGCCGACACGGGCGCCATCGGCGGCAGTTATTCTCATGAATTTCTGGTGACGGCCGATTCGGGCGAAGATGCCATGGTGTATTGTCAGTCATGCAACTACGCGGCGAACCTGGAAAAGGCCGAAGTGGCGGCGCCGGAGGAAAACCCGATTCCGGAGCAGGACATGCTGCCGGTCGAGGAAGTTCACACACCTGACGTCCGGACCATCGAGGAAGTTTCGGCGTTCATCGGCGTCAGTCCGACGAAGATCGTGAAAACCCTTATATTCAACGTGGATGGAAAGACAGTCGCCGTGCTCGTTCGGGGCGATGAAGACATCAACGAAACAAAATTAAAAAATTATCTCGGCGCCGGATCGCTGGAGATGGCGACGGACGATGAAATCATGAAAGTAACGGGATCGCCCCGCGGTTTCGCAGGTCCCCGGGGTATCCGCTGTTCGCTCATAGCCGATTATTCGATCATGAACATGAGAAATTTCGTAGTCGGCGCGAACCGTGAAGATTATCACGTAAAAAACTGCAACCTGGGCCGGGACGTAGCGATTCCCGCTTACGCCGACCTCAGGACCGTGCGGAAAGGCGACCGTTGTCCCCGGTGTAGAGGCGAAATCAGTTTCGCCCGCGGCATTGAGGTGGGACACGTTTTCAAACTGGGAACGAAGTACAGCACGGCGATGAACGCCTCGTTTCTGGACAGGGACGGCAAGGAAAAACTCATGATCATGGGATGTTATGGAATCGGCGTGTCCCGCATAGCGGCGGCGGCCATCGAGCAGAGCCACGACGACGACGGCATTGTCTGGCCGATGTCTCTTGCTCCCTTCCAGGTTATTATAACGGCCGTCAACATGGGGGACGGCGAGTTATCAAAGGCAGCGGAAAACATCTATAATGAGCTGATCACGGAGGGCGTCGAAGCCCTGTTCGACGACAGAGACGAACGGGCCGGGGTGAAGTTCAAGGATGCCGATCTTCTGGGAATCCCGTTGCGGATCACCGTCGGCGCGAAGAGACTGGCGGAAGGAAACGTCGAAGTCAGATTTCGAAAAACAGGCGAGGTTCGGGTGATTCCCCTGTCAGAAGCGGCGGGGTTCATTCGGTCGACCGTCGATGAAGAGACGCGAAAAATAATGGCGTAAGGCCGGGACAGTGTCCGGCATGCTCCGGGCCCGCTCGTGAAACTGAACGATGATTCGTATTACCGACATACTGGAGGAAGCCCAGAGATACATGACCGACAGCGAGTTGGAGGCGATCGAAAAAGCCTACATCTTTTCAGCGTCGGTTCATCAGGGCCAGGTCCGTCTGTCGGGAGAACCCTATCTGAATCACCCCCTTGAAGTGGCGGGAATCCTGGTTTCCATGAAGCTTGACGTGGAAACCATCATTACCGGCCTGCTTCACGATACCGTCGAAGACACGCTTACCACGATCGATCAGATCGAATCGACTTTCGGCAAGGAGGTGGCATTTCTCGTCGATGGCTTGACAAAAATCAGCAGGATCGTCTTTGCCAGTCGCCTTGAACAGCAGGCCGATTATTTTCGAAAGATGATCATGGCCATGTCGTCAGACATAAGGATTCTCATGGTCAGGTTGGCGGACCGGCTCCACAACATGAGAACTCTTGAGTATCACCGGCCTGAACGGAAGATATTCATTGCCCGGGAAACGCTCGAAGTATACGCGGCGCTGGCGACCAGGCTGGGTATCAACTGGATTAAAACGGAACTGGAAGACCTGGCCTTCAAACATCTCGATCCCGAGGCCTACAACGACCTTATCGAGCGTGTGGCGATGAAAAAGGCCGAGCGTGAATATTACACGGAAGAAATCAGGGACATTATTCAACAGAAAATTCAGGAATTCGGTCTCAATGGTATTGTGAAGGGCAGGGCGAAGCATTTTTACAGCATCTATAAAAAAATGCGCGAGCAACACCTGAATTTTGACGAGGTTTACGACCTGACCGCCTTCAGAATTATTCTCGATTCCAACAAGGAAAAAGAGTGCTACGAGGCGCTCAGCGTGGTGCACGCCCTCTGGAAACCCGTGCCCGGCAGGTTCAAGGATTACATCGCGATGCCGAAGGCGAATAATTATCGTTCCCTTCATACCACCGTGATCGGTCCCTACGGCGAACGGGTGGAAATACAGATCCGTACGTCCGAGATGGACGAGTGGGCCGAGTACGGCATAGCCGCACACTGGCGCTACAAGGAAGGCGATGTTTCGTCGGTGGAGGAGGACCGGCAGATTCAGCAGCTTCGTGAACTTCTGGAAAGCCAGAAGGAATATAAAGACGCCAGGGAGTTCATGAAAAACCTCAAGCTGGCCCTGTATCCCGACGAGGTCTATGTCTTCACGCCGCACGGCGACGTGAAGTCATTTCCCAAGGGGGCGACGCCCATCGACTTCGCGTACAGCATCCACACGGACGTAGGGCATTCCTGTGTCGGGGCGAAGGTAAACCGGAATATCGTTTCCCTGAAGTATCAGCTCAGGAACGGCGATACCGTGGAGATTCTTACACACCACGGTCACAAGCCAAGCACGGATTGGCTCAAGTATGCCGTGACTTCACGGGCTGTTTCCAAAATCAAGCAATGGATCAAGACGGAGGAGCGGGAACGCAGTATCTCGCTTGGTCGTGACATTCTTGAAAGGGAACTTAAGAAAAGACGTATATCCTTAAACCGTTTCATTAGAGAACAGGCGCTTAAAGAACTGATAGAATCGCAATCTCTCGGCGACATCGATGACCTGCTGGCCCAGATCGGATACGGAAAGACATCAGCCCAGTACGTTATAAACAATGTCTACGAGGGGGCAACGAAAGAGTCCCGGGAAACGGAAAAAGACAAGGCTGGATTTTTCGAAAAAATAAAGGGGCAATTAACAAAAACCTCCCATGCGGGCATTTCGGTCAGGGGTGTCGATGATGTTCTTGTTCGCTTCGCCAAGTGCTGTTGCCCTCTGCCGGGCGACGAAATCGTCGGGTATATTACGAGGGGGCGAGGCGTGACAGTTCACCTGGCGAGCTGTCCCCAAGTGCAATCCATGGATCCGGAAAGAATAATCGAAGTGCATTGGGAAGTGGAGAAAGGCCAGACATACCCGGTAAACATAAAAATAAACTGTATCGACAAGAAAGGGCTTCTGGCGGAACTGAGCAACGTCATTTCCAAACTTGGCATCAATGTCAGTCACGCGGACGTTTCGACCTTTCCGGACGAACGGGCCGCCTTTGAATTCCGGTTAAACGTGAATGACCTGGCACAGTACAAGAGGCTGGTGTCCGAACTGAAGAAGCTGAATAACGTCTTGTCGGTGGAGCGCCAACGGGAGCCTGTTCCGGAAAGGCCGGACGGGTCATTGTTGCCGTGAAGATTGACAAGAACATTCCCGGTGCTGTATGACCATTCATCACTCGCGGAGACACCGTAAATCGGGGGATTGAGAATAATGAGACTTACAATAAACGTCTTGTCGGCAATCATGCTGGCAATAACATTATGCATGCCGGCGGCGGCGGCCGATTACAAGGTTGTCATAGATGCCGGTCACGGCGGCGTGGATCAGGGCGTCCAGCTTTCCAGGAGCGTTTACGAAAAGGACGTGACCCTGGCGATCGCGGGGAAAATAAAATCGTTGCTGGCCTCGAACGGGCAGATCTCCGCGGTCCTTACAAGAGCAAATGATCTGGATATATCCCTGCCTGACAGAAAAAACATCGCACGCTCGGCCAATGCCGATCTTTTTATAAGTCTGCATATCAATGCGGGTTTTGGAATGAAGGCATCTGGCTATGAAATCTATTTTACGGGCTTCCAGTCGGAATCCGGGAAGACGTCTGAAGCTAAAGACGTTGTCGATGCCATGCTTGGAACAAGCTACGTGAACAACAGCATCCGCTTCGCCAATATTGTCGACAGGGAGCTTGGCAGGGTGTTCCGACGTGAAGGACGCGGCCTGAGATCGGCGCCGGTGGCTGTTCTCGGTAATTTGTCAATGCCGGGCGTGCTTATAGAACTGGGTTTTGCTTCAAACGTCAAAAACAGGGATTTGCTGCTCGACGAAGTTGTGCAGCAGAAAACAGCGGAGGTCATCGTCGAGTCTGTTCGTGAATACTTCTCGCTTTCGGGACCGGTCTCATGATTCGCGCCGGCGGACGAAAAGCGGACGAGCTGCGGAAGCCTGTCATCACGCCGGGTTACCTGGTTGATATACCCGGTTCGGCGCTCATAGAAA
>JAGYOR010000011.1 GCA_018399535.1 Deltaproteobacteria bacterium | reverse complement strand
GCAATCGGGATCGAAATAATCATCCAGCGCCACCACTGGAACGGTGACGGCCCGGCAGTCTTCCCGCTCCGATACGCGGGTATTTAACGACGCTCCCGGCGGGGTGCCCGACGAGCCGGGCACATACAGCGTTCGGCTGCCCGAAGCGGCATCGACGGCTTTTGATTCCACGGTCACGTTGGAAAGGGTCAGGCTTCTGCAGGCCCGCCGCAGGTAATCGGCGAGTTCTTCCTGGGGTTCGAAAGCGACCACGCGGCCCCGGTCGCCCACCCATCGCGACATCCACCAGACGAATGCGCCTTTGTTCGCTCCGATGTCGCATACCGTGTCGCCCGGGCGGACATAGTCCCTGATCGCCGAAAGTTCCGCTCTTTCATCCCGGAACCTCGCCCTGAAGGCCCGCCACAGGAATCGTGCTTTCATTCAGTCCCTCCCCGTTTCACCGGTCGGGAAAGCTCTTTCACCAGGAAACTCGTACCGCCCGTACCGCCGTTGTACCGGGGTTCCCCGAATCCGGCGGCTTCATACACCCTTCTCGCGTGCGTGTTATATTCCAGGACTTCGAGAGTGAGCTTGCAGCAGCCGATCCGGCGGGACTTTTCTTCCACGGCTTCAAGAAGCCGCCGGGCGATGCCTTCTCCGCGGTATTCAGGCAGTACCGCCACGTCGTGTATGTTGACGAGCGGCCGCGCGTTGAACGTGGAAAAACCCTTGAAGCACAGCGCGATTCCCACCGCCCTGCCTTCCCTGAAAGCGAGGAAAATCATCGTGGTGGGATGTTCCCGCAATCCCGGGACGAGGGCCTCCCGTACTTCCGGCGACAGGGGTTTCCCGTTGCCCATGGGATCCATGGCGTAGGAATTAATAAGATCCTCTACCGCTTCCCGGTGTTCGCGACGGGAAAGATCCGCCTCTGTTATTGTTATGTGTGCCATTCATCCTCCCGAGGGACATGCGCGCCGAAAACCCCGCGATACGCGTCCCCCGCAACAAGATTGGCGATGGTAGCATATTATATTCTCTTTCACCACGTCGACGGTGAGGTCTGACCGGCACAGCCGGGAACCGTGCCCGCCGGTTGGCAACACGATCATAAAGCTTCCGGTTATCATTTTCACGAACAATATTTTTTCTCTTTGAAAAAGAAAAAATAACGGCGCGCTCTCACCGGGCTGCGGCATTCAGCGACAATCAGCGGCGGACGATTATTAATTCTATTATTAGTCCTTGACTTCCCGATCAAAAGGGTGCTAGAAGAACAGCAACGTTGGATAAAGACATTTTGAAGTGTAGTAATGGCCGCCCTTTGATTGTCTGGCGGCCGTTTTTTTACTCTGTCATCGTTTTGATCCGGCTGTAGCAAAATTCATGAAAGGAGGAGCAAGCGATGTCAGAAGGAACAGTAAAATGGTTCAATGAGAGCAAGGGCTTCGGATTTATCGAGCAAAGCAACGGCGGCGGCGATGTATTCGTACATTACAGCGCCATTCAGGCCGGTGGATTCAAGACCCTGAACGAAGGCCAGTCCGTAACGTTCGATGTTGTACAGGGTGCAAAAGGCCCGTCAGCCGAAAACGTTCGAATCGCCTAGGTTTTACCAAACGCATGCAAGGAGGCGCCCCGGCACGGAACACCGTGCCGGGCGCCTCTTTCCATTTTTTCTTCAGGAGTTTTCATGGGTCGCAAGTCAGTTTACAATTTCAACAAGCGAAACAAGGAGAAGGCGCGGCAACAGAAGCAGATGGAAAAGGCCGCGAAGCGCTTGCTTGCCAAGCAGAACAAAACCCGGCAGGAACCGGAGACGCTGGGCGGAGAACCGGACAACAGCGACCCGGCCACGCCGGAGGAACCCGCTAAAGTCGAGGACTGAAAAACAGGCGGGCACTCGCGGCAGGTACGACATGAACCTGCGGGCGGCCGGTCCGATCAGACCATGCCGGCAAACAGCCTGTCGACGCCCGGCAAGTCCGGCAGTTCTTCACGGACGCGATCGGGTATACGCCGTTCCACGACAAGCCGCCTCGCCTGCTCGAAGCGAAAATCGTAAAACCAGGTCGCCAGCATGACAAGAAAATCTCCCAGCGTGGCAAGCTTTTCAATGTTCACCGCTTTCATTTCAAGCGCTTCTTTCAGCACCGCCTCGCTGATCTCCCGGTTCAGGCTGATCTGCGGCAGCATCGAGGGAAGCTCGCTGAACCCGTCGTCGACAACGGAACGGAGAACCAGTTCCATGATATCGAGTTTGTCCGCGTCCTGAACGATGTCAAGCGTGCGCCGCTGTTCCGCGTCGAGACCGCCGGGAACATCGGATGCCAGTCGATTATGATATTCAACGGCGCATAGTATATTATTCCAATCCGCCTCAAGGAAACGCCTGCCTATATCTTCCCGTTCGAGAACTTTTCGACCGTACGCTCCGTGGTCCACCGTGTCGGCGTCGCGGAATGAACCGAATTCGGCATACTGGGGAAAGCGACCCGCATCATGGACAAGTCCCGCCGCCTCCGCCAGGCATCGCTCCCGTTCCGGCAGATCGAGAGCAACGGCGATCAGGCGGGCATTATCGGCGACCCGCAGGCTGTGGAGCCGCTTCAGTTCCAGCGGGGGCGACAACGTGCCGTTGTCGTCGCGAAAACGATCAACATAGGATCGGAACCACTCGTCCAACAACTGTTTCAACGTCCCGTATTCCACCTCTCCGTTCATTGTTTCCAGATCTTTCAGCACCGGTGTTTCCACCGGGCAAACAGCGACATGATACAACTTCTTCACGCTGTAAAAAAGGCGCCCCGCGGTCAGTCAGCCCTTTTGCTGCCCTTGATGACGATGAAGGCGCCGTTTCCGGCGCCGTCCAGGACTGTCAACTGTTCCTCGCCGGGTATGAGCGTCTGCCTGATTGTCTCGATATGGAAATCCGCTTTTTTCAAATACGTTTCCACTTCACGGGCGGAAAAAAACGTGGCTTCGCTGTAAAATTTACTTTTTTCTTTATTGCGGGCGTACTCCCGGCCCAGTTCGCTTTCACTGTCAACGAATCCCACGACGACACAGCCGCCGGGCTTCAGCACCCTGAAAGCCTCTTTAAACGTCTGAAGAATATCGTCGACAAAACAGATCGTCGTCACCAGAAGCACGACATCAAAGCGGCCGTCTTCAAAGGGCAACGCTTCGGCTATTCCCGGATATACCTCGATACCCTGTTTCCTCGCCCTGGCCGCCATCTTTTCCGAAGGCTCCACACCGATTTTTATTCCCAGCGGTACGGCGAACTTTCCGGTCCCGACGCCTACTTCCATCCCCTCGGCGGGCGGTGGCGGCATGACGCCGCGAACGGCTTTCAGTTCCGCCCGGTAAAGATCGGCATGTTGTTCGAACCAGTTGTCATAGGCCCTGGTATGTTTTTCAAAGGCATCTGTTCGTGGCATAACAATCCTCCCGGGTGATTTTGTCCCTTGGAATCAACCTCGACTCCGGGGTTTGGTTATCATATTTCTTGTACCCCGTGAACAGCTTTTGTTTCCTTCACCGGGAAAAACGCCGTTTATCTCCGCGATGTCACATGTCCGCGGGCGAACGAACAAGCGCAGCCCTGATGAACCGGTCGGGCACAGCGGAGACGAATTTCGTGAGAAGCCAGATGACAAGAATGGTAAACATCACCCGGGCCCAGAAAATACCCAGCAGATCGGCGCCCAGCAGGAACATCAGCATGGTGTCTTCCACCAGGCTGTGTGTCAGGCCCATGAATGACAGGGCGAAGAATATATCCCTGGCGGGTATTCCGCCGGAGCGCGCCTCGTTGATGATCAGCCCGCCGCCGTAGGACAATCCCAGTGTCATGCCGATGATAGTGATCGTACCGGCTTCACGACCCACACCCATCACTTTGAACAGAGGAGCGAGCATGCGGACCATAAGGTCTGTGACGCCCGCCGCCTTGAGCACGTTCAGAAACAGTATCAGGATCAGTATTATCCCCGCCATGACGGCGAGATTTCTGGTTTCGCTGATCATCCAGGGGATCCATCCCTTCGGCACGCCTTCAGGAATCCACGCTGGATGAACGGGAGCTGTTCCCAGGTTCAACAGTTGATAAAACAACGCGAGAAACCAGCCGCAGAGCAACGCGCCTCCCACCCGCAGGATCAGCTGTGTGCGCAGGCGGGCGCCGGAACGTCTCGCTATTCCCAGCTCCACGGGCAGGGCGTGTGCGATAAGCATCATGGTCGCGAGAACCGTGACCTGGGCTACCGTGAGCGGTGTTCCCGGCAACATGGAGATCAGTACCGCGGCGGCTGCGTAGAGATTGGTCAGCATGGCCGTCGCCCAGACAAGCGCCATGGACCCGGGCAGACCGAAAAGCCGCATGACCGGAGACATGACGTCCCCGAGCAGAATAATTATACCGGCTTCCTGAAGCAGCTTGACGATGATAACGGCGGGAATCATTATTTTAAAGAGCGCCGCGCAAACGTGCAGGGCGTCGCTGACGCTCCCTCGAAGAAAAAGCAGTGCCTGGACCAGCAGGGCGGAGACGCGGTTATATGGTTTCATGGAAGTCCACCCGTGGGGTTTGCTGTGTGCTCATGCTGCTCGGCGTGACGTTCTTTCAGAGCGCCGAACCTCGTAGAAAGAATACCGCCTCCCCCCGCATTTTCAGAATATAAAACCCGGCTTACATTGTGACGGAATCGAGCCGCTTTTCCGCGCCTTCCGCTGCCGTGTGGAACGGTCATCCGGATGGGCGATGGTGATCAGAACAGCGGCCCGCCCGCAGCCGGGAACAGCCCTCGGCCGGTTGCGCCTGCTCCGCGACGTGACCGCGGCAACGTTTCATTACACGTCGACGACAGTCAGTTCGAGTGGCGTCTTGCACAACATCTCGCCGCCTTCCTCAGTTACCAGGATCGGGCATTCCAGGCGCATTCCGCACACGCCGGGAATGCTCATCGCCAGAAAGGCGACTTCCACCGCGTTTTTTTCAAGCACCACATCCTGATACTCCTCACTGGCAACGATGGGTGGATACCATTCATGTCCCATGATCCCGAGACCGTGACCGAAGGAAGGTATAGTGTATTGCGTATAGCCGAGCGAATTCAGCTTTTCCATGACGGCGGCGTGCACGTCGCCGACTTTTGTGCCTGCCTTGAAATTGCTCACGATGGTTTGTGCCGTTTCCAGGTATGCCTCGGCAAGCTTCCACTGCTCGTGAGTAGGTGAACCCATTATAAAATTGTGCGCCAGGTCGGAGTAGTAGAGACGGCAAAGCGGGTGAAAATCGGCAATAATATTTTCGCCTTTCTGCACGATCTTGGGCGTGGGTTGTGTGGTGCCGTTCATGTGATAGCTGGCCCGGTACCCCGACGCGACTTCGGAAGATCCCGTTACCGCCCAGTGATACTCGCTTCCAAGCCGACGGAGTTCCATTTCACCGATGCCGGCGATTTCGGTTTCGGTGATTCCCACATAGAGCGATTCTTTCACCCGCTCCATCGCGGCGTCGGCCATCGCCGCGGCCTGCCTCAGCAGGAGTACCTCCGAAGGCTCCTTGACATAGGTCGCCCGGTCCATAACGGACAGGGCGCTGACAAACTCGGCCCCCGGAAGTTCTTTCTTGAGCAGTTCGTATTCCGTCGCGAAAAGATAACCCGTGTTCCCCCGCGGCGAGTGGCCCAGTTCGATGCCGATGCGCGCCTTTTCCATCCCCTGTTCCCTGACCTGGTTCACCACCAGGTCCCAAAGGTCCATGCCCGGCAACGGGGCGTAGGGAAAGATATTGGTCAACCACGACTCGTCTTTCAATCGTTCCAGGTCGAGCAGCATGGTGATCAGACAGGCGTAACCGTCGCGCGTGACAATGACGGCACTGCGCCAGGGAACGAAAGCGCCCGCCACGAAGGACAGGCTGACCTGCCTGGTACCGATAAAAATATCGATGTCGGCCCCGGCCATCTGTTCCCGGATCTTCGCCATTCTTTTTTCGTAATCGACAGGAATATTCATATCATCACCCCTTTGTAGTGTTGAATCCGGGGCACCGATATTCGGAGTATTCCGCGGCAATGAACCCCGTCACCCGCCAACGCGGCCCCGGAGCAAGAACATATTTCATGTTAGTTTGTTCGACTCACCGATGCAACCGTGCAATACCGAACAGGCCGGTTTTCTCAAGCTCCCGTTTCATACATTCCGCCGGTTCGGGGCCGAACCAAAAAGGCCGGGTCCCGGTGTAACAGAATTGCGTATCTTGCCCCGATACTCGAAAATTCGCACAGTATGTATCAGCATCCGACAGTTGAGAAATAGACCATGTACCATCTTCCCCCTTGAGATGGAACCGACCGTGTTTATATGATATAATATTTTTATGATTCGAAGAACTGTCCGAACAGGCAACCTTCGTGACCTGCAGCCCGCCGGGAACGATCTGATGTACTGGCTGAGTCGCCCCCCGGAAGAACGCATTGCAACCGTCGAGTACCTGAGAACACAATATTATGGACGCACAGCCGGACTACAAAGAGTTGCTCGGGTTATTCAACGAACACAACGTTGAATATATAATCGTCGGCTCCTATGCTCTTGCCTTTCACGGCGCACCTCGTTTCACAAGCGATATCGACATTCTTGTGAACCCCTTATCGCGAAACGCCGAGAGTATCCTGTCGGTTCTCAACGAATTCGGTTTCGGCACTCTCAATCTCAAAAAGGAAGACTTTCAAAAAGCCGATTCTGTCATCCAGCTCGGCGTTCCTCCCGTTCGTATCGACATAGTAACGTCGTTGACCGGCGTTTCCTGGGACGAGGCTGACCGGGGAAAAGTTGTCGGCATGTATGGTGGCATCCCCGTCCCCTTTCTCGGCAAAGAACAATATGTTAAAAATAAACGGGCCACAGGTCGTCTGAAAGACCTGGCCGACCTGGAAGCCCTCGGCGAAAAAATTTAAAGCAAAGCCTGTTCTTGATATACGTGAAGTTCGCCCGCCGTATCGACATCAGATTAGAAAATTCGCGTGGCATCAGCAGAAAAAAGTTAATAAGTTAACTACGTCCCCTTTTTCACTTTTTCAGAACTTCCGCCAGCACGGGACCGATTCCCTGTACCTCGGCCAGTTGTTCTTTCGAGGCCCGGCGTACGCCGGAAACGGTTTTGAAGTGTGCCAGGAGAGCCCTTTTCTTCGCGGGACCGATGCCGGGGAGGTTGTCCAGTTCGGAGGCGAGATCCTCTTTTTGTTTTAATGTCCGGTGGTACGTGATGGCGAAACGATGGGCTTCGTCGCGGACGGCCTGAAGAATCCTGAGCAGTTCGGGTGAACGCGACAGGTAGAGGGGATTCTTTCTGCCCGGCAGGTAGATCCGGTCTGTATCGGTCCGGAGACCTCCGGAGATTGTTTTTTCACGGCGGGCTTCCTTGGCAAGGCCCAGAACGTCAACAGTGTCGATACCCGATTCTTTAAGAACGCGCAGGGCGACGGCGAGTTGTCCCCGTCCGCCGTCCACGACAACAAGCTCGGGAAATTCTCTATCGCCGGCAAAACGTCTTGTCAGCACTTCGTACATCATGGCGTAGTCGTCGGCGCCTTTCACGGTACGGATTTTATACCGGCGGTAGCGGTTCTTGTCGGGAACGCCGTCGGTGAAAACTACCTGCGATCCCACGGCGTTCCGTCCCTGTATGTTCGATATGTCGAAGCACTCGATACGGTGCGGCACGGCGCTGAGTCCCAGTTTCGCCGCAAGTTCCTCGAGCAGCGCCACCCGCTTTTCTCCCTGTTCCCGGTCGGCACGCAACGCCGCGGCGGCGTTCTGTTCGGCCATACGCAACAGGTCGCGTCGCACGCCCCGTTGCGGAATCACCAGGCGCACGCTGCCGCTCCGCCTGTCCGAAAGCCACTCCTCGATGACAGGCGCGTCGTCGGGTCGGACGGGAACGACAACTTCCCGGGGAATAAAGGGGCTGTCATCGTAGTGCTGCTTCAGAAGCGACGCCACGACTTCTTCCGTTGTCGCCCTGGCGGCGGGCAGATGAAGAACCCGCTGGTCGGCCACGGTTCCCGCGCGGACGCTGATCATGTAGGCCGACAGGCGGCCGTCTTCCCCGGCGAGTCCGAACACGTCCCGGTCGCAGAATGACGGGTCGACGATACGCTGTTTCTCGAAGGTCTGTTCCATCGCGCCCAGCAGGTCACGCAGGCGGGCGGCTTCTTCGAAATTGAGTGAATCCGCGGATTCCCGCATCTTTTGACGGATCAGCGAGGCCAGTTGTTTCTGCCTTCCTTCCATAAACAGAACAGCTTCCCGAAGAATATCGGCATAGTCGTCCTTGCCGATATATCCCACGCAGGGAGCCGAGCAGCGTCCGATCTGGTATTCCACGCAGGGACGCCGGCGACTCGCGAACTCGCGGTCCCGGCAGGTCCTGAGCGGGAAGAACCGGTTCAACAGATGGAGGGTTTCCTTGACGGCGGTACTCGAGGCATAGGGACCGAAATAGCGGGCCCCGTCTTTTTTCATGCGCCGCACCAGTTCAAAGCGGGGAAAATCCGCACGCGTGTCGAGACGGATGCTGAAATAATTTTTGTCGTCCCGGAGCATGACGTTGTAACGGGGTCGGTGTTTCTTGATGAGGGCGTTTTCAAGAATCAGGGCCTCCTTTTCGGTGCCCGTCAGAACGTAGTCAAAATCGTCTATTCGGGCGCGCAGAAAGGGAATCACCGGACGGTCTGCGCCGTCGCCGAAGTAGGACCGTACCCGGCTCCGCAGATTTTTTGCCTTGCCCACGTAAATAATCCGCCCCTGGCGGTCTTTCATGAGGTAGACGCCGGTCGCGGCGGGCAGCGAGGAAAACTTTTCGGCGAGGGATTCAGGAACGCGCGCCATGAGTGCCTCCCCATTCCCAGATGCCCAGTTCGGTATGCAGGTTTTTCAGTTCCCTGATCCGGTCCCGGAGCTTCGCGGCCCGTTCGAATTCGAGTTTCTTCGACGCCTCTTTCATTTCTCGGGAAAGTTCCTCAATTGACTGAAGAATTTCTTCTTCCGACAGGGGCGCTTCCACGGCCTCGGCCACGGGAACGGTGACGTAATCAGCTTCGTAGACGGACGTGAGAATGTCGCTGATGGCCTTCGTGATGGTCTCGGGCGTTATACCGTGGGCCTCGTTATAACGCTCCTGGATTGATCGGCGTCTCTTCGTTTCATCCAGGCATCGCTGAATCGATTTGGTAATGACATCGGCGTACATGATGACGCGGCCGTTCACGTTGCGCGCGGCCCGACCGCTTGTCTGAATGAGCGAACGTTCCGAGCGCAGAAATCCCTCCTTGTCGGCGTCGAGAATGGCCACCAGTGAAACTTCCGGAATATCAAGACCTTCCCGCAGCAGGTTGACTCCCACCAGGACATCGTAGATTCCCCGGCGGAGATCGCGTATGAGCGCCACCCGCTCCAGGGTTTTCACGTCCGAATGAAGATAGGCCGCCCTGACACCCAGATTGCCGAGATATTCCGTGAGATTCTCGGCCATGCGTTTGGTCAGGGCCGTCACCAGGACCCGCTCGCCGGCTCCGGCGCGGGCGGTGATTTCTTCCAGCAGATCATCCACCTGGCTGGTTGCCGGTTTAACGGTGATTTCCGGGTCCATGAGTCCCGTGGGCCGAATGATCTGTTCCACCACTCTGCCGCCGGCTTTTGCGAGTTCGTAATCGGCGGGCGTGGCGGACACGCAGATCCACTGCCGGGCAATACGTTCGAATTCCTCGAACATAAGGGGCCTGTTGTCCATCGCCGAGGGAAGCCGGAACCCGTATTCCACCAGGGTTTGCTTGCGCGACCGGTCACCCCGGTACATGCCCCGGAGCTGGGGGATCGTGGCGTGGCTTTCATCGATAACGATGAGGGCGCCATCGGGAAGATAGTCCATGAGCGTTGGCGGCGGCTCGCCCGGCCTGCGACCCGTCAGGTGACGTGAATAATTTTCGATGCCCTGGCAGTAGCCCATCTCTTCCAGCATTTCCAGGTCGAAGCGGGTCCGCTGTTCCAGGCGCTGGGCCTCGAGGAGCTTGTTGTTCTCCCGGAGTTCTGCCAGTCGCTCGAAGAGTTCTTCCCGAATAGTCACCACCGCCCGTTTCAGGTCCTCGGCGGGCATAACATAGTGGCTTCCGGGAAAGATGGCGATTTGCTCGAGCCGTTCCAGGACGTTGCCTCGCAGGGGGTCGACAACCGAAATGGCGTCCACGGTGTCGCCGAAAAATTCAAGTCGGATGATCCGGTCTTCCGTGGAAGGCGGAAAAACTTCCACCACATCGCCCCGGACCCGGAAGGTTCCCCGGTGAAAATCAACGTCGTTCCGATCGTACTGGATTTCCACGAGCCGCCGGAGCAGGGCGTTGCGGTCCATCTCGTCGTTCAGGGCAAGCCGCACCTGCATGTCCCGGTAGCTTTCGGGAGAACCGATGCCGTAGATGCATGACACGCTGGCCACGATGATCACGTCCCGCCGCTCCAGGAGCGACCGTGTAGCCGAGTGGCGCAGCTTGTCGATTTCATCGTTGATGGAGGCGTCCTTTTCAATATAGGTGTCCGTCCCCGGCAGGTAGGCTTCCGGCTGGTAATAGTCGTAGTAGCTGACGAAATATTCCACGGCGTTGTCCGGAAAGAGGGTTTTGAATTCGCCGTAAAGCTGGGCCGCCAGCGTCTTGTTGTGCGCAATGACCAGAGTGGGACGCTGAAGACGTTCTATCACGTTGGCCACGGTGAATGTTTTGCCCGATCCCGTTACACCCAGCAGGACCTGACAGGGAAGGTCCGATTGCGCGCCGCGCACCAGCTCGTCAACGGCATGCTCCTGGTCGCCTGCGGGCTTGAATTCACTGACCAATGTAAATGTTTCCATGGTATTTTTATCTCCGCCATAATCATCGAGGAACCTATCACGTCGCCGCACCGGCCGCAACATTGGAATATCTTTCATTTCTTGACAGTGGAGACGGGCGGGTGCTACTAAGGAAAGTCGCCGTATTCGCGGTTATGGACGGTGTTACTTTTCGCAGGAGAATTGTATGAAACGCTGGAACGGATGGGGTGACCCTTCGATCACCATGGATCTTCCCGAACAGGGAGAATCGCTGCTGAAAGAGAGTCTCGGCGAGGGAACGCCGCAGATTGACTACGAACGGGGAAAATTCCTGGAGCGTATGCCGAAAAGTCGCCTTCCACAGCATCCTCTCGTAACGACCGATCCCGAAGCGCGGCTCGATCACGCCCACGGCCAGAGCCTTCCCGACTGGATAGGTCTTCGCACCGGTATGCTGAATCGTTTTCCCGACGGCGTCGCTTTCCCTTCCGACGCCGGCGAGGTGCGATCGCTGGTCGACTTCGCGGAAAAACAGAAAATCGCCCTCATTCCCTACGGAGGCGGGACGAGCGTCCTGGGACATCTGACGGTGCCGGAAGAGAAACAGCCCGTTCTGAGCCTGTCGCTCAAGCGTCTGAACCGCATGGTCGACCTCGATGAAAAAAGCCTGCTGGCCACCTTCGAGGCCGGCGTCATGGGACCTGACCTGGAAGCCCATCTCCAGGCGAGAGGATTCACCCTGGGACACTATCCACAATCTTTTGAATACTCCTCCCTGGGCGGCTGGATCGCCACCCGTTCCTCCGGCCAGTACTCAACCAGGTACGGCAGGATTGATCAGCAATTCCAGGGCGGCACGGTGATCGCGCCCCGGGGTGAACTGGTCATGCGTCCCTATCCCGCTTCAGCCGCCGGACCGGATCTGCGACATCTCGTCCTGGGTTCCGAAGGACGTCTCGGCGTCATTACCGAAGCAACCATGAAAATATCGCCCCTGGCGCCCGGCGAGGAGGATCATATTTTCGGTCTTTTCTTCCCCTCGTGGGAGCGGGGCGTCGAAGGCGTGAGAAATCTCTTCGCCGCCGGCATTCCCCTGCTCACGGTACGCCTGAGCAACGCACGGGAAACATCGATCAACCTGGTTTTTTCGGGCCACGAGCGCGCCACGGCCTTTCTCAAACGCTACCTCCCCCTGCGGGGCGTTCCCGCCGACGAGGGCTGCATGTGTCTCCTGGGATTCCGCGGACCGCACCGACTGGTATCTGCGGCGCGGAAGGAAGTGGGAACGATCCTGAAGGAAAAAAATGCCGTTCCCCTGGGAAAGGCCATGGGCGAAGCCTGGAAGAAACACCGTTTTCTGATGCCTTACCTGAGAAACACGCTCTGGAACATGGGGTACGCCGTGGAAACGGTGGAAACAGCAGTAACCTGGAACCGGGTCGTTCAGACTGTTGACGCCATGGAACGGGCCATGACGGAAAGCCTGGCCGATATGGGAGAGCCGGCGCTTACCTTCTCGCATCTTTCCAGTCCCTATCCGACGGGAACCAATCTTTACACCACCGCCCTTTTCCGCATAGCACCCGACCCGGAAGAAACGCTGGAACGATGGAAACGCCTCAAGGAGGCGGTATCCTCGGCCATTGTCACGTGTGGCGGCACCATCAGCCACCAGCACGGCGTGGGAATCGATCACAAGCCCTGGATCGCAGCCGAAAAAGGACGTGCCGGTATGGATGTCCTGGCGGCGGCCTGCGCCTCCCTCGATCCCGGCAGGAGGATGAACCCGGGGAAACTTCTGTGACGCCATGGACAAACAAATACATCCGGCCTTTCCCGGTCGACTGAATCCGCCCTGCGGCGATATTCCGCCCGACTGGGATATCATTGTCATCGGAGGCGGCGTGACAGGTGCGGGTATTCTACGGGAAGCGGTCCGGCTGGGATTCCGGACCATTCTCCTGGAACAGGCCGATTTCGCCTGGGGTACGTCGAGCCGTTCCTCGAAACTTGTCCACGGCGGCCTCCGTTATCTCAGGGAGGGCAGAATTTTTCTTACCAGGGCGTCGGTGGAAGAACGACAGCGCCTGCTGCTGGAAGCGCCGGGGCTCGTCGAACCCCTGGGTTTCCTGCTGCCCCTTTACCAGGGACGGAATCCCGGTAAAACGATCCTGTCTACGGGTCTCACCCTTTACGACCTGATGGGCTCGGGAAGCCGGCACCGGTTCCTTGAAAAATCGGAATTCATAGCTCGCATGCCCCACCTCCGCCGTGAGGGGCTGAACGGCGGGTTCAGTTTTTACGACGCCCAGGTGGACGACGCCCGCCTCGTACTGAGACTTGTCAACGAAGCTGTCGACGGCGGCGGCTGGGCCGTAAGTTACGCGCCCGTCAGAACCCTTCTCCGCGACGGCCGTAACCGCGTCTCGGGCATCGCCTTTGAAAACCTCTGCGAGGAGGCGACCGGCGAGCTTCATGCGAAAGCGGTCATCAACGCCACGGGATGCTGGGCCGAACATCTTCATCCCGCTCCTGAATCGAAGCGTCACCTCCGCCCCCTGCGAGGAAGTCATCTCGTACTTCCCGCCTGGGCGCTTCCCGCCGCGCAGGCGGTGACCTTCATGCACCCCGACGATGGACGGCCCATCTTTGTCATCCCCTGGGAGGGAACCGTTCTCGTGGGAACCACCGACCTGGACCACCGGGGAAGCCTCGACGACGAACCGGCCATGACGCCGGAGGAAGCGGACTACCTGATGGAAGGTCTTTCGGACTGTTTCCCCGCACTTTCTCTCGGCCTCGACCAGGCGCTGTGTTCGTTCGCCGGGCTCCGTCCTGTCGTCAGCGAAGGCGACCGGTCTCCTTCAGAGGAAAACCGGGACCACACGATCCGACGGGACGGCTCGCTGATTACCATTACGGGCGGAAAGCTTACCACCTTTCGGCGGATGGCCTGGGACACACTTGAAGAGGTGCTCAAAATCATACCGGGAAAAGGTTCTATCGACCGGGAACTTCCCGTCTTTGAACCGGCGGAAATGATCGTCGAACGGGAAGGTATTTCGGACAGGGCGATCCGGCGGCTGGCCGGACGCTACGGAAGGGAAACGATCGCCATGCTGCGGGAAGCCGCGCCGGAAGATCTTCTGCCTGTACCGGGAACCGGCACGTACTGGATCGAAATCCTGCGTGGCGCCCGCGAAGGAGTCCGCCACCTGGACGACCTGCTCCTGCGCCGGGTCAGAATCGGGCTTCTGCGAGCAGACGGGGTCATTGAACTTCTCGATGAAATCGAAAAACGATGCGGCCCGTTGCTTGACTGGTCAAATCAGCGCTGGCACGAAGAAAGAATAAGATACCGCGGCATTCTTGAGAGGTCCTACGGGCTGCCGGGCAGGCCACCCCTGCCGGAAGCGGTCAGGGAAGGAGTACTGAAAAAGGGGTTGAGGCTGGTTCAACGGGCTTTCGGCTCCGGATAGCGAGAGAGTGTTCATGAAAGCTGAAAAAGACCTGATTCTTGCCATTGACAACGGCACGCAGAGCCTGAAGGCCATTCTTTTCGATCCTGCCGGGACACCCGTGGCGATTGAAACAGTTGCCTTCGATCCTCCTTATGTATCGCCTCAACCCGCCTGGGCCGAGCAGGACCCCGACGTATACTGGAACGCCCTGTGCTGTGCCTGCAAGCGTCTCCTTGCTCGGGACGACGTGGACGTGGATCGGCTGGCCGCCGTGGCGCTCACCACACAACGGGGGACGGTCATACCGGTGGACCGGCAGGGAACACCACTCCGCCCTTTTATACACTGGCTCGACCAGCGCACCACGGAAAGCCTCAAGCCCGTGGGAGGACTCTGGGGGATGGCCTTTTCTCTTATCGGCATGCGGGAAACCATCGCTTACTTTCAGAGCCAGGCCGAGGCGAACTGGATCAAGACCTATCAGCCTGATATCTGGCGGCGCACCCATAAGTACCTGTTGTTGTCGGGATACCTTACGTTCCGCCTCACCGGGACCTTCGTTGATTCCATCGGCTGCCAGGTGGGTTATATCCCCTTTGATTACAAGAAACTGCGGTGGGCCGCTTCATGGGACTGGAAATGGCAAGTAATCCCCATGGACCCGTCACTGATGCCGGACCTGGTTCCCCAGAGCGATATTCTGGGAACAATTACGGGCCCCGCCGCCGAGGCAACAGGCATTCCCGAGGGACTTCCACTGGTAGCGGCTGCCGCAGACAAGGCATGTGAAGTAATCGGATGCGGCAGCCTTGATTCAAATATCGGGTGCCTGAGCTACGGGACGACGGCGACCATCAACGTGACGCATCCCAAATACATCGAAGCCGTACGTTTCCTACCTCCCTATCCTTCGGCCATACCTGGTTACCATACCATGGAAATCCAGATATACCGGGGCTTCTGGATGGTTAGCTGGTTCAAGAAAGAATTTGGACAGCCGGAACTTATGGCGGCGGCCAATGGAGAAGAGGAGGCGGAAGTCCTGCTCGACCGGCTTGTTGACACGATCCCCCCCGGCTCCATGGGACTCGTGTTACAGCCTTACTGGTCGCCGGGAGTAAAACTGCCTGGACCGGAGGCCAAGGGCGCCGTTATTGGCTTCGGCGATGTCCACACCCGGGGTCATCTGTACCGGGCCATTCTGGAAGGACTGGGGTACGCCTTGCGCGAAGGCAAGGAACGGATCGAGAAAAAGACACGGATTCCCATTATCAGCTTGCGAGTGTCCGGCGGCGGATCGCGCAGCAGGAACGCCATGCAGACTACCGCCGACATTTTCGGGCTTCCGACAGCCAAACCACATATCTACGAAACTTCCGCCCTGGGAGCAGCCATCAATGCCGCCGTCGGAACAGCCATTCATCCCGATTTCGAAACGGCAATCCGCGAAATGACGCACACGGGCGAAGTCTACGAACCGAACATGAAAAATCATGCCCTCTATGACCAACTTTACCGGGATGTCTACAAGAAGATGTACCGGCGATTGAGACCCTTCTACCGCAGGATACGCGACATAACCGGCTATCCCCGGTAACCCCGTTTTTACAGTTATTCAGGGTAGTTTCCTTGCCCGAGGCAGCCACCGATTTGACAGCGCACCATTTTATTGATATTAACTCAACAAGTCTTGTCAATTGTTTTGATAGACGATTCCGCCTGAGTCCTCTCATGCCGCCCGGCGACCGGGCGTAATTAACACAATAAACAATGCAGGCTCGTACAACCGATTTTTACGGAGAAAGATATACCTGAACCCATGAAAACAAAAAAAATACGAATAGAAAACCTGACAAAAATATTCGGCTCCCGAAGAAAAGATGCCCTTGAACTGCTCAAGCAGGGCGCCTCCAAGGACGAAATCCTCGAAAAGACCGGCTGCGGTGTGGGTGTCAACAATGCCTCCTTCGAAGTCGACGAGGGAGAAATCGTGGTGGTCATGGGGCTTTCGGGCAGCGGAAAGTCAACGCTTATCCGTTGCGTGAACCGGCTGATACAACCAACGTCGGGTAAAATCTATATCGATGACGTGGAAGTAACCGGCCTCAACGATCAGGACCTGCGGAAAATTCGACTGACGAAACTGGCCATGGTGTTTCAGAACTTCGCGCTGTTTCCCCACCGTACTGTGCTTCATAATGTGGAATACGGCCTCGAGATTCAGGGCGTCGAGACGGAAATTCGCCGCGAGCGAGCCATAAAAGCTATTGAGCAGGTCGGTCTGAAGGGCTGGGAAGATTATCGCCCCGAAAATCTTTCCGGCGGCATGCAGCAACGGGTGGGCCTCGCGCGCGCCCTCGCGCTGGACCCGGATATTCTGCTCATGGACGAGGCCTTCAGCGCTCTGGACCCTCTCATTCGAAGCGACATGCAGGACGAGCTGATTTCACTCCAGGAGGAAATGCATAAAACAATTCTTTTTGTCAGTCACGATCTGGATGAAGCGCTGAAAATCGGCGACCGGATCGTTCTCATGAAAGACGGCGCCATCGTCCAGATGGGAACGGCGGAGGAAATCCTCACCAATCCGGCCGATGATTACGTGGCGCGTTTCGTGGAAAACGTCGATATTACCAAGGTTCTTACCGCGGAAAGTGTTATGGTCAAGGCCAAGGCCGTGGCCTATCTCGACTCGCACGGGCCCAAAACGGTCCTGAGAACGATGCAGAAAGAACGGCTGTCACAGTTATTCGTGTTAAACGGCCGCCACGAGGTTGTCGGACTGGTCACCGCCGATGATGCTGCCGAGGCGGTCAAGCGGGGCGAAACGAAGCTGGACGCTTTTATGAAAAAAGAGTTCCCCTCTGTGCTGCCTGAGGCCCCGGCGACGGAGCTGATTCAACTCATGGCGGAAACGCCTTACCCGCTTCCCGTAGTCAACACCGAAGGAAGGCTCAAAGGAGTCATTATCAGGGGCGCCCTGCTGGCCGCCCTGGCTGAACGAGGAAAAAACAATGCAAATTCCTAGGATACCCATTGGACATACCATAGAAACATTCCTCGACTTCCTGGTGGACAAGTTCGCCTTTGCCACCATCGCCTTTACGGAGGTCATGGAGTCATTTATCCGAATTCTTGAAGACGGCATGCTGTTCCTTCCGCCCTGGCTGTTTATTCTCCTGGCGTCGGCGCTGGTTCTCTGGCTGGCAAAAAACAGGAATATTGTTATTCTCACTTTTGTAGGACTTCTGTTGATCTGGAACATGGACCTCTGGTCGGCCACGATCAGCACCATCGCCCTGGTGATCCTGGCCACGATGACGGCGATCACTCTCGCCATTCCCCTGGGTATTATCGCCGCCCTGAGCCAGACGGTTTACCGGATCGTCTGGCCGATTCTGGACGTAATGCAGACAATGCCCGCGTTCGTTTATCTCATTCCGGCGATTCCGTTTTTCGGACTGGGTAAAGTGGCGGCCATTTTCGCCACGGTCATTTTCTCCATGCCCCCGGCGATACGCCTGACCTGCCTCGGGATTCGACAGGTCCCCTACGAATTGATCGAATGTGCCGATTCGTTCGGAACGAACAGGTGGCAAAAACTTGTCAAACTACAGATCCCCCTGGCAACACCGACAATCATGGCGGGCGTAAACCAGACGGTCATGCTGGCGCTTTCGATGGTGGTGATCGCCTCCATGATCGGCGCGCGAGGGCTGGGCGGCGAGGTATGGCGCGCCATTCAGCGCCTTCAGATGGGCAATGGTTTCGAGGCGGGTATTGCCATCGTTATCGTGGCCATTATTCTTGACCGGGTTCTGCAGCGTGTGGGAACGGGAACATCCGGCAAGTAAACATATCTTTCAGCTTATTAACAGACACGTGAAGGAGGTGCCAATTATGAAAGGAACATTCATCAAGATTTGTATTACCCTAATGGCAGCGCTGTTGCTCACGGCCGGTTCGGCCATCGCCCAGGACAAGCTGGTGCGAATCGCTTACGTGGAATGGGACTGCGCCGCTTCCAGCACGACAGTGGTACAGGCCGTCCTGCAGGAAGAAATGGGCTACGAGGTTGAAGTTCTTCCCGTAGCCGCCGCGGCCATGTGGCAGGCAGTCGGCACGGGAAACGTTGATGCCATGGTTACGGCCTGGCTTCCCGTAACACATGCGGATTATTACGAAAAGGTCAAGGACACTGTGGAAAACCTCGGACCCATTACCCATGGCGCTCGTCTCGGATGGGCAGTACCGACCTACGTTACTATCGACTCCATAGAGGAAGTCAACGACAACGCGGAAAAATTCAACGGGGAAGTAATCGGTATCGATCCCGGGGCGGGCCTTATGCGCCTGTCCGAAAAGGCACTCAAGGAGTACAACCTTGACAAAATAGAACTCATTGAAGGAAGCGACTCCATGATGACGGCGGCGTTGGCTAATGCAATCCGCAACAAGGAATGGATCATTGCCACCGCCTGGTCTCCGCACTGGATGTTCGGCAAGTGGGATCTCAAGTACCTCGAAGATCCAAAGGGAGTTCTTGGAGACGAAGAACACATCGATACGATCGTTCGTAAGGATCTGAAGAAAGATATGCCCGATGTGTACAACTTTTTGAATAATTTCAAATGGAAAGACGCCAATCAGCTCCAGATGGTCATGGCCTGGAATTCCGAACCGCGTTCGGACCGCTATGAAAACGCTCTGCGGTTTATCAAGGAAAATCGCGAACAGGTCGACGGCTGGCTGGGACGGTAAACAGAAATCGTCCGGTCGAAAAATAACAGATGATACTGAAGCGGATCCCGGCGCCGCGAAAGCGGCGCCGGATATTTTTTTACCTTTCCTGTTTCCCGCCCTGTCTCGTTGACTTTCTTCGTTAATAAAGCTATCGTTGGAAATAATGTGTGATTTATGCAGTTCCGGAGGAGCTTAGTCGAATAATTGGACTACCCGATAACGCTCAACCTGGTAATATTAGCGGTTCTGCTTGCTTCGTCCGCATTTCTGTCAGGATCGGAAGCTTCCTTCTTTTCGCTGACCCACCTGCACCTTCACAAAATGAGGGAAGACGGTCTCCCTTTTGTGTCATTCGTACAGCGAATTCTTGAACGTCCCCGCCGGCTCCTGGTGACCATCATGGTCTGCAACGAGTCGGTCAACATCATCATCGCTTCCCTCGCGACATCGCTCATGGTCTTTCTCCTGGGATCGTCGGGAACGTGGATCGCCATCATCGTGACCACGGCGGTCGTAATGGTGTTCTGCGAAGCCATACCCAAGACCTTCGCCGTTACGTATCCAAGGAGATATGCCGTCACCGCGGCGCTTCCCCTTACGTTGATTTCGAAAATCGTTCTGCCCGTCGTCTGGCTTCTGGAAAAACTCTCCGACTTTTTTGTCAGGGCCTCGTCGGGGAAATCCTTCGACACCGTCCCGCCGGTGATGGAGGAGGATTTCAAGGCACTTATCGACGCCGGCCACCGTGAAGGCGCCATTGAAGAAACGGAAAAAGAGCTGATTCACCGGGTTTTCGAGCTGGGGGAAACGAAAGTCTCCGATATCATGACGCCCCGGGTGGATATGTTCTGTCTTCCCGTTTCAATGACGCCGGAAGACGTGGAGCGGGCGATTCTCGACCGCCGTCACACCCGCATTCCGGTTTACGGAACCGACAAGGACGACATTCTCGGCATTCTGCACACAAAGCACTTCCTGGCCGAACGAATGAAGAGAAAACAGGTCAAGATCAAGGTCCTGGCGAAGAAACCCTATTTTATACCCGAGGAACGTCCCGCTCACGGGCTGCTTTCTGATTTCAAAATCAAGGGCATTCAGATGGCTGTTGTCGTCGACGAGTATGGCGGCGTTTCGGGAATCGTTACATTGACCGATCTGCTCAACAGCCTGTTCGGGAATATCGACCGTGAACGGGACCGGCGGGACACCATGATCCGCCGGATCGGGGACGACACCTTCGCCGTTTCCGGAATGCTTTCCGTCGAGAATTTCAATGACGTGATGAATGCGTCACTTCCCTCAGATGATTTCGATACCATCGGCGGGTTCGTTTTGCACCTTTTCGGCCAGCTTCCGTCGGCGGGACAAACCGTCTCTTTCGGTCCTTTCATCTTCACGGCCGATAAAATCAGCAAAACGCGCGTCTCCTGGCTGACCGTCAAGACCGTTGCCGGGGATCAACAGGAAGGAGCTCTTCATGACTCCTGATATCGTCGACGTCCTGCCGTTCCTGATAATCGTCGTTCTGCTGATCGTATTGCTGGAGGGCCTTTTCTCGGGCGGAGAAATCGCGCTTGTCTCCTGCGACATCAACCGCGTGCGACAAAAGGCCGCGGCGGGATCGCGCTCGGCGCGAATCGCGCTGGATCTGCTCGAACAGCCTGAACGATTCCTGTCGACGACTCTGACAGGAACCAACCTCTGCCAGATCAGCAACACGGCCCTCGTGACCAGTACCTTTATTTTGATCTGGGGACCGGAAAAAGGCACCCTGGCGGCAAGCGTGGTCATGGTGCCTCTTCTGTTGATAGTGGGCGAAATTATTCCCAAAAGTCTCTTTCAGCATCATGCCGACTGGGCGACTCTCCGCATCGCCTGGTTCATCCGGGCGGCGGCCTGGATATTCTATCCCATTGTAACCGTGCTGTCCCGCATATCGCGAAGCGCCATCTATGTCTTCTCGAAACAGGCAGGCCTCTTCTACACCCCCTACATTACTCGGTCGGGTCTGGAATCGCTGTTGCGGCGCGAGGGAGGCACCACGGACATCACGCAGATGGAAAAGGAAATGATCAAAAAGGTGCTTGATTTTTCAGAGTATACCGTCGAGGAAATCATGGTTCCACTCTCCAACGTGGCGGTGATTTCACTTCATGCCACCCTGGACGAGGCAGCCGCCGTTGTGAAAGAACGAAACTATTCGCGTATACCCGTCTATGACCGTGAAGTACTCAATATCGTGGGCATTATCGACTCTTTCGATCTCATGGACGACCTGGCCCGGCGCGGCAAAGACGCGCCGCTTGTCCCGGAAGAAAACGGGGACGGCCGTGTCCGTCGGCAAATCCTGTTTGTCCCGGAAACAAAACGGGCACGTGATCTCTTTCTCGAACTCCAGCGCCACGGGGAGCACATGGCCGTCGTGGTCGACGAATATGGAGGCGCCGTGGGAATTATTACCATGGAGGATATCCAGGAAGAAATCGTCGGCGATATCAATGACGAGGACCACGACAGCGCCGCCACGCTTATCCGGCCGAGCGGGCGTGGCCGCTATATTGTCGACGGGCAGGTAAAAACCGATTACCTTCAGACAACCCTCGGTGTCACGGTCCCTGGAGGCGATTACGAAACGGTGGGAGGATTTCTGCTTGCCGCCATGGGCAAGATACCCAAACCGCGTGAATCATACAGACTGGGAAACATCGTTTTTGTCGTCGAGGAGGCCGATCTCCGTTCCATAAAAAAAATTCTTCTGCTGATACCGCCGGAGGTGAGCGCCATGAAACGGAGCGATCCCGTACCATGAAGACGAACGAGAAAAAAGTCCCGATCGCCGCCGTTATTCTCGCGGCAGGCAAAGGAACGCGCATGCGTTCCGAAAGCGCGAAGGTCCTGCACCGTCTCCGAGGAAGGCCGATGGTGCTTTTCCCTGTCGAAGCGGCGCGCGCGGTCGGCGCCGAAAAAATCGTCCTCGTGGTGGGTCACCAGGCCGACAAGGTCAGGGAAACCGTGGAAAAGCAGGAAGGAGACGTACTCTTCGTTCTTCAGCGACACCAGCTCGGCACGGCGCACGCCGTCCTCCAGGCAAGGCGGACGCTGAACAAATTCAGCGGCACCGTGCTGATTCTCTGTGGCGACGTCCCCCTGCTCACGAAAGACACATTAGAGGCTTTACTGGATCATCACCGCCGCGGCGGAGCATCCGTCACCGTGCTCACCTCCCGGCCGCCCGATCCTTCGGGATACGGACGTGTAATCAGGGACGCCGAAGGTCGTGTCGCCGGTATCGTCGAGGAGGCTGACACCGGTGATGCCGAAAAAAAAATCGGCGAAATAAACACGGGTATCTATTGCGTTGCAAGCGACTTCCTGTTCGACGCACTTGACGCGGTCGGAGTTAATAATGCTCAAAAGGAATACTACCTCACGGACATTGTCGGCGAGGCCGCCCGGAGGGGCCTTGCCGTCTGCGCGTATGAGCTGGCGAACCACTGGGAAGCGATGGGTATCAACACCCCCGAACAGCTCGACGAGGCCCACCACATTTTGCGGCAACGTCTGCCGTGAACCCCGGGTGCCGTCACGTGGAATAAACCGCCGGTTTTGCCTGTTATTCACGTTTTCAGCGCATCCCGGCGGGCTTTCAAGTTGACTTAACGGGACAATACTGATAGATATTTTCTCCTCACAAAAAGAACCCCCACAGGAGGTCTTTCCATGGATGATACCCGGTTAATCATATGGTTCGACAATTTGAGGCTTGGAGACATTCCCCAGGTCGGCGGCAAGAATGCATCGCTGGGCGAGATGAGACGCGAACTGGCCCCCAAGGGGGTGAGCATTCCCGACGGCTTCGCAATAACCGCCCACGCCTATCGGTACCTGCTCGAATCGGCCGGCATCAGGGCCGAAATCGAGAACCTTCTATCGGATCTGGACACCCGCAATCTGCAAGGTCTGGCAACAAAGGGTGAAAAGATTCGTTCGCTCATTTACAATGCGTCGCTTCCCGACGATCTGGAAAAAGAAATCAAGGCGGCGTACGCGGAACTGTGCAAAGAGTACGGAAAGAATACCGACGTAGCAGTCCGCAGCTCCGCCACGGCGGAGGACCTTCCCGACGCCAGTTTCGCCGGCCAGCAGGAAACCTTTCTGAACATCCGCGGACCTGAGGCGCTCATCGACGCCTGCAGAAAATGTTTCGCCTCACTTTTCACGAACAGGGCCATTTCGTATCGGTTTGACAAAAAATTCGACCACATGGACGTCGCCTTGTCCATCGGCGTCCAGAAAATGGTCCGTTCCGATATCGCCTCATCCGGCGTTATCTTTTCCATCGATACGGAATCGGGATTCCAAGACGCCGTTCTTATTACCGGTTCATACGGCCTGGGCGAAACCGTCGTGCAGGGAACGGTCAACCCCGACGAGTTTTATGTCTTCAAGCCCACGCTTCGCAAGGGTTTCCGGCCTATTGTTCAGAAAAAGCTGGGAGCCAAGGAAGTGAAGATGGTTTACGCACGCAACAAGGAAGAATCGACGAAGACCATCCCCGTTTCCAAAAAAGATCGACAGAAATTCTGCATCACAGACGACGAAATCATCAAGCTTGCTGAATGGACCATGATTATAGAAGATCATTATTCGCAGCAGGCCGGCTACTTCAAACCCATGGACATCGAATGGGGCAAGGACGGTGTCACGGGCGACCTGTTCATTCTTCAGGCGCGGCCGGAAACGGTCCAGTCGCAGCGTGACATGAACATCCTGGAAAGCTATGAACTGCTCGAGCAGAAAACTCCGGTGGTAACGGGTACGGCCGTGGGATCAAAAATCGGCGCAGGCCCGGTCAATGTCATTCACAAGGTCACTGAAATCAGGGATTTCAGGGCCGGCGAGGTGCTGGTCACCGACATGACCGATCCCGACTGGGAGCCGATCATGAAAATCGCGGCCGCTATTGTCACCAACAAGGGAGGCCGAACCTGTCACGCGGCGATCGTCAGCCGTGAACTGGGCGTGCCCTGCATTGTGGGGACATCGAACGGTACGAAGGCGCTTGAAAAGGTAAAAGACGTGACCGTTTCCTGCGCCGAAGGCGAGGAAGGCCGCGTCTACGAGGGCATACTCAAGTTCAACGTCGACCGGATCAGCCTCGACGAAATGAAGCGTCCGAAAACGAACATCATGCTCAACGTCGGCAATCCCGACATGGCCTTCAATTACGCCTCGATTCCCAACGACGGCGTCGGTCTCGCCCGCCTGGAATTCATCATCAGCAATATCCAGATACATCCCATGGCGCTGATCAATTTCGAGACGGTAACGAATAAAAAGGTGCGGCGGCAAATCGAGCTCCTGACCCGCGGTTACGAGACGAAAGGAGATTTCTTCGTTGACAGGCTGGCCCAGGGTGTTGCCAAAATCGCGGCGGCGTTCTATCCGAACGATGTCATCGTCAGGATGAGCGATTTCAAGAGTAATGAGTATGCCAACCTGCTCGGCGGTTCTTTTTTCGAAGCCGAGGAGGAAAACCCCATGATCGGGTTCCGCGGCGCCTCGCGTTACTACAATGACCGTTACCGGGAAGGATTCGCGCTTGAATGCAAGGCCATGAAAAAAGTGCGGGATGAAATGGGACTTTCCAACGTGAAACTCATGGTTCCCTTCTGCCGGACTGTCGACGAGGGCAAGGAAGTCATCCGGGTCATGGGAGAAAACGGCCTCACGCAGGGAGAAAACGGTCTTGAATTTTACATGATGGTGGAAATTCCCAGCAATGTCATTCTCATCGAGAAATTCGGCGAGATATTCGACGGATTCTCTATCGGATCGAACGACCTGACCCAGCTTTCCCTGGGACTGGACCGTGATTCCTCCCTGGTAGCACATATCTTTGATGAACGAAACGAAGCGGTGCTCGAACTGATCAGGACCGCCATTTCGAAAGCGAAAACCATCGGGAAGAAGATAGGTATCTGCGGCCAGGCTCCGAGCGACTATCCGGAGTTCGCCCGTTTCCTCGTGGAATGCGGCATCGACAGCATGTCGCTCAATGCCGACACGGTCATCAAAACCACGCTGGATATTCTGGAAACAGAGAAAAAACTGGGCCTGTAACAAACCACTCAATCAGCTCATCAGGCGAATAAACGAAGGGGGATCGATTCGATCCCCCTTCGTGCAACCAGCCTTACTTCTCCGGTTCCTCGATGAGTATCAGCCTGGAGTACCGCGCCTTCAGATCATCGCCGGCCACCATTTTATATTCTTCCTGAAACTCGCGCCAGACCGAAGCAAGAACATTCCCGAGCATTTCCTTACGTCGCGGGGTCTCGTTTTCCATGAATGACGTGAATGCCGCCGCGAACTCCCCGCTCAAGCGGGACATGCGGTAAGGAGGTCCCGATTCCCCACGGCGGTCGAGCTCCAGAAATTGCCTCGCGGCCGACGGGGAAAGTCCTGAATATCCCGGTTCCTCTTCCGTCATCGCGCGCGCGAAAAAGGTAAGAAGAAGCTGCCGGAAGGTAATGCCCGGAGAAACCGCCAGATTGCGATCCAACGGATACGTCCTGTCCAGTTGTGCAAAGAGCCTGTCCAGAACGAGCAGACCGTCCAACGCGGCACGACAGAATTCCAGGTCGCGGGGATGCTCGAATTCACGGTAACCGGCATGACCGGGCGACATATCGTAAAATTTCGGGCGCCCCGCCAGCAGCCCCGACAGCATCGAGTCTTCCGGCTCCCCCCAGAATGACGTGGCTATACCGGCTTCCCTGAACCAGCTTTCACCAACGAATCGCCGTGCTTCCCGCACAATGTTCACCACCAGGCCGTACCCCACGCGGAACAGGGACGACAGCGGGTAAAGCCGCAGAGCTTTTTCCGCCTCCACCTCATCTCCGCCGTAAAGTTCTTCCAGTGCAAGACTCACATACGCGGCGGCCTTGCCGCCCGCCGCTGTCAGCTCCTCGAGTTCCCTGCCCGTCAACCCATCGGCCGCAACAATCCTGTTGCCGAGACCGGCGAACTCGAAACAGAGCCGGTCAAAGGTTGATGTATCGGAGATCCGTTCCATGGCCCGCCCGAGCAGGTTCAGCGAACCGGCATGGGAGAGCGGGAGCCGGGGCACGGCATAATTATCATCTTCCTCCGTATCGGGTCGTGAATAGATAAACCGATGATCACGATCCGTTCCGAGATCGGCGGGATCAAGCGGCGCGTATATCTCGAGTGCCTCGTTGAAAGGGAGAAAACCGTCATCTGCCAGCCGGGCATTCCTGAAATGATACATTTCTTCTTCCATCTCGGCCGGGATTATGCCTCCGAGCGTCATCAGTACCCACTCGTAACGCCGTTGATCGAAATCGGCCATCGTCTCGAGAAGACTCCGGACAACGGGGTACAGTTCCTCGTCGCGTGGACGAACAAAAATCACGCTGTCAATGGAAAAAAACCCCTCCGGCACTTCGACGCCGTCATCGTTGGCGGGATCGAGCGTTATGACCTCGACAACCCCGTGCAGGTAACGGTAAGCCAGGAACAAACCATCCGTCAGCAACCACGGGACGAATCGGTCGGGATCGGCCTCCATGAATTGTTCCACCCATGCTTCCAGCCGTTCGCCGTCGATCCGGTCGCCGTTCCACACATCCATATCCAGAAGATGCTGCCACTGCTGTTCCGACCCGAGAACAAGCAACAGGGGCCGCTGGTCATCCATTTTTTTCACCAGCCAATAATAATCCTGCCGGGACAAACGCCGCACGGCCTCCCGGGGATCGGGCAGTTCCATGATCCGTCGCCACAGGTCTCCTTCAGCCACATTGAAAGGCTTGAAAGAAACGGGCGTTGTTTTCTCATCCGGCTGCCGTTTCGATACCGATCGTTTTCCTGTCACCCTTGTCGTCCTTTTCGTATCGCCCTCGAAGCGGGGCGTTCATTTCAGCGCCGTTTTCGAAGAACTCCCGCAAACGGCGCTGTTCATTCGATGCATGTTAAATCACGACGGCATATTCCGCAAGGTCCCGGGACCTGCTGAAAATGAAAAAGGGCTTGATTTTCCGAATTCTTTTCGCCACCGCGTTCAGGCAGTTCCGAAGCGGAACGGACAATAATAAAAATATCCCGAAGGCCTGTTCGACCTTCGGGATGCCTGTTGGGTTGACGCTTTCCCGGTCCCCCGCCCGTGGGCGCGGAACCGTGAAACAAAGGACCAATAATGTCTTACTCGGTTTTAATGTCAATTTTTTTGCCGGCTGACGCAGCTTCAGCCGTTTTGGGAACGCGGATTTTCAGCACACCTTTCTTGAAGGATGCCTCCGCCTTTTCATCGTCGATTCCCTCGGGCATGGGTACCATGCGCTGGAACGAACCGTACCGGCGCTCCATGTGCCAGCATCCCTTGTCTTTTTCTTCTTTCTCGTCCTTTTTTTCTCCCTTCAGTACAAGGGCGTCCTTCGTCAGCGAAACATCGATGTCGTTTTCATCCATGCCTGGAAGTTCCGCCGTAATCTCGATCTCGGAATCATTCTCTTTCACGTCGATGCTCGGCGCGAAACTTCCCTGCCATTCTTCCATGTCATAGAAGGGAAATCTCCCGAAATCACTGAAAAAAGAATCAAAAACATCATTGATGCTGCGCTGCAGGCTGACGAAAGGATGCTCTTCTTCCCGACGAACGGGAAGTCTGCTCCTGCTCCTGTTGCCTGGAATGAGATCTCTGATTGCCACGGTGATCCCTCCTCTCTATCATTGATTTTTCTGTTCGCGTCGGATCGCCTTTTCCACACCATCGATTCCGCCGTCGCGTTCTTAACGTTCCGGTATCACTACCGTATTCCGGTTTCATGCGTAAATTAATCACGGTTTGATGTTTGTCAAGACGAAAGCTTCATCAGAACGCTGCAGAACCGACTATAGAGTCCATTCTGAAAAATCCGTTATTCAGATCGGCGGGCGGCGCTCACGCTCTTTGACAACAAGAACGGTAACAAAAGAAGGCGGGAGGCCTTACAATACTGAAGGAATGCTCGGCTCAAAAAAAAGCTGCAGCGAAGTGCTGCAGCTTCCGAAAGTTCATCCCGGCGACACAGAATCGGGCGGGGTTCTCCTCTCACCTCATCTTTTCATGAGTCCAGTAACTCGCGCACCTTGTTGATGAGCAGTTCCGTTGGAGCACAATAAATATAGGCGCCATGCACGGGCTGCCATTTTTTATCTACAATCCGTCCCAGCTTTTTGTGAAAGTAAACGAGCCGGTATTCCACTTTGTCGCTGTCAGAGTCGTGGTAAATGACATGGTCCACGACGGGTTCGCCGACCCCCGGGGACAGTGACAGTCCTCTCTGGTCGACAAAGGATTTTCCGAACCTGTTGTAACGCAGTTCAACACTCACCCGCGCCACGTCCATCTCTTCAAGCTCCCCGAGATCCGCTTCCGCCTCAATCACCATGGGACTGACCGGAGCAGCGAGGGTTACGGCCATCATGTCGCCTTTCCGCCATTGCGGCTCTGCGGGATACAGGTATCCACCCCGCAGGCTCCACTGGGTTGCATATTCAAAGGTCTGGGCATCGTCGCCCATGCGGGCGTACGTTAAGGTCGCTGTCTGGCCGTTCGTTTCGAGATACTTGCGATCGATGGTCCTTTCATCGATGAAGGGGCGCCCACCCTTTCGCGGCACCCGAATCTGAATCGTGGCATAGTTGACCATTTCCTTGAATATGTCATAGGCCTCGTTGTCGATGACAAAGCGCATTTCCCGGCGCTGGAAGAAGGGATCGTCCAGGTTGACCTCGGCAACAACCTTGGGGTTGTCCTTGTACTTCTCGTACCAGGCGCCCACGTTGCCGGTCATGGTGTGCTGTTCGTAGCGGGAAGTAATGCCCGAAAGTGTAATTGAATAATTAGACTTTCGAGAAATTTCTTTCCGCTGGAACACGGTGTAGCGATAATGGCTCACCTTGGCCGCTTCCTTACGCATTGCCTCCATGGCTTCCTGATCCGACTCATCAGGGTCCGCGCCTGTAATCTCCTCTTCCGATGGTTGGCCGAGACGGCTCTGCATGTCGAAAAAAGACTCCAGAACCATCTTGCGGAGTGCGCTGTCAACGATTTCCTGATCCCGGTCCGGTATGTGGTCTATCTCTTCGAAGGTGACCGTTCCGGTTTCCGTCAGGAAATCCATCATTTGTTTTTGCTCCTCTTCCGTTACGGTCGTTACTTTCCGGGTACTTATGTTGAATAGATTATACCACTTGGGGTCCCAGTATCGTTTCCGTTTTTTTGTCTTGTCGCGCGCGTACGTATACTCGCTTTCCATCTCGTGATATTTTTCATAATCAAACATAATCCGTACATCGTAGGAGGGAAGCTTGACCACGTATTTCAGGTCAAAGACAACGGAAATATCGGTGGTGGGCTGTTCCAGGCTCTTGGCAAGCAGTTGGGCGCCATACTGATCCAGGCGTGCCGCTACGGCAACGGCCTGTCCTTCCATTACCGGGGCCTTGCCGCTGGTGACCAGCGTGGAGGCAAAGCCTTCATCCGTCAGAGTGGCTGAAACCACGTGAAAGCTGTTGCCCTCAGCGCCCCCTTCCAGGGGCACGGCGCCCTTGAGATTTGCCCCTTTAACCTTTTTCCCGAGCAACGACTGGGTTTCTTTCTGCTGTTCCTCCGTTAGACCGTATTCAACAAGGAAATGGAGAATAGCACCCTCGGCGCCGCCTTCTTCCAGGCTCTTGTCTGTTACGAACC
>JAGYOR010000109.1 GCA_018399535.1 Deltaproteobacteria bacterium | reverse complement strand
GCAGCTTATCAAGAGTATGAAGGAGGCGCCTTTCCCGGTGATCGATGAAATAGACGTCTGCGTGGAACAGGTGAGGCGTATTGTCGAAATCGCAGAGAATCTCAAGCAGTTTTCAAAAACGTCCCGCGACGAGATGGCGGCCGAAAATATCAATGATGTCATCGCCCGGATTTTGAAGATGTACGCCATGCAGTTGAAGATCGAAAATGTTGAAACAGACGTCCGCTACGATTCATCACTTCCCCCCGTCCTCATGGACCGGAAGAAAATCGAACAGGTGCTTGTGAATCTCCTGTCCAACGCGATGGAAGCCATGGAAAACAAAGATAAAAAGATTATCAGAGTGGAAACGAAAAATGTGATGGAAAGCTCCAGCGGACGCGCGAAGATCGTTATCTCCGATACGGGGACGGGCATCGGCGAGAAGAATCTCGCCCGGGTATTTGACCCTTTTTACACTACCAGGGACCAGGGAAAGGGAACGGGCATGGGGCTCTCCATTTCCCACGGCATCATTCGCCAGCACGGTGGCGAAATTTGGGCGGAGAATAACGAGTGGGGAGGCGCCACTTTTATTATCGAGATTCCCATTGGAGGACAACAGGATAAAACGACGGAATAAGTGGTTCGGTTCCGATTCGCCGGATGGTCGCGTCGGCGAGGTTCAGATGGCGTGGCGAACCGACCGTCCAATAACTGACGACAATTTTTCAACGGCGCGCGAGACTTCTTTCGCCTGTCTCGTTGATTCCTCGGCCGCCAGGGCGGCTTCCCGTGCCCCCTCCGTGTTTGCCCGGGCCGATTCGGTTATATGTTGAACCGATTGAGCTATTCGGTCCAGACTCTGCTTCTGTTTCTGAGCGAGTTCCGCGGCTTTCTCGGTATAGGTTCCTATGGGTGCGGTCGCCATGGCATAATCAGAAAATTTTTTCATGCTGATTCCCACGTGAGTGTTTCCGTCGTCGATGACGCGTATAGTTCCGTCGATGAGTGCGAGAGTATTTCTCGTAGCCTCGGTCGAGCGTGATCCCAGGGAGCGGACTTCCTCGGATACAACAGTGAATCCGGTTCCTGCTTCACCGGCGCGGGCGGCTTCGACGGAAGCATACAGGGCCAGCAGATTTGTCTGAAAGGAAATTTTCTCGATGCTTTGTACGATTGTCGCCGTTTCTTCGTTGGTTTTTCTGATTTCCTTCATCGCTTTTTTCGTATCCCTGAGGTTATTAAAAGCGGCCATTCCCACGTTCAGCGTTCCGCCGCTCATGTTCGTCAATGCTTCTATCTGCTCGTTGTATTCCCCTATATGGCCGGTGAGGTCCTGGATCAGCGAGGATGTTTCATCCACGGCCGTTGCCTGCAGGGAAGCTCGGTCCGCCAGGTCCTCGCCAGTGGCGGCGATCTGCCCCGCCGCCTCGGCCAACTGGCCTGATGTTTCCGTAAGGCTCGTCACGGTTTGTTGAATGGGCGACGTGATGTACCGTGCGAAGAAAAGACCCAGAATTATCGCCGCGGCGATTCCCAGTGCCGTTCCCGCCAGGGCCGCCGCGTTCAGCCGCACGGCACTGGTGGAGGCTTCGCTGCGGACTGTTCCGGCCAGCCGGGTGTAGGCGGCGGACAAGTCGCCCAGGCGTGTATCTATATTTTCGAACAGCGGGTTCAGCGTTTCGGACGCAAGAAGAGCCGCCTCCTTCGTATTCCCTTCGGCGGTATGACGAATGAATCGGTCATGATCCTTCTTCCACGCATTCCATGTTTTTTCGATTTTTTCCAGGATTGTGTCTGTTTCTTCCGTTCCCGGCAGCGCGGCGCAGAAATCGAAACTTTCTTCGAATTGCCTGCCGGCGTTTTCGAGATGCCTGATCACGCGCTCGCGATCGTCGGCGACTGCCGTTCTTTCAGGAACCATAAGCACCCGGGTCATGTGGCCGGCCGTTGCCGCGGCTTCGGCCATGACGCCGACATGCCGGATGGCCTGGAAGTGCACACTCGAGACGGCGTCGAGTTTTCCTGTCAGGTGTGATATGCCGAAGAATCCCAGGCAGCCCCCGGCAAGCAGCATCAGAGCCATCAATCCGAAACCGCCTGCCAGTTTAAAACCGAGAGTCGCTCTCTTCATGGCTGCACCTCCTCCCGTCCCGTCAGGAGACCGGACGTTTGGCCGGTGCCCGGCGAATAATCGCCGTCATGTTCCTTTGTGCCGTTCCCGTTGACGAGATGAACCAGGTCCGCGAGGAACTGCTGCATTGATTGCGACTGGGCAGCCATTTCTTCAGCCGCGGCTGCAGATTCTTCAGCCGCGGCCGCATCCGCCTGTACGACGTTATTTATGTCGCCCAGTGTTTTGTGCATGCTTTCAATTTTGCGTCCCTGTTCACCCGCGAGATCGACGACGCGGTCGAGAACGGTAACGAAATTTTCGGCCGTCTGGTGGTATTCGTCAAATTTTTCAGAGCTCGATTTCACCAGTCCGGATCCCTTGGATATAGCCGCCGCTGTTCCTTCGATGAGAGAGGACGTGTTTTTGCCGGCCTCGGCGGACTGAATGGCAAGGACCCGGACCTCGTCGGCGACGACGGCGAACCCTGCACCGGCATCACCCGCCCGGACGGCTTCTATGGACGCGTTCAACGCCAGTAGATTTGTCTGAAAAGCTATGGACTCTATGGTCTTGAGCACTTCCGATGTATCTGAGCTCGATTGCTCGATATGTTCCATTATTGTTTCGGTATCATGTATGGAGTTTTTAACAACTTGAAGAATATCGTGGACTTCGTGGGTTTTTGAGGCCAGGTCCCGTATCTGGTTCTCGTGCAGTCGGCTGCCGGCAGTCAACTCTTCGATAACGGATGAAGAATCCTCAACCGATTCAGCCTGTCGCGTTGTTCCTTCAGCCAGGCGATTGCTTACATCAGCGATCCGCGACGCGGCGGCGGCGAATCGTCTCGACGTTTCCTTGAGCGTATCGACAACCGCGTTGATGGGAATGGTGACTGATCGAATAAAAAAGAGCCCCAGGCCAAGTGCTGTGATGATTCCCAGAATCGTTCCCGCGAGAGCGACGGTCTTCAATCGGTCCGACCGGGAAAATCCCCGGGTGTGAACATCATCCGCCATCCGGGTGATCGATTCGAACAGGTCATCCGCGGCATGGTCGACGGCGCGGCCCGATGATTCAAGGGAACCGTCGGCGAGCAAAAGCGCCGACTGTCGGTTGCCCCGGCTGATTTCCGTGATGAATTCGTCGTGATTCTCGCGCCAGGATTCCCATGCTGTTTTCAGATTACTCCTGAGGGCGTTATTTCGAGACCCCGCTGCGAGAGATTCGTATTCTTCCCATATTCCATCGGTCCTGTTCCAAGCCGCCTCGAGATTTTGCAGCAGCTCAGCCTTGGTGGATCGATCTTCTTCTGCATGGGGAGCCAGAAGCGACTGTTCGATTTCAGCAATTCGCTGTCGGGATTCACGCAATTCATTCAGACGGGCGATGTCGGGGATGAGATTGTTCAGGTACGTGTCCAGGTCCTGACCGACGCGGGATATCCCGTACCAGCCGATCATACCCCCTACCAAAAGCATCAGGCCGGTCGCGAGGAAAGCGGCGATCAGCCTGGCGTTCAGCGTCAGGCCTCTTTTCATTACATTCACTCCCTGTTTTCTCGATGCGCTGACAGGCGCTTTCCGGGCCCCCTCCCACGACGGAACCACGACAGAAACCGTTGGAGACCGATCGGAAAGATTCGAAGAACGGGTTTGATCAAGCTTTCGTTCCGGTCAGCGTTTTCATGCAACCGATTC
This sequence comes from Deltaproteobacteria bacterium, assembly GCA_018399535.1. Classification (GTDB taxonomy): domain Bacteria; phylum Desulfobacterota; class Syntrophia; order Syntrophales; family UBA2210; genus MLS-D. The sequence continues at coordinate 2,323 of JAGYOR010000109.1, read as the reverse complement.
ATCCCTTGAAACTGTAAAACTAATCGGACGGAACGGAAAAAACTTTAATGGAAAAGTGATCTGATCAGCGGCGATTGCCGAGAAGAAGAACTTCTTTGAAAACCCGAAGGGATCGGGGCTGTTTTCCCAGGATGTGCCCGATGAACCGGGTCAATATTTCTTCGCTTTCCCGAAGTGCCTGTCCGGAAAAGACGAGCCTTCGGAGTTTGTCGGGAGCAAGATGTCTGCCCGTGACGAGCGTTTTCACCGTACCCGCCGAAACACGGATGCCTGCGGCGGTGTCTCTTCGGCAACGGCTGCACGATATTCCGCCGTCTTCGGCGCAAAACATCATTTTTTCTCCGGCATCGAGAGGGGCGCCGCACCGGGCGCAGTGTTCAAGCGCGGGTTCGTAGCCGCACAGGGTTAAAAGACGCAGTTCGAAAAGCCGCACCAGTGACGGTGCGAAGGGTCCGTCTTCCAGCAGGTCGAGAAATATTTTGAGATGATCGAAAAGATGTGCCGCCGGTTTTTCTTCCAGCGAAAACAGGTCGATGAGTTCGATGAAATACGATGCTGCCAGCGTTTTTTCCAGATCTTCCCTGATGTGTGAATAATGATTGACCACGTGGCAATCTTCGATGAGATAAAGCGTGCCCGCCCGTCGGCGCGAAAAAATAATTTGCGACAGGCTGAACAACTCGATGGCGTTTGAAAAACGTTTCGCGCTTTTGCGTGCGGACTTGGCGATGCCTTTAAGTTTGCCTCTCTCGACGGTGAAAAAGGTGACGATCCGGTCCGCTTCACCGTAATCCCGGCAGGCCAGGACATAGCCGAGAGCCCGCTCTTTCCGTTTTTCCTCCGTCATGTCAGGATCGAGAGAAAAAGGGTTGCCAGCCCCAGAAAGACCAGGAACCCGAACGCGTCCGTAAAGGCCGTCAGAAAGATATGCGAACCCAGTGCCGGATCGAGGCGGAAACGCTTGAGTCCGAGAGGGATCAGGACGCCCACCAGTGTTCCAGCGAAGACGCTGATGATCATCGCGAGGCCGAGAATTACCCCCAGCAGCGGTATGTCCTTCCAGAGCCAGGCGATAAGCCCGATGACGATGCCCACGGCAACGCCGTTGGCGATTCCCACGGCCACCTGGCGCAGAAAGGCCCGCTTCGCGTTCTGAAAGGTGATTTCCCCGAGGGCCATTCCCCGTACGATGAGAGTCAGTGTCTGGCTTCCGGCGTTGCCGCCCAGGGCGGCGACAACGGGCATGAAAACGGCCAGCGCTACCATCATCTGAATGGTTTCTTCGAAAAAACCGATAACCAGGACTGAAACGAGGGCCGTCACGAGATTCAGATACAGCCAGGGAAGACGTTTTTTCACGGAATCGGCGGTTTTATTGAAAACGGTATCGTCTTCGTCGAGACCGGCGAACCGGTAGATGTCTTCGGATGTTTCTTCCTTCATGACGTCGACAATGTCGTCCACGGTGATACGGCCCAGCAGACGGCCGGTGTCGTCGACGACGGGCAGTGAAACCAGGTCGTATTTTTCGAAGAGGCGGGCCACTTCTTCCTGGTCCATGTTCGGCGGTACGCTGGGAATGGATTTGTCGATGATGTCAACGACGGGAGTGAAGCGCTTTGCCGTGATAAGCCGCTGCAGGGGCACGGCTCCCACGAGTCTGTTATGTTCATCGACGACGAGAATATTGTAGATGTTCTGAATTTCGTCCGAGGCGTCGACAACAGCCTGAAAAGCATTATTGATCGATGCGTTCTTCGGCACCGAGACCAGTTCCGACTGCATGATGCCGCCGGCCGTGTCCTCGCCGTACTTGAGGAGTTCCTTGACTTCGCCCGAGTATTCCGGCTTTATGGACGCAAGAACAGTCCGGGCCCGGTCGTCGGAAAGTTCGGCGATGAGGTCCGCCGCGTCGTCGGAGTCCATCTCGTCGATGATTTTTGTCAGCTGCTGGCTTGACAGGTCCTCGATTATCTGTTCCCGCGAGGCGCCGGACAACTCGAGTATGACGTCGGAGGCCTTTTCCACGTCAAGAAGCGAGAAAAGCTTGAACTTGTCGTTTTCATCCAGCTGGTCTATCAGGTCGGCGATATCCGCTGGGTGTATCTCGGAAAAGAGATCGATGATATCGAATTCCCGGTTTCGTCGGATCAGGTTTTCGAGATGCGCCAGGAGGGTCTCTTCTCTGGAATTTGTCCGTGCCATCGGCGGTACCTTCAAAAAAAATTAAAGATAAATCTATCACGGGCCGCGGGATTACACAACAAAGGAGACACTCACTGTTAGCAACAAATAGAAATGTCCGGTTTTATAGCACGTGATT
>JAGYOR010000108.1 GCA_018399535.1 Deltaproteobacteria bacterium | reverse complement strand
TCGGAAAGAATTTTTACCGCGTACGTACGGTTTTCGTCGCCGCTGTAGGTGCCGGATACCGCGATTTCGCCCTGAAATTCGTTGTCGCCCGCCTGGGCGGGATCACCGAGCCACGGTTCGGAGGAAGGAGACTCTGAAAATGGTTTTGTCCCTGTTTTTGTGCCCGAAAAAAGATAGCGGTCGGCGTACTGGGAATTTGCTATAGATTTCAAGTGATCAATGAGTTGCGATACCTGTTCGGCGGCATAGAGACGGGTTTCCTCCGTGGCTGTTCCCGTTCCCTGGGAAAGGGCGATCTCGCGGGCTTTCACCAGGATGTCGTCGGCGGCCGTAAGCTGCGACTCGGTCATGGTGATCCAGGCTTCGGCGTTCTCGATGGCCTGCTGGTAGCCGGACAGCGATGACTGGCTTTTCTTGTAATTCATTATCATCGCGACACCCGAGGGATCGTCGGAAATCTTGTTGATGGTCCTCTGCGAGGCCATTTTTTCAAGAATCTCGGCGTATCGCGTCTGGACGGAATCCAGGTGCGTCCTCATGGTGTTGAATCGCATCATTTCCGTTACGCGCATGGACATGACTGTTTTCCTCCGAAATCATTTCACCGGCTTCGCTCAGCGAACCAGGAGCAGCAATTCCTCTATCATTTCATCAGCCACGTTGCACAGCCGGGCCGACGCCGAGTATCCCATCTGGAATCTGACAAGATTGAGCATTTCTTCGTCTATGGAAACCCCCGACACTTCCTCGCGCTGATTGCTCAACTGATCCATAAGACTCAGGTGGTGTTCGGCCAGGCGCTTACTGTCCGCCACATCCTGGGCGATACCCGCCACGAGCGTTGAGTAATGGCTGTTGATGGTGGTCTGCCGGTCGCCCAACGTGACCACGGCATCCTTCAATGCCCCCATTTCCAGCGCGTTCATGCCGTCTCCGTTCACCGTTGCCGAGGCGGCGATGCGGTTCACGTCGGCGGCGACGGCGTCGTCCACCGCCAGGGACGTCAGCCAGGCATAATCAAGCGACTCGTCCCGAATGAAAAAATCCCCGCCCATGTTTCCATACATGTCGTAACCGGTGTGGTGCAGTTTATTCAGTTCACCCGCGAAGACGGCCACGAAATCGTCCAGTTTTTGAAGATATCCCTCGTCGCCCCCGATGACACGGTCCCGAATGTCGAGAAGAGCGGCAATTTTGCCGCCGGCGAGAGGAGCCGAGGAAGCAGCTGATCCTTCGACGGCTATGTTGTAGAAAGAGGAATTCTCTTCGTCCACGTCAAGTTCCAGGTGCCAGGTGTCGAGTCCCATCAGCAGGGGCGTTCCATCGCTCAAAAACAGGTTTATGGCTCCGTCGGAGTCTTCCATCTGGCTGAAATCTATGAGGGCCGCCAACTCGTTGATCACGGCGGTCCGCTTGTCGAGCAGGTCGTTCACGTTGCCCTGCCCCGCCCTGGTCTGCATGACCTTTTCGTTCAGGTCGGCGAGGGCGTCGATATGATCGTTCGCCTCGCGGACGAGGTCAACCACCTGGGTATTGACGGATTCCTGCTGGCTTACAAGCTGTTCTCCCACGGAACGGAATGACTCTGCCATGCTCTGGGCGGCCGAAAGAACCGCCACGCGCTCGATATGGCTCGAAGGATCCATGGACAGGTCGCCCAGCGAGCACCAGAACTCGTCCATGAGGTGACCGATGCCCTCGTTGTAATCGTTGAAAATAACCTCGACCCTGCCCAGTTCCTCGCGGCGGGTGTCACTGTAGGTATGGGCGTGGGTCTGGTCGGCGATCTGCGACGCGATAAACTGATCGTACACGCGTTCGATCTTTTTGATTATTACGCCGGTCTGGGCATCCCGGGCCCCCATGGTCAGGTTGGCGACGGAGTCAAAGACCGCCCGCTGGCGCGTGTAGCCGGGCGTGTTGATATTCGAGATATTCGAACCGGCGAGATCGATGGCGGTCTGGTGGCTCAGCAGCCCTCCCTTGGCTATGTTCATCAGGTTAATCCCGGCCATGTCCCTATTCCTTTCTGCAGACGATCCGTCCGGTCGCGTCGGTGCTTCTCATTTCTCCGTCGGTGCCGTAACATGACGGGGGCGTCACGAGACGGCTTATGAATTCGATGGATTTCTGCACGTGCTGAATCGACGAACTCACCAGCACCTTGTTCCGTTCGTTCCGCTCGTCAAGCCGCACCAGGATTTCGCGGAGCGCCGCCTGCAGCTCCCGAAGAACGGCGCCGTGTCGCCGGCCCGCATACCCGGCCAGCGTTGTCAGGTCGATCCCGTCCGCTTCTATGCCGAGTGCTTCGGCGATCCTCGCCACAAGCTTCTCCCGCGATTCGTCAAGCAGCCTGGCCTTCAGAATGATGGTTTCTTTTCTCGAATTGTTTTCCAGCAGTTCCGGGGCGGAAAAACTCACGAGTACATCACGCTCATGTTCACACAGCTCGTAAAGTTCCCGGTAGAGAACCGTTTCTTTCCGAAGCACATCCGCCAGCGCTTCCCAGAGAGAGACAAGTTCACGTGCGCCTTCCACGTCCCCGTTGGTACCTGTGATTGATGTGATGGGTGTCACGTCGTGTTACCCCGTAGCGATGTTACGCGCGAAAGCACAATCGTTCTTCACGCGGGTTGCCGCACGAGTAAACACCAGAGGGAGGATGGTTGAAATGATTACGCGAGAATATCCAGCAGGGACTCGCCGATCATCTTTTCGGCGACCTTTCCCCCGTCGACCCGGTATTCGCCGTTGGCAATGCGCTCTTTCAGTTCGTCCACTTTCCCCTCGCGAACGTCTGGAAGCGCTTCAACGGCCTGCCTGGCCTGCTGGATTTCTCTCGCCCGTTCCGAGAGGGTGACCTTCTCTTCCGGGGCGACAGAGCCGGAAACCGACCGGTTTTCACGCCCCTGGGACGTTTTCTCGGCCGCCTGCTGCTGCTGTAACAACTCGTGCAGCTGATTCTTGGTTTCCGAAACTTTCATGAAATAACTCTCCTCACGCGGTATTTACTCTTTATATCGTCTTTTTTCAACAATACTTTAACTTTTTCTTATCGATCCGGCGTCTTTAACTGTTCATAGAGCATCCGGCCGATGCCTATTCCTCCTTCCTGTCCGGCGAGCGCCTCTGCCAATTTCTGGTCGAACAAGGTTCCGTAGGGACTGTTCGACAGGCCGGCTGAACAGGGACCGCCTCCTTCGGGAATGGTCTTTCTCATGGTCTCGAGCATCCGGTATATAAAAATTGCCTCGAAATCCGAACAGGCCTTCTTCAGTCCACGATCATCCGATTCTCTGCGCCCCTCTGTATTACCGGACAGGATGCCGGTCGCAATCGGGGTTCCTCCAATGATACTCTGTGACATATCTCTTCTCCGGTCCGGCAATTTTTCTCTACATGATGACAAGGTCCGCCTGCAACGCCCCCGCCGCCTTGATCGCCTTCAATATGGAGATCAGGTCGCGCGGCGTAACACCAAGCGCGTTGAGCGCCGACACTACTTCCTGAATGGTGACCCCCCGCGGAACAACCATGAGTTGCCGCTTATCTTCGGTAACGGCCACGTCCTCCTCGGTAGTGACCACGGTCTGGCCGCCCGGAGCAACGATGGTGCCGTCTTCCGAACGCACCGTGCCGCCGCCGCGCGCCGGCGACGGCGCGAAGGGAAGCGGCTGGGATACATTATGGCGCTCCTTGATGGTTATGCTCAGGTTGCCGTGCGCCACGGCCACCGTCGATATCCGCACCTGCTCTCCGATTACCACCGTTCCCGTTTTTTCATTTATTACCACCGTGGCCGCCGAGTCCACCGGGATTTCCAGGTGCTCTATTTCCGACACCAGTGCGACCATGCTGTTCTTTAATTCATCGCCGGCCGTCACCGTGACTGTTCCCGAATCCCTGATGTCGACGCTGATTCCGTAAATTTCACTGTCCAGTGTTTCCGCCAGGTTTCTGCAGGTGGTAAAGTCCGGCGCGTGCAGGTTGATGGTTATTGCTCTTGATCCTTCAAAATCGTAGACCAGTTCCTGTTCCACGAAGGCGCCGTTGGGTATGGAACCGACCGTGGTGTGATTTTTAGAGACGCCGGAACCGCCCGAACCCGCCGAAAAACCGCCGATCACCACCGAGCCCTGGGCGACCGCGTAAACACGGCCGTCGGCCCCTCTCAGCGGCGTCATGATCAGTGTCCCGCCCTGAAGGCTTTCGGCGTCACCGATGGACGAAACGGTTACGTCGATGCGGTTGCCGATCTTGGCAAAGGCGGGAAGGGAGGCGGTTACCATCACGGAAGCGACGTTGTCCGCCCTGAGATCCTTGTTCTTCATCGACAGGCCCTGTCTGCTGAGGAGATTGGAGAGCGTCTGGTCGGTAAAACCCGTCCTCATGCTGTCCCCGGTGTCGGAAAGGCCGACCACCAGGCCGTAACCAACGAGCTGGTTGTCGCGGACACCGCCGACGTTGGCGATATCCTTGATTCGAGCGCCCGGCGCCGATGTAGAAAAAAGGACAACCGCCAGGAATGCAAGTAATGCCTGTACTGTAATCGCCCGTGGTTTTATCATTCCTTTTTCCTCTTCAACGAATCCGCGATTTCGTACGCATTTTCTCAGAAAGGCCAGACCCAGTCGACAACCCGCGTTAACCAGCCCGGCCTCATCTTGTCGTGTATGATGCCCTTCCCCGTGTAGACGATGCGTGCCTGCGCTATGTGGCGCGACGACACGATATTGTCTTCCGACACATCTTCGGGACGGACAATGCCCGATATTACGATGTACTGGTCCTCCTCGTTGACCGTCAGCTGCCGCCTGCCTTCGATGACAAGGTTGCCGTTGGCCAGCACGTCCACCACCTGGGCCGTGATAATTGCCTGCAGTTCCCCGTCGCGGCTGGTATTGCCCGACCCGGTGAGTGAACTGTCGGACGTTCCTCCCAGTTCATACTTCGCGACATACCGTTTATCGCGGGCGGGATTTTCAGGATATATCCTGGTCATGCCGCCGACGCCCGCGCTGTGATTTGTCTTCCGGCTGGTGGCCGCATCGGCCCGGTTCTGCCCGCTCGACTGTTCCTCGATGATCACCGTGATCACGTCGCCAACGAATTTCGCAGTGCTGTCGGCAAAAAGGGCGTTCGCACGCCGTTCCCCGGGCCAGATCGATCCCGGCGCCGCTTCTTGAGGAGGAGGCTGAGGCGGCGGCAGAACCGTTTCCCCTTTGGACACCGTGTCGGGTCGCGTGGCGCATCCCGAAAAGACGATCATCGTCGGCAACACCAGCAATAACATCCAGAGCACCGCAAAGCGACGTCTCTTCGGAATCGTATGGTTCGCCGTCAATGTCACGATCGTTCACCTCCACGGGAACTGCACATTTTCACGTCGTCAGAACTCAACACGCACCTTCGATTCATCCACGACCCGGGCGTAGAAAAGATTGCTCGACGACGTATTTTTGACCCGGATGCGGTCGCCCAGGGTCCCTCCCTCGGCCGAGATTCCGGCCATCTCCATGCGCAGTCCTCCCCGGGAAAGAACAACACGGACCACGTCACCTCGTTTCACCAGCTGGGGGTCCTTGATCATACGCTCCTGCAGTTCCGTGTTCGGCGCGATGCTTCCCCGGACCACCTTGCCCGTCACGACGCCGGGATCGCCGATCCGGTTCCGCGGCGCCCGGTCGACCCACCGCCGCACCACAGTTATATCGTCTTCGGTGATCACCGATCCGCTGCCGAGGCACCGCGTGCTCACCACGAAATCTTTCGCAACCTCTATTTTTACCCGCAATGACCGCTCGTCGAGGAACACGCCGCCGCTATAAAACCTGATATTGAAGCTGGTCCTGCCGATATAGTCCTCGTTACGCCTGGCCTCGACGCGATAATTAATAGTATTGCCGCTCAGAACCAGCTCGTCGGCCGAATCGTAAAATTCGACGCGGGCCGTTCCCGGCTCCCAGGACATGTGTTTATCGATGTGGCCGACGATGATTTGTTGCAACTGTCCCGGGGTGAAGGTCGTTCCCCGGGACGTTCCGGCTGCGTCCGCAGGGAACGCCGCAACGGTTCCGATGAAGAGCGCGAGAGCAAAAATTGCCGCTTCAACGATGTTCGGTTTCACTGTTGCTACCTCTTCAGGTTGTTGACCATCTGGAGCATCGAGTCAGCCGTCTGGATCGCCTTGGAATTGATCTCGTACGCCCGCTGACCCACGATCATTTTCACCATCTCGTCCACAACGTTGACGTTGGACATTTCGAGAAAGTGCTGCGAAACGGTACCCAGGCCGTCTTCACCGGCGTTGCCCGTAATGGCCTCGCCTGA
>JAGYOR010000107.1 GCA_018399535.1 Deltaproteobacteria bacterium | reverse complement strand
GCCTATTCGATGGTATTAGCTGTGGTCAGGTAGCATTGCAACGTGCAGGGAGAAATTCTCCATGCAAGTACAGTACAGTTAAATTTTAGTCACAATTTTATGGTGGTCGCTGGTGGATGAGGAGAAGTGGTTCCGTAAATTCAGACAGGTTGATAAGTGGATCTTGCTCAAGAGAAAATAATGAAATAGGGTTGAAGAAAGGAGCAAGAGCATGAGAAGAACAAGACGGGACCATTCAGCGAGTTTCAAGGCGAAAGTAGCATTAGCGGCAATCAGGGGAGACAAGACGCTCGTGGAGTTAGCTGAGCAGTTTGATGTACACCCCAACCAGATATCGGACTGGAAGCAGCAGGTACTCGATGGTAATCTCCAGGGGGACGTAATCTCCAGGGGGACGTAGTTAACAAATTAACGTATTGACGGAAAAAACAGGGAAGAATCTCTTCTTTCGTTTCATTCGGGAATAAATCCCAGGAGGTTTTTCTCCCGTACCAGGTGGTCGATAGCTTCGTGAAGGTCGGCCAGGTTCCCGTTGTTGAGAATAGTAAAATCAGCCATATCCTGCGCCTCTTCGATGTGGAACAGTTCTTCTTCACGGTTTTCCTGTTCCAGAAACTGTTCAAAACTTTCGGGGTCTCTCTCTTCACCCCGCGCCGTCAGCCGCTCGAAGCGGCGCCTGGAATCGGAAACTTCGACATTAACCAGGACACAATCTGCGCCGAATACGGATTTAAGAACGGTGACATCGGCCAATGACCGTACGCCACTGATTCCCACGGCCGAAGGACGTTCATCCCTGATTTTATCCGCCAGGAGACGTATGAAACATCCCTCGCCCATGTCGTCGAAATAGCGTTTCGATATGGCGCCCAAGTTTTCGCGGGTCGGTTCAATGCCTTCGCGGGCGGCTATTTCGCGTACCATATCGCCCGTTGAATAAAAAGGAATGCCGTATGCCGTTTTTATATGCTTCAGTACTTCGTCCTTACCCGAACCGTTTTTACCGACGGCGCCGATGATTTTCATGATTTCCCCCTTTTCCTGGATAATGCGGATGCGACAGCGTGTTTCGCAGGTGCAATGTAAGGCACTGCGGAAGGCCTGTCAAGTTTGGAAGGTATCTATGTCAATAAAGACATAATAATTTAATATTATTCATTTTTCCTGTATTAATTATACTTGACTTTGATTTGTCGCGTTGCTATGAACGAATTATGTATGACCGGCGGTCAGTGACCGCGGCGCAGGTTTTCCTGCCGTTGAAAAAAGTACATATTGTTTGATTATACACCGTGAGAAAGGAGCGATCAGTATGAATGTCAGCAGGCGAGGTTTCTTGAAGATCTCGGGCGCCGTTCTGGCGAGCAGCGGCCTCGGCGTAAGCCTGAAACCGGTTTCCGCCTACGCGGAACCGCTGAAGATAGCCTACGCGAAAGAGACCACTACAATCTGTCCCTACTGTTCGGTGGGCTGCGGCATTATCGTATCCACCCGCGGCGGGAAGGTGATTAACACGGAGGGCGATCCGGATCATCCTATCAACCGGGGCGCATTGTGCAGCAAGGGAGGATCGGTTTACCAGATGTCGGTCAACAAGAACCGTCTCGACAAGCCGCTGTACCGGGCTCCCTATTCGACGGAATGGAAGGAAGTGAGCTGGGACTGGGCCCTCGACAAGATTGCCGACAATGTGAAAAAATCCCGCGATGAGAGTTTCGTGGAACGGAACGGCAGGGGCCAGGTGGTTAATCGCACAGAGGGCGTCGCTTCAATCGGCAGCGCGGCGCTGGACAACGAAGAGTTGTTCATATATCAAAAATTCCTGAGGGGGTTGGGTCTGGTGTACATTGAGCACCAGGCCCGTATTTGACACTCCGCCACTGTTGCGGCTCTGGCAGAGTCGTTCGGACGCGGCGCGATGACCAATCACTGGAACGATATCGAAAACAGTGATTGCGTATTGGCAATGGGGAGCAACCCGGCGTCAAACCACCCGATATCATTCAAATATGTAACAAAGGCCATGGAGAAGGGAGCGCCCCTGATCAGCGTGGACCCCCGGTTCACCCAGACCTCGGCGCGGGCCGATATTTACGCCCCTCTTCGGTCGGGAACGGATATCGCCTTTCTCGGCGGTATGATCAAGTACATCCTCGACAACAACCTGATCCACGAGAAATACGTGAAGGCCTATACCAACGCCTCCTTCCTCGTGAACCCCGATTTCAAGATGCCCGGCGAGAACAACGGCGTTTTCTCGGGTCTCGTGGAAAACAAATACGACAAGAGCACCTGGTCGTATCAGACCGATGCGGATGGCGTGATTTTGAAAGATCCGACGCTTTCCGATCCGAATTGCGTCTACCGGCTTCTGAAAAAACATTACGAGAGGTATACGCCCGGGGTCGTGTCGAACATAACCGGGACGCCGAAGGACAAGCTTATTGTCGTGTACGAGGCATACACAAAAACAGGGAAACCCGGCAAGGCGGGCACGATTATGTACGCCATGGGATGGACCCAGCACACGGTGGGCGTCCAGAATATCAGGACCATGAGCATCATCCAGTTGCTGCTCGGCAACATGGGCGTTGCCGGCGGCGGCGTGAACGCGCTGCGCGGTGAATCGAACGTTCAGGGTTCCACGGACATGGCGCTCCTGTTCCACATTCTGCCGGGATATCTCAAAACTCCCGTGGCATCCTGGCAGACACTGGAAGAGTACAACAGGAAGAACACGCCTGCCACGAACGAGCCGAAAAGCCTGAACTGGTGGAAAAATTATTCCAAGTACATGGCAAGTCTTCTGCGGGCGCATTACGGGAAGAACGTCACCCTGGAAGAAGCTTACAGGTATCTGCCGAAGCGTGAGGACGGTCAGGACTGCTCCTGGCTGACGCTTTTCGACAACATGTACAAGGGCAAGTTTTCCGGCCTGTTCGCCTGGGGCATGAATCCCGCCTGCAGCGGCGCCAGTTCGCACAAGGTGCGCCAGGCGCTGGCCCAGCTTGACTGGATGGTGAACGTCAATGTATACGACAACGAGACTGGCTCTTTCTGGAGAGAACCGGGACTCGACCCGTCCAAGATCAAGACGGAAGTATTTATGCTGCCCTGTTCGGCCTTCATGGAAAAAGAAGGAAGTATAACCAACAGCGGCCGCTGGATGCAGTGGCGTTACAAGGCCGTTGATTCGCCCGGCGTGGCGATGCCCGACGGCGATATCATGACGGAACTGTTCTGCCGGCTCAAAGAACGCTATGAAAAGAACGGCGGCCCGCTTGCAGATGCCATTACCAGGCTGACATGGGACTACGGCGTCAAGGACGGCGCCGGCCGTGTCCGTCATTTCGATCCCGATTACGTTGCCAGGGAAGTGAACGGCTACTTCCTGGAAGACAAGGTCATCGGCGGCGTGCTGTATAAAAAAGGCACCCTCGTTCCGAGTTTCGGTCTGCTGCAGGACGACGGTTCCACGTCCTCGGGGAACTGGCTGTATTGCAATTCCTACACCGAAAAGGGCAACATGGCGAAGAGACGGGGCAACGAGGACAGGTCGTTCATAGGTCTTTACTCTGACTGGGCCTGGTGCTGGCCACTGAACCGTAGGATCATCTATAACGGCGCGTCGGTTGATCCGGACACGGGCATGCCCTGGGACAAGAAAAATCCCGTCATTCGCTGGGATGGCGCGGAGTGGAAGGGCGACGTGCCCGACGGCGTTGCGGCGCCCGGCGCGGGACGGCCTCCTTTCATAATGAAACCGGACGGCGTGGCGAATATATTCGGGCCCGGGCTGGCCGACGGGCCTTTCCCGGAACATTACGAACCGCTCGAATGTCCCATTGAGGAAAACCTGCTGTCGCCTCAGTTTATCAATCCAACCATCGTGAGGTGGGACGAGGTCGGAACGGGAACCAGCGTTGACGCGAGAGCCACCTGTGATCCCCGGTTCCCCTTCGTCTGTTCCACCTACCGGGTGTCCGAGCACTGGCAGACGGGCGTCCTGACACGGTGGGCGCCCTGGCTGGCCGAAATGCAGCCGGAACTGTTCGTGGAAATAGGCAGCGAACTGGCGCGCCTCAAGGGTTTTAAAAACGGTGAACACGTGATGGTCAAGTCGGTCCGCGGTGAAGTTGAGGCCGTGGCCATCGTGACGGACCGCTATAAACCCATGAAGGTGGCCGGAATGACGGTCCACCAGGTCGGTATCCCCTGGCACTACGGATGGGTGACCACGAACATGAGAAAATACGTCCATGGAGACAAGGTTCCCGAAGTCTTCACCGGCGGTGATTCGGCGAATCTCTTGACGCCCTTTATCGGGGACCCGAATACGGGTATTCCCGAAAGCAAGGCCTTCATGGTCAACGTTGAACGGAAGGGGGTGTAAGCCATGGCGGAAAAAATTAAACTCTACGATACAAGTAAATGCACCGGGTGTCGCGCCTGCCAGTTGGCCTGCAAACAGTGGAACGCCCTGCCGGCGGGGCAGACATACAATACCGGCACCTACCAGAATCCCCCCGACCTTCAGTCGAATACATGGATGCTGATACGTTTCCAGGAGATGTCCAACGGTAACGGGGACGTCAAATGGCTGTTCAGGAAAGACGCCTGTATGCATTGTACCGACGCGGCCTGTATCAAGGTCTGTCCCAGCGGGGCACTCTTCCGGACAAAATACGGTTCGGTGGCCCTGGACAAGGACAAGTGCATCGGGTGCAAGGAATGCATCTCCGCCTGTCCCTTCGATGTCCCCCGCTATGATCCGGTAACGGACAAGATAGCGAAATGCGATCTCTGCTTTTCGAGAATCGACCGGGGCATGGAACCGTCCTGCGTGAAGGCCTGCCCCACGGGCGCCCTGAGCTTCGGCGACAAGGACGAAATGATCGCCAGGGCCCACGCCCGGGTAAAGGAGCTGGGCGGCGACGCCAACGTGTACGGCGACCAGTTCGTGGGCGGGACGCACATGCTTTACGTTCTTACCGAAAAACCAAGTGTTTACGATGAGCTTCCCGAACGGCCGCGGGTGCCTCTCACGGTGATCGCCTGGAAAGACTGGTTCAAGCCGCTGACGCTTCTGGCGGCGGGCGGCGTGCTGGCGGGTTCTTTCATTCACTACCTCACGCACGGACCGAAGGACACCAGCGGTGACGACCAGGCCGGCGGGGAAGGAGGAGAATAACCATGATTCCGAAAAAGGGCATGATCAAGTCGACTGACGCGTTTGAACGACTCGTGCACTGGTGGCTTGCCATCACCTGTATTATTCTTATTATCACGGGGTTGGGCATGATGTTTCATTCGTTCAATTTTCTCGGGACGCCTCTGGGAGGGTTGAAGAACCTGAAGCTGGTGCATAACTTCACGGGTCTTCTTTTCGCCCCGGCGCTCTTCTTCGCCATTCTGATCTGGTGGCGCGAGGCGGGCGTTTTCAAGATGCCGGAGGACCTTGAATGGATCAAGGTCGCCGGCGGCTACCTGTGGCACGTGGACGATGTTCCCGAGACGGGTAAGTACAATCCCGGGCAAAAGGCCTTTTTCCTTGCCGTGGCGATATTCGGGATTCTCATGGTCGCAAGCGGTCTGATAATGTGGTTCCCCCTGTCGCTTCCGAGCGGGCTGGTGCAGTGGATGTACCCGTTTCACGCCCTGGGAATGCTGGTGATTTTCCCCTTCGTGCTGGTGCACATCTACTTGGGCACGATCGGCGTTCCCGGTTCTGCCCGGGCCATCTTCACGGGGTACGTGACACGGTCCTGGGCGGAGAAGCAGTGTCCCGGCTGGTTGAAGGAAATGGAGAAGGAAGGCAGGCTGGAAATCTACGGAGAAGAAAAAGAGGAAGCGGCCCACGGCTAGGCGCGATACGGAAAAACGATAACCGAAGAAGGTCCGGCCTGTCGCGGTCGGACCTTCTTTTTTCGCGGGCAGCCCGGTTCGAAGAATTGCTTGAAATCGATTAGTAAAGAATATATACAGCACGAAGTGTGCAAAACGCGTACAGAGGTGAAAAAGTGGCCCAAAAATTAAAGGATTCGCTTAAAACGATCGAGCATTACAAACATGCGAGCCCGCATTACGAGGAATTGCTCGACATCCTCGGCGATATTCTTATTTTGCGCGAAGAATACCGCCGAAAGATAGAGCGGGACATCTACACAGTCGAGGAATCTCTCACGGAAGCAAAACTCAGGGGAGGCATGCCTCTGGTTGATTTCATGAGTGGTGACATTGATCTCGAGGAGCCGAAAAAATATTTCCTTGCCTTGCTGGAGCTGGCCGAAACGCGTGATCTTGGAGAGGCACGGCAGATACGACAGGACCTTGAATCGGGTGTCATCGATTTTA
>JAGYOR010000106.1 GCA_018399535.1 Deltaproteobacteria bacterium | reverse complement strand
CCGCGCGCCGTCGAATCCCTTTTCGGAAAATATTTCGACGGCCGCCCTCGTGATGCGTTCAATCGTCTCCCGGCTCCTGTCGCCGCTTCCCATAGTTTCGGCCCGCCTTTCTACCAACCATTTAGTTTAACTAATTAGTTGATAGCAGAAAAAATTTTCACTGTAAAGCCTGGAGACCCCTAAAATGTGCAAATTTTGTGTTGGGGGGAAAAAATAACTTGACAGCCCGTCACGCTTTCGACTATACAATGTTTCTATAGAGAGAAACATTATGAACACGACAACAGTGAACAGGAAAAAATTTTTCGGCGACATGCTTCGGTGGTGGTGGCGCGCACCTGCATCCGGGCCCGCCGGCGCGTTTCCCTGTCACTGATCACCGACAATATTTTCGTAACAAGTGGAACCGTGAACGGCGCGAACGTTCACGGTTTTTTTGCGAGGAGAACACGTTCATGGAACACAACAACATGCATATTGAAACGCCGGCCGGGGCGCCGAGGCAGGGTCCCGTACCCGACCGGTACGGACATTTCGGCCCCTACGGCGGCAGGTACGTGGCCGAAACGCTCATGCCGGCGCTGCTGGAGCTGGAGGAGGCCTACGTCAGGATATCGAAGGAACCGTCTTTTCAGCGCGAACTTCACGATCTCCTGGTCAATTACGTGGGACGACCGACGCCGCTCTTTTTCGCGCGGCGTCTGACGGAACACCTCGGCGGCGCTCAAATTTATCTGAAACGGGAAGACCTGGCGCATACCGGGGCCCACAAGATCAACAACACCATGGGGCAGGGACTGCTGGCGCGCTGGATGGGCAAAAAAAAGCTGATCGCCGAGACGGGCGCGGGACAGCATGGCGTGGCCACGGCCACGGCGGCGGCACTCTTCGGCATGGAGTGCAGGGTGTTCATGGGTGTGGAGGACATCGACCGCCAGGCCCCCAACGTGCATCGAATGGAGCTTCTGGGCGCCGAGGTGATTCCCGTCGAGTCGGGCGCCGGCACCTTGAAGGACGCCATGAACGAGGCCATGCGGTACTGGGTGAGCGCCGTCGCGGACACGCATTACGTCATCGGCTCCGTCGCCGGTCCCCATCCCTACCCCATGATGGTGCGCGATTTCCAGGTGATCATCGGCGAGGAAGTGAAAAAACAGGTGCGAGAAAACCCGGGCCGCCAGCCGGATCTGCTGGTGGCCTGCGTGGGCGGCGGCAGCAACGCGCTGGGCCTTTTTTATCCCTTTCTCGACGACCCGGTGGAACTGGTCGGCGTCGAAGCGGCCGGCGAAAGCATCATGTCCGGGAAGCACGCCGCGACGCTGGGAGCGGGAACGACTGGCGTGCTTCACGGCTCGAAGTCCTACGTGCTCCAGGAACGGGACGGCCAGATCAGGGAGGCCCATTCCATTTCCGCCGGACTCGATTATCCCGGCGTCGGACCGGAACACGCGATGCTGAAAGACAGCGGGCGGGCGCGCTACGCCTCCATCGATGACGAGGAGGCGCTCGAGGCCTTTCACCTGCTTTCCCGGCTCGAGGGTATTATTCCGGCCCTGGAAAGCGCCCACGCCGTCGCCTGGTGCGTGAAGGAAGCGCCCGCCTTGCCGCGGGAAACGATCATCGTGGTGAATCTTTCCGGCCGGGGCGACAAGGACCTGGACATACTAGCGCGCCGCGCCGCGGCCGAGGAAGGAACCGTGAAATGAACAGGATCGATAAACGATTCGCCGAACTCAAGAAAAAAGGAGAAAAGGCGCTGGTCGGGTTCGTTCTCGCCGGCGATCCGTCGTTTGACCGGTCGCTCGAACTGCTGGCGGCCATGTGCGACGCCGGCCTCGACGTGCTCGAACTGGGTGTTCCCTTTTCCGATCCGACGGCGGACGGGCCGGTCATTCAGCGCGGCGGCTTGAGGGCCCTGAAAGGCGGTTCGAGCCTCGCCACTGCTATCAGGATGATCGGGTCGCTTCGCGAAACAACCGACGTCCCCGTTATTCTTTTCAGTTATTACAATCCGATTTTCGCCTACGGGCTGGAGGCTTTCTTTCGGGACGCGCCGACGGCCGGGGCCGACGGGATGCTGGTGGTGGACCTGCCGCCGGAAGAAGCGACCGAGATGAACGAGTACCTGCCGGACGGAAATGATTTCGCGCTGATACGGCTTGTCGCTCCGACCACCCCGCCGGAACGGATGCACGCCATCGTGAAGAACGCCTCCGGGTTCATCTACCTGATTTCGAAAGCCGGCGTCACCGGCGGCGGCGGCCTCGATCCCGAAGGAATCCGGAAACAGGCGGCGTCCCTTCGCGCCGCCTCAAACCTGCCTGTCTGCGTCGGATTCGGCGTCTCAACGCCCGATGACGCGGCGATGCTCGCGCCTTTCGTCGACGGCGTCGTCATCGGCAGCGCCTTTGAAAACATCATAGAGGAATACCGGGACAGCCCGGACCTGGCGGAACGCCTGGCCGGACAGGTCCGGTCGTTCAAGGCGGCGATGCGGGAAACCGCGGTCATGAATTCTCAAAAAACAGGGAGGATGGGCGGATGATAACAGCACTGGTGCTTTTCAAGGCCGAGCAGGGAAGGATTCCCAATCTTGCGAACCAGCTCGGCGCCATCGCCGAAGTGGTGGAAGTGCTTTCCATAACCGGCGAGTACGACCTGATGGCCAAGATCCAGGTCCGTGAATACGAGATGCTTTCCGAGGTGGTAACGGAGAAAATGCAGAACATGGAGGGTGTTCTCGGCACCCGGACGATGATGGCGTTTAAGACATACAAGTTCGCCGCGCTCGACGAAAGAGCCCCCGCCGGATTCATGGGCCCCGAAGAAGACGAAACACTGATAGTCGAAAACGGCAAGAAAACTATCACGCCCATCCTGTCGAAGCTCACGGAAAATTTCGACCTGGAGCGGAGCGAGATTTATTCCGTCATCGACGCCATCAGCGCGGGACAACTTTCCGACGTGCAGATCGCCGGGTTCCTGGTGGGACTCCTCAGCAAGGGACCGAGCATCAAGGAAGTCGCCTACATCGCCCAGGCCATGAGAAATAATTGCGTACCCCTGAAGGTGGCCGTGGACGGAGATCTCACCGATACCTGCGGCACCGGAGGCGGGCTGACCACGTTCAACGTGAGTTCGGCGAACGCCGTCCTGACGGCGGCGGCCGGCGTACCCGTCGCGAAACACGGCAGTCGTTCCATCTCGTCGCCATCGGGAAGCGCCGATGTGCTGGAGGCGCTGGGCGTCGTCATCGACCTGCAACCTGAACAAGCGGCCCGGCTCATCGAGACCGTTGGAATCAGCTTTATTTACGCCCCCAATTTCCATCCGGTCATGCTCAAGGTGTTCGGCCCGGAAAACCAGCTCGGCGTCAAGACCATCTTTTTCACCATCATCGGCCCCCTGATCAACCCGGCGGGCGCCCGGAACCACACTATCGGCGTGTACCGGCCCGAGCTGGTGAACATGATGGCCGGCGTGGTGGCGGAAATGGATTTCAACCACGTCATCATCGCCCACGGACTGGACGGCCTGGACGAACTGTCGCTGATCGGCAAGACCTCGATTGCCGAGATCACAAACGGCGCCATTAAATATTATGAAGTCGTCCCCGAGGACTTCGGCCTGAAGCGATGCACCATCAGGGATATAGCCGGGGGATCGCCGGAATTCAACGCCGGGGTCATCAGGGATATCTTCTCGGGCGAGGAAAAGGGTCCCCGAAGGGATTTCCTGCTCCTGAACAACGCCGCCACGCTTTATGTCAGCGGCAAGGCGGCCAGTATACGGGAGGGTATCGACCTGTCGCGGTCCCTTATCGATTCGGGGGCGGCCATGCGCAAGCTCGACGAGCTGATCGAGGCGTCGAAATCGGTATGATGATGGACACGCAACGACCATCCCTGTCAGCCTCGATACGGCGCAGACAGGCTGAAGGCCTGTTCCCCGTCATCGCGGAAATCAAGGTTCGTTCCGACAAGGAAGGGGACCTGCTGCGCGGGCGCGATCCCGTCGAGCTGGCCCGTTACATGGCGGCGCTCCCCGTCGCGGGAATCAGCGTCGTCACGGAACCGGAACATTTCGGCGGTTCGATCGACCTGCTCAGGGCGATCGCGGGAGCCGTCGATCTGCCCGTACTGCATAAGGATTTCGTCACGACGAAACAGCAGGTTGAAGAATCGGCCGACTGCGGCGCCTCGGCCGTCCTGCTCATCGCCGCTATGCTTGAACGGAGCCGGCTGGCCCTGCTGATAGACGAGGCCGCCCGCCGTGGACTGGAAACACTGGTCGAGGCCCATACGCCGGAAGAATTCGATATAATAAGGACACTGCCGGGAACCATCCTGGGCATCAATAACCGGAACATCACCATCTTTGAAGTTGATGACGGCGACGTGGGGAGGACGGAAAAACTGTCTCTCAAGGACGGGGACGGCCGCATCCTGGTAAGCGAAAGCGCCATCGCCGGCCCCGGCGATGTGCGGCGCGCCGGCAAAAGCGGGGCGGACGCGGTTCTCGTGGGAACGGCGGTGCTGCAATCGAGCGAACCGGCAGCCTTTTTGAAAAGCATGATAGACGTGGGGTGGCCGCCATGACACGGGTAAAAATATGCGGCATGAGAACAGCTGAAGAAGTGCGGTTCAGCGCCGAGGCGGGCGCCCACGCCCTGGGATTCGTCACCGAGTATCCCGCGGACGTGCCGTGGAACCTCGACAGGGACGAAGCGCGGCGGATCATGGACCTGGTTCCTCCCTTTGTCTGCCGGGTTATCGTCGTGGGAGGAGATCCCGATACCGTCCTGTCGCTCGCGGAATACCTGAAACCGCAGGCGGTCCAGCTTCACGGCGACGAACCCCCGGCCGTGACCCGCGACATCATCGCCGCCCTCGCCGCCATGCGCATTCCCGCCATAAAGGCACTGCGGTTCTCCGTGGAAACGGGACGGTGCCTCGGCACGGACCTTGATCCCCTCGAGGCGGGGAAGCTGATCGAATCGGCGGGAGCGGGCGCCCTGCTTCTGGATTCGGTCAGCGAAAAACGGGCCGCCGGCACGGGGCGCAACATCGACTGGACGGTTGCCCGCGCGATCCGCGACGGTCTCCGTATTCCCGTCATTCTCGCCGGGGGTCTTCACGCCGGAAACGTGGCGCGCGCCGTCGCGGCCGTCAGGCCCTACGCCGTCGACGTCATAAGCGGCGTGGAAAATCCAAACGGCGACAAGGATCCGCGCAAGGTGCGGGACTTCATCGCGGCCGCTGTTTCCGCCTGAAGCAAGAAACCGGCGCTCATGCCGTTTCCTCCGCCGGAACGGCACCACCGCGTCGTGTCTCTCTTTTTCTTTACCCGTCAGATGTCGTGAATCTTTTCGTTGGCGATGCGCTCATCGATGTTGCGAACGCCGGGAACTTCCCGCACCGCGTCGAGAAGCTTGTCCTTCGATTCAAGGGGGTTTATGAGCCCGGTGAGCATCACGTCGCCCTCGCCCGACACGGAAACCTGAATATTTTTCGGAATAAGAGCCGTCTTTTTAACCGTCGCCTCGACCTTCTTTTCCAGGCTGAAGCGCTGCATCGTTTCGAGCGCCGTCAGGCTGCACGAATTCACCACTTCCGAGGTGGCGACGGCGGCAATCATGTCCACGGCCGATTCGTATCCCAGCTTGTCCACGTTGACGATGAGATCGTACAACGACAGGTCGTCCCAGTTGATGTTGAAGGCATACTCCATGAACCCGCGACGCTCGTTGTCACTCTTACGGATCGCCTTCCTGGCCGAGTTTTCGTCGATATTCCATTCCTGCGAGATACGCCTGGTCCGCTCCGGTTCCGACGAAAAGATCCTCACGTGAAGAGCGCACCCGAAGTCCCGCAACAGAAAGGGAGACCCGTTGCCGATGATGATTCCTTCGCCCCGTTGCGCCACGTGGTACACGACGGCGTCCATGAGTTCCTGGTACCTGTTCGGCCGCAGGTCGAGAAGCCGGCTGAAGAAACCGGGGGCCTTTTCATCAAGGCTTTTCAGGTCCTGCGACGAAAGGCCCATGGAAAGGAATTCCTGCTGGAGCCGCTCGTCGTCGTACAGGTCTATCGACAGGCGGTTCGATAATTCCCGCGCGACGGGATAGACTTCCGACCCTATGCCGGCGGTGACAGTAATAAGCGACATGGAACACCTCCCTCGTTACGTCCCGGTGTTGGAACGTTCTTCGGCCCTTTCCGACACGCTCCTCCTGCCGAAAAGAGGGCACAGCGGAGAAGACCCTGGTTCAAATTTTCGGCATGTCGCCGGTCGTGTTTCGTAAATGGCGCAGCCGAACTGTTTCCCGTCAAATTGGAAAAAAGGACAGCCCTCAAGCGCC
>JAGYOR010000105.1 GCA_018399535.1 Deltaproteobacteria bacterium | reverse complement strand
TTCAAGGAGCGGATCGGAATCCGCGACAATCCCGGCCCCTGTCTGTATGTACAGTTTCCCGTCCTTCACCAGGATTGTCCGTATGGTTATGCACAGATCCATGTTGCCTTCGAAGGAAACATATCCCACGGCGCCGCCATAGGGGCCACGGCGGACCCGCTCCAGTTCCTCGATGATTTCCATGGCGCGGATTTTCGGCGCCCCCGACAGGGTGCCCGCCGGAAAGGTCGCCGCCAGCACGTCAAGCCAGTTTTTCCCTTCTTCCATCTGGGCCGTGATCGTCGAAACGAGATGCATGACGTGGGAATAGCGTTCCACTGCCATGAGCTGCGTCACCTGCACGCTGCCCGTTCTCGCTATACGGCCCAGGTCGTTTCGTCCCAGGTCGACGAGCATCACGTGTTCGGCCCGTTCCTTCGGGTCGTTCAACAATTCATCGGCGAGACGGCGGTCCTCCTGTTCCGAAGCGCCCCTACTTCGTGTTCCGGCGATCGGCCGAAGCTCGGCGATACCCGAGTCGAGGCGCACCATGACTTCGGGCGATGAACCGATGAGTGTCCCCTCGCCTGACTTGAGATAAAAAAGATACGGAGAAGGGTTGATGAAACGAAGCGCCCGGTAAAGGCTCACCGTGTCGATGTCGTTCTTTCTTTCAAAGCGCTGGGAAAGCACCACCTGGATGGCGTCGCCGGCCCTGATGTATTCCCCGGCCTTGTCCACCATTGAAAGAAAGGCCTCCTTCGGCATTCCCTGCATGAAGCCGTCGGCGCCGGGATTTCGAGATTTCCCGCGCGGAATCTCCAGGGGTTCGTGGATCAGGGCGATTGTTTCGTCGATCCGCTCCCGGCATTGTTTGTACAGGTCGCGCAGGTCCGCTCCGTCGTCCACGCAGGCGCAGGCCGACACGGCGATGGTATGCCGCACGTTGTCGAAAATAATCACACCGTCGGCAATGAGAAAAAACGCTTCCGCCATGTGAAGATCGTCCTCCGTTTCCCGGGGCAGTTCCTCAAAAAAACGGACCATGTCATAGCCGAGATACCCCACGGCGCCGCCGAAAAAACGGGGAAGACCGCCGCCGGTCGTCGCGGGCCGATATTTTTCCAGCAAGTCCCGGAGCGGTCCCAGCGGGTCGCCGCCGTGATCAAATGACCGTACGACGCCGTTCTCCCGTATCTCGACGGATCCGCCCCGAACGGCGTACAGGACACGCGGGTCGTAGCCCATGAAGGAGTAGCGCCCCCATTTTTCACCTCCTTCGACGCTTTCAAGCAGAAACACTTCCTGTCGGGCGCTCAGTTTCATCAATGTCGAAACAGGCGTTTCCGTGTCGGCTAAAATCTCCCGGCTCACGGGAATCATCGTTCCGGGTGCGGCGGTTTTTTCAAATGTCTCAAAAGACGGTTCATACTGCATGGCATCCCCCTGCGGTTATGTTTACTCCACGAAAAAAAGGCCGTGATTTTTTCACGGCCTTTTCCGGTAACCGGACACAAAAAAAGCCGCGGAAGCATGAAGAAGCCCCGCGGCTCGCGTTACGCCCCTGTCACTCAATCAGGCGACGGCGGACTCCTCCATCGTGGTTTTCCGCCACCACCAGAACTTGTTGAACGTCGTCATCATTGCGTATTCCCTTTTCATCGTTAAATATAAAGCGTTTTCTAGCAGACCCGGATGTTTCTGTCAATAGAAACATTGTTTAAAATATTATTTTTTTGATCCGACCCGGTCCGTTATCCGGGTTCAATCCCTCTCCGTTTCAGGCGATGGTTTTCTGTCGCAGCAGATGGTCCGCGACCACCAGCGCCGTCATTGCTTCACATACGGGAATGATGCGGGGAATGACCGAGAGATCGTGTCTTCCGCTTACCGTCACTGTCGCCGGGTTCCCACTCCTGTCCATCGTCTCCTGGGGGGTCGGTATGGATGAAATTGGTTTGCAGGCCACACGCATGACGATATCGGCGCCCGTGGTTATTCCCGCCAGGATTCCTCCGGCATTGTTCGTCCGAAATCCCTCCGGACCGAAAGAATCGTTGCAGGCGGCGCCTGTCATGCGTGCCGCCTGAAAGCCGGCGCCTATTTCCACGCCTTTCACGGTCCCGATACTCATGACCGCCCTGGCAAGATCGCCGTCGAATTTGTCGAAGACAGGCTCTCCCAGGCCCGCCGGACATCCTCTGACAACGATCTCCACGACGCCTCCGATCGTGTCTCCCTTTCTTCGGGCCTCTTCGATGACCGCCTCCATGTTTTCCGCCGCCTCGCGGTCGGGACAGAACATTGACGTGGCGCCTATCGCCTCCTCGTCGAAGTCCTTTATGCCAACTCCTCCCAGTTCGACGGTATACGCGAGGATGGATATGTTTTCACGTCGCAGCAATTTTTTCGCCACGGCGCCTCCGGCGACACGCGCCGCCGTTTCCCGCCCCGAAGCACGCCCTCCGCCCCGGTGGTCCCGCAGGCCGTATTTCCGGTCATAGGTGTAATCGCCGTGACCGGGCCGGTACACATCCTTCAGCGCGGAATAATCGCCGATTCGTCGATCCCGGTTCCTGATAACGAGGGAAATGGGCGTTCCCGTTGTCCGTCCCTCGAATACCCCCGAGAGGATTTCCACGCGGTCCTCTTCCAGTCGCGGCGACGCGGCCGCGCCCCGTCCCGGACGCCGCCGGTCGAGTTCCCGCTGAATGTCCCGCTCTTCAAGATCGAGACCGGGCGGGCATCCATCCACGACGGCGCCGATCGCCGCCCCGTGCGACTCACCCCAGGTTGTCAGGACGAAGACTTTTCCGATGCTGTTTCCAGGCATGATCCCTTCCCCTTTATTTTTATTTCATGAAGAATTTCCTCGACGACCGACTCGATGGTTCGATCCGTCGTGTCGATGACCAGGCCCGCCGTCGCGCCGTAGAACTGTTCCCGACGGGCCAGTGTCTTTTCTATTTCCGCGCGGCGTCCCGACCCTGAAAGCGGGGGCCTTCCACGCGACGTTCCGGGATCTGCGAGCATCCGGCGCTCGATCTCGGCGGGCGACGCCGTGAGCCAGATCACGAGTCCCATCCTTTTCAGATTTTTCCGGTTCATTTCGGACTCCACAATGCCGCCGCCGGTGGCAAGCACCAGCGGTCCCTGCGACGCGACGGCCTCGAGCGCCTCCCGCTCCTTTTCCCTGAACAGGGGCCATCCACCTTCCGACACGAGCTGCGCGGCGGTCTTTCCCGTCCGTTTCTCAATGATCTCGTCCGTGTCGGCAAAAGGCATTTCCAGTCTGCGGGCGAGCATCCTGACTGCTGTCGTCTTTCCGGTGCAACGATAGCCGATCAGAACGAGTCCCTTCATGACGACAACCCCTCCAGCATTGTCCAGAAAGTCGGTAAGGACTTCGCCACGCATTCCTCGCCGGCAATCACCATGTCCCCGGTCCGCAGGCCCGCAACGGCGAAACTCATGGCGATCCGGTGATCATCATAGGTCTGTATTTCCGCGCCCCGGGGCGTTCCTCCTTCAATGACGAGGCCGTCTTCCGTTTCGCGCGCCACGATTCCAAGCCGGGTTAATTCAGACACCAGGGCCGCCAAACGATCGCTTTCCTTGATCCGCAGGTGGGAAACGTTTCCTATGGTCGTCCGTCCCCGCCGGAACGCCGCGAGCACGGCGAGCCCCGGAACCATGTCGGGCATCGCGGACAGGTCATACCGTCTTTCGCCTTCGGCCAGGCGACCGCCCTCCACCTCGATGCCCTCGTCGTCCCGCCTGACTGAGCACCCCAGTTCAACCAGGATGTCCAATATGCCGAGATCCCCCTGGCGTCCACCCGCTTCGAGATTTTTCACCCGCATTTTGCCCCCGCAGATAGCGGCGGCGAGAAAAAAATAGGAAGCACTGGAAGCATCGCCCTCGACGCGATATTCCGACGCCCGGTACCCGCCGTGAGCCGGAACGAGGAAGCGGCGGTTTTCCCAGGCATTTACGTCGACGCCGAAACGACGCATAACCTCGAGCGTCATATCGACATAGGGCAGCGACGGCACCCTGCCCTCCAGCTCGATGATCAGGTCTTCCGACGCGCAGGGCGCCGTCATGAGAAGGGCCGAAACATACTGGCTGCTGTCACTGTCGCCGAAGCGTACCTTTCCACCCCTGATGCCGCCTCCGTGATTCCTGACCGGCGGGTACCCGTTGCGGCCGAGACTGACGCAGTGCCCTCCGGCGGTGTTGACCGCGTCGACCAGAATCCCCACCGGGCGCTCCCGGAGCCGTGGATTCCCGTCGATGACGACGGGCCCGTCGCATAGGGACGTCACGGCCGCGAGAAATCTCAACCCGGTCCCGTTGTTCCCCAGGTAAAGGGGTTCCCCCGGTGCCCGCAACCGTCCTCCCGTTCCCTGAACGATCGTCTCGCCACCCAGAGGCCCGATATCCGCGCCCAGAGAACGCAGAGCCCCGGCCAGCAGGTTTGTGTCCTCCGAATCGAGACAGTTTCGAAGACGGGACGTCCCATCGGCAAGTGCAGCAGCCACGAGCGCCCGCTGTGTGTAACTTTTCGATCCCGGTACGGAAACAACAGCATCCAGTGCGGTTATTTTTTTAATTTTCTTCACTGTCGAGCATCCTTCCGGCGATGTCCGCCATAACTTCGACGGGCGGCTCCAGGTTCGTCCAGAGGCGGAACTGTTCCGCGCCCTGGTAGACAAACATGTCGAGACCTCCCGCGGCGATGCATCCCGCTTTCCGCGCCTCCCGAACCAGCCTTGTCGCACGGGGCGTATAAATAACGTCGAATACCCACCGGAACCGGTGAAGCAGGGCGCTGTCGAGCGGCGTCCCTTCGTCGTAATTGCTCATTCCCACAGGAGTCGTGTTGATACAGCAATCCGCTCGAACGAGTTCAAGACGTTCAAGCGGCAGAGCCTCGCAGGAAAACTCCTCCGCCAGCTGGTGGGCAGGATCGTACCGCCGACTCGACACCACGGCGTTTCCGCCGCCGCTGAGCACGGCGTGCAGTGCCGCCCGGGCCGTTCCGCCGGCCCCCAGAACCAGGAAGCGCTTTCCCGCTATGGGTCCCATGAGTTTTTCGAGTGACCGGGCAATGCCGATCCAGTCCGTGTTCTCACCGCGCAGACGATTCCCCCGCCTGATGATCGTGTTCACCGCGCCGATGCGACGTGCCGCTTTGCCGACCTCGTCCAGAACCTCGAAAAGAGATACCTTGAGCGGAATCGTGACGCAGGCGCCCGTCACGTCCTCCTCCTCGACGATGCGACGAACTTCTGACGCCCGGTCCGTTTCGAACGTCCTGAAGCACGCGTCAACACCCGCCGCGGTGAAGGCCGCTCCGTGCATGGCGGGAGAGAGGCTGTGGCCGATGGGACTTCCAAAGAGGGCATATGTTTTCATGGTATCATTCCCGACAATATTTTCAGTTCCGCCGCGGTAAATTGCCCGGGTGCCGTTTCAGCTCCCTTCTCGAGGCAGGCGAAGCTGATTGCGGAACCGAAGAACGGCGCCGCAATCCGGCTTATTCTCCCCAACTTCCCCATGCAGAATGCCGTTATGGGCCTGTTTTGTCGCGTCGTTTCCGCGACCAGCCGGAGCACGCGGAGATTGTCCTCTTCGTTCACCGCCGTTGTCGCTATCTTCACCATGTGACATTCCAGCGAGAACGCATCGTCGACCAGGTCCCGAAGGCGACTGTCCGAAGGCGTTCCCGTGAAATCGTGATATGACAGCACCACCTTTGTCCGCCCGCCCCGCTCCGACGCACGCCGAACGATGGCCCGCACACAATCGAGGCCGGTATTCATTTCCACATCTACATACTCGGCGCCCATCTCGACGGCCGCAAGGAGCGGAACACACCGTTCCTCGTCGCTTCCCGCGAACGACCCTCCCTCGGAACGGCTCCTGTTTGTAACAAGAACAGGCACCGTCCTGGCCTCCAGAAGCCGCGGAAGATCCATTTCGGCCGCGCCGTCGATCCGCAGTTCCACCAGGTCGGCCTCGACGGAGGACCGCTTCATGAGCGACAGCAACTCACCGGTTGTGGACCCTGCAACGGACAGGCAGATCATGCCAGTGTCTCCTCGGCGGGATATGAACCGAGCACCTTCACCCAGGTGCATTCCCGTTTCAGCTCCTTCAGGCAGGACGACACACGCTCCTCGTCGGCGTGCCCGATAAAATCGACGAAGAAGAGATATTCCCAGGCGCGTTCCCGCATGGGGTGCGACACGATCCTGGTGAGATTGATCCCCTGGTCGGCAAAAGGGTTCAGCGACCGCAGCAGCGATCCCGGCTCGTGTCGGCCCGCGAACAGTATCGATGTTTTGTCGCGTCCGGTTGCCTCTGTTTCCATGTTGCCGATAACGAGAAACCTCGTCACGTTCAAACGGTGATCTTCCACGGCAGAGGCA
>JAGYOR010000104.1 GCA_018399535.1 Deltaproteobacteria bacterium | reverse complement strand
CGAATTAACGGGGGTGTTGAACTGCCTGTACCATGAACAGGCTAAACCTATCGCGGATTTTGGATGAACTCCCCCTCATATTGTTTCCGATTCAATCTTTTTAAAAAACCGGAGCATTGTAGCGTATAATGCCGATGCGTTGGATGCGACAGGAAATGCCCTTCCCCTTGCCCGTCTTTTTTTTGCGGAAGGGGAACATTACTGATACTGTCAACGTCACATGAAAATCAGGGGTCGGAGGTTATGTCCGCATGAACAGCATCGACGCCGAGTTTGTCACGAGTGCCGTACGCCGCTCCGGCTATCCGGCGGGAACCCTGCCCGAAGTGGCGTTTGCCGGCCGTTCAAATGTCGGAAAATCATCGGTTATCAACACCGTGCTCGGCAGAAAACGCCTGGCACGCACCAGCGGTACGCCCGGCAGGACCCAGCAGATAAATTTTTTTCTCGTCCGACGGGCGGCCCACTTCGTCGATCTCCCTGGATACGGGTTCGCCCGGGTGCCCCGAGCCGTCAAAGAGCAGTGGGGACCCATGGTGGAAGAGTACCTGAAAACCAGACAAAACCTGAAACTCGTCGTCGTGATTCTCGACATACGCCGGGCTCCTTCACCGGAGGACCGGACGCTGATCGACTGGCTTGTTCACTACGGAATTCCCCACCGTTTCGTGTTGACAAAGGCTGACAAACTGTCGAAAAGCGGCGCCGGCGCCAGGCGCCGCGAACTGGCGGAGCTCCTGCAGGTCCCGGCGGACGACCTGGTGCTGTTCTCGGCACGAACGGGACAGGGCCGGTCAGAGCTCCTGACGGCCTTTTCGAACATTGTCCCGTTACCGCGCAATCCCGGCCGGGCGCAGTGACCGGCGTTCATTTTTGCCTTGACATAGGTGGTGAAGTTTGTTAGCGACGATTCGGTTCTTTAGTACTGTTCAAGATGCATGCGGACAATGGTCGGCTGGCCTGCCGATCCGGACTGATGATACAGACACTAAACACGAGGTGTGAAGACAAGTGTTAAACGATACTGAAAAAATCGGCGCCGTAATGGTTGTGGGATCAGGCATCGCGGGCATACAGGCTTCCCTGGATCTCGCCAACTCGGGAATGAAAGTATATCTTGTTGAAAATGACATCAGTGTCGGCGGTGTCATGGCCCAGCTTGACAAGACATTCCCCACCAACGACTGTTCAGCCTGCATCCTTTCTCCGAAACTCGTTGAGGTGGGACGACACCCCAACGTTGAAATCATGACAAGACGTACCGTGGATTCCGTCGACGGAGAACCGGGCCGCTTCACTGTTTCGCTCACCAGGGCGCCCCGTTACGTGGACATCGAAAAGTGCACAGGGTGCGGCGATTGTGCGAAGGTCTGCCCCGTCACCGTTTCAAACCGATTCAACGAGGGCCTTGATTACGAAAAGGCCATTTACCGGAAATTCCCCCAGGCAATTCCCAGCGCCTTCGCCATCGACAAGCTCGGTACGGCGCCGTGCAAGGCAGCATGCCCGACCCACATCAGCGTGCAGGGGTATGTCGCCCTCATCGCCGACGGAAAATACAAGGAAGCTCTCAAGCTCATCAAGCAGGAAAACCCCTTCCCCGCCGTCTGCGGCCGCGTGTGCGACCACCTCTGCGAAAAGGCTTGCAAGCGAGGCGAGGTTGACCAGCCCGTCGCCATCATGTATCTCAAGCGCTTCGTGGCCGATCTCGACCTGAACGACGAAACGAAGTACATACCGGACATAAAAGAAGACAAGGGGAAAAAGATCGCCATAATAGGCGCCGGACCGGCGGGTCTCAGTGCCGCCTACTATCTGGCCGCCGAAGGCTACAAGGTTGTCGTGTTCGAATCGCTGCCCGTCGCCGGCGGCATGATGACCGTGGGCATCCCCGAGTACCGCTTGCCCAAGGACGTTCTGAACGCCGAGATCGCCACGATACAGGAAATGGGCGTCGAAATCCGCCTGAATACGAAAGTCGGCGAGGATGTTACCTTCGAAGAACTTCGGAGGGACTACGACGCCGTTTTCATCGGAACGGGCTCTCACAAAAGCAGCAAGCTCAGCGTGCCCGGCGAGGACGAATTCGAAGGAGTGGTGCACGGCATTGACTTCCTGCGCCGCGTGGCGCTGGGTGAAAAAGTATTCCTGGGGAACCGGGTAGCCGTGGTGGGCGGCGGCAACGTGGCCATGGACGCCGTCAGGACGGCCCTCCGGACGGGCTCGAAGGAAGCCTTCGTGCTCTACCGCAGAACCCG
The DNA here is from genome assembly GCA_018399535.1 of Deltaproteobacteria bacterium. GTDB lineage: Bacteria > Desulfobacterota > Syntrophia > Syntrophales > UBA2210 > MLS-D. The sequence continues at coordinate 4,170 of JAGYOR010000104.1, read as the reverse complement.
CGCCGAAATGCCCGCCGCACCGGAGGAGATCGAGGAGGCCCTGCACGAGGGCATCACAATGGAATTTCTCGCCGCTCCCAGGAAAGTGATCGGCGAAGGCGGCAAGGTCACGGGCATCGAATGTGTCCGAATGGAACTCGGCGAGCCGGACGAAAGCGGCAGGCGACGCCCCGTTCCAATCGAGGGATCTGAATTTGTTATAGAGTGTGACGCTGTCATTCCCGCCATCGGCCAGGCGTGCGACCTTTCCTTCCTGGAGCAGGAACAGGACATCTCCATCAACAAGTGGAACAATATCGAAGCCGACGAGGTCACCTTCGCCACGACGGTGGAAGGCGTCTTTGCCGGGGGCGACAATGTGACCGGTCCGTTGACGGTCGTCAGGGCCATCAATGCGGGTAAAGAAGCGGCCCGATCGATCAACCGCTACCTGCAGGGCGCGGATATCGCCCTGGGACGGGCCCGCAACTGGGAAGAAAACGTCGCCGACAAAGCTGACGTCAGCCAGACACCGAAAAAGCCCCGTCCCGCCATGCCTGAACTCGATCCGGAAGAACGGAAAACTCACTTCAATGAAGTCATCCTCGGCTACACCGAGGAGCAGGTCGTGGAAGAAGCCCGGCGCTGCCTCAGCTGCGGCATCTGTTCCGAATGTTACCAGTGCGTGGACGCGTGCGTGGCCGGGGCGATCGACCATAATATGAAGGAAGAGCAGGAAACCATCGAGGTGGGTTCCATCATCGCCGCGCCCGGGTTTGAAGTCTTCGACGCGTCCATTCGGGGCGAGTACGGGTTCGGCCTTTATGAAAACGTCATTACCAGTATCCAGTTCGAGCGTATTCTGTCCGCTTCGGGACCCTACTTCGGCCACGTGCAGCGCATTTCCGACGGCAAGGAACCGCGAAAGATCGCCTTCATCCAGTGCGTCGGTTCCCGCGATGTTAATTGTGGCAACAGCTGGTGTTCCTCGGTGTGCTGCATGTACGCCACCAAGGAAGCTATCATCGGCAAGGAACACGCCAAGGACATGGAAGCCACCATCTTCTACATGGACATCCGGGCTTACGGCAAGGATTTCGACCGGTTTGTTGATCGGGCCAAGAATGAATACGGCGTCCGCTATATCCGTTCGATGCCTTCCATGATCAAGGAGCTGCAGCAGACGAAAAACCTTCTTATGACGTATGTGCAGGAAGACGGCACCCTGATCGAGGAAGAATTCGACATGGTGATTCTCTCCGTCGGTCTCACACCTCCCAAAGACGCGGAAAAACTCTCAAAAAGCCTGGGCATAGAACTGGAAGAACACGGATTCTGCAGAACATCCCTCGAAAACCCCGTACAGACCACCCGCGACGGTGTGTATGTCTGCGGCGCCTTCGGTGGACCGAAGGACATTCCTGAAACCGTCATGGAGGCGAGCGGCGCCGCGTCATGTGCCGGCGCCCTGCTCGCGCCGCGCCGGGGTACGCTCGTTACGGAAGAACAGGTACCCGAGGAAGTGGATATACGGGGCGTGGGGCCGCGTATCGGAGTCTTTGTCTGCCGTTGCGGCATCAACATAGGCGGCGTCGTTGATGTTCCCGCCGTGGTGGAGTACGCGAAAACCCTGCCCAACGTCGTATTTGCCGACGAGAACCTCTTTACGTGCTCACAGGATACGGCGGTGAAGATGGGCGAGGTGATCAAGGAGGAAGAGCTCACCCGCGTCGTCGTGGCCTCCTGTTCTCCCCGGACCCACGAGCCCCTGTTCCAGGAAAACTGCGAAAAGGCCGGATTGAACCGCTACCTTTTCGAAATGGCCAACATCCGCGACCAGGATTCCTGGGTACACATGAACGAACCGGAGAAAGCAACGGAAAAGGCGAAAGACCTGGTACGCATGGCTGTCGCCAAGGCCCAGTTCCTGACACCGCTCAAGCCGGGACAGCTGAGCGTCAACAAGGCGACACTCGTCCTCGGCGGCGGCCTGGCGGGCATAACAGCGGCACTCAACCTGGCCGATCAGGGCTTCGAGACATATCTTGTGGAAAAAGATCAGGAGCTGGGGGGCAACTACCGGCGGCTGCACTACACGCTTGAAGGCCTGGACACGCAACGCCACCTGGCGTCACTCCTAGAACGCGTGAAAAATAACGACCTGGTTCATGTTTTCACCGGCGCCTCCATCAAGAGTCTCGACGGATTCATCGGTAATTACAATACCGTCGTGGAAGCGGGCGGGAAGGAACATGCCTTCGAGCACGGCGTGGTCATCATCGCCACCGGCGCTTATGAAAACGATACTGACGAATACCTGCGGGGCAAGCACGACGCCGTGGTGACGCAACGCGAACTGGAACAGTTGATTCACGACGGCAATCCGAAAGCCATGGATGCCAAGAGCGTGGTCATGATCCAGTGCGTGGGATCACGCTGCAAGGAACGCCCCTACTGCAGCCGTTACTGCTGCAGCGAGGCCATCAAGAACGCCCTGAAGCTGAAGGAAGCCGATCCCGACAAGGATATCACCATTCTTTATCGTGATATACGGACATACGGTCTGAAAGAAGACTATTACAAGAAGGCGCGCGAGGCCAACGTCAAATTCATCCGCTACGAGGAAGACCTGAAGCCTGAAGTGACGGCCGACGGCGACGGGCTTCGCATATCGCTCTTCGATTATATTCTCAACGAAAAGGTGGAACTGCACGCCGACCTGCTGACATTGAGCGTGGGAGTAGTTCCCAACCCGGATAACGAGGAGATCGGGCAGCTGCTCAAAGTTTCCACCAACCAGGACAACTTCTTCCTCGAGGCGCATGTCAAACTCCGCCCGGTGGATTTCGCCACCGATGGCGTGTTTGTCTGTGGCATGGCCCACTCGCCGAAGATGAGCGATGAATCGGTCACCCAGGCAAGCGCCGCCGTATCGCGGGCCCTGACGATTCTTACGAAGGATTATATAGAAGCGGAAGGTAAAACGGCCTACGTCAATAAAGAGCGGTGCATGGGCTGCGGTCTCTGTGAACTGAACTGCCCCTTCGGCGCCATTGAGGTGAACAAGGTCGAGCGGTACGCCGAGGTGAATTCCGTTCTGTGCAAAGGATGCGGTGTCTGCACGGCCTCCTGCAGGATGAACGCCGTCGACCTGTATGGTTTCAATAACGAGGAAATTCTGGCCCAGATCGGCGCCCTGTAACCGATCCCGGCACAGACAAGGTAGAGGATGCCATGACTGAAAATAATGCAAACGAGAACTGGGAACCCAAAATCGTCGCCTTCGTGTGCAACTGGTGCACCTACGCGGGCGCCGACCTGGCGGGGATCAGCAGGATACAGTATCCGCCGAACGTACGGCTTATTCGGCTGCCCTGTTCCGGGCGGGTCAACCCCTTTTATGTTGTCAAGGCCCTGCAGGAAGGAGCGGACGGCGTGCTTGTTTCCGGATGCCATCCCGGCGAGTGCCATTACCTGACGGGTAACCTCTCTGCGCGAAGAAAATTCGCCATGCTGAAAAGGTTTCTCTCCTACATCGGCATCGAGGCCGACCGGACAATGTTCACCTGGATATCGGCGTCGGAGGGAGAAAAATTTGCCAACGTCATCAAGGGTGTGACTGAACGGGTGAAAGCCCTGGGACCGGCGACGAAGATGGTAAAAAACCTCTAGACGACGTGCGTGTAATTCTCAAACAACAGGAGCGAGGAATCGGAAACTGTGGAAAATATTGAAAAGCAAGTAAGGGAAGAAGCCAGAAAGCTGCTTTCTGAAAAGAAGGTGGACGCGCTGGTCGGGTACGAGCAGGGAACGCTTCCCTACCAGGCAGCGCCCTGCATCATAACGGAACCCGAGGAGGCCGACAGGCTGGTGTGGAACCCCTTCTGCTCCGTTAACCTGGCCAAGTATGTTCACGACCTCATTTTCCAGCACCGGGAGTCGCAGACGCGGACCAAGCCGGAAGACAGGACGAAAAAAGTCGTGGGCATCGTCGCCCGTGGCTGCACTACCCGTTCGATCGTCATCCATCTTCAGGAACGACAGTACGAGCGGGACGACGTGGTCATTATCGGCGTACCCTGCACAGGCTACATCGCGAAAAGAAAACTCTTCCGAGCGCTTGACGGGGCTGAGCCCCTTTCATGCGTTGTCGAGGGAGACACGTTGAAGGTCGAGTCAGCGGCGGGTTCG
>JAGYOR010000103.1 GCA_018399535.1 Deltaproteobacteria bacterium | reverse complement strand
GCTGGAGCAGCGGAAGGGAACTTCTACCAGTTCGAGCGGCTGGGATATTTCTGCGTTGACGAAAAGGATTCAACGGACGAACGACCGGTCTTGAACCGCGTCGTGTCGCTCCGCGACTCCTGGGAAAAGATCGCCGCACGCGGCGATCAATGAAACGCGTCCGCCGGTTTGTTACTGTCTGGTAAAATCAGAGAAACGTAAGGCCAAAAAAAAAGCACGGGGCCCGTCCACGGTCGATGCATAGAGATGCTCAGGAGGGCAAAAATGGGGAGTGGCGGACGGACACCCGTGCTATTGTTGCGGCTGAAGGCCGCGTTGCAGTATTTAATTCGTCATCTCCATCACTTTTTCAACAAGCTCGGGATCGCTTCTCATCGCCTGAATGATCTTATTGTATTTGTCAATGCTTAAATCATTGCCCTCGACCGCGGCGACCATTTTTTTTATGTATTTGTTCTGAAGCTCCTGTGCCTTGTCGGGGTCTTTCACATTTTTTAATTCCTCGGAATACGCCCCCTGGAGTTCATCAACTTCTCCTTTTGCCGTGGCAAATTTTTCCAGTGTATTATCACTGAAATTGGCCGGCGGCGGCTGGGTCGGTTGCTGGCCCTGCTGTGCATCGTAACCCTGCTGGCCCTGTTGGGCGGCCAGTGGGGGGGCAGCGATCAGGAAACAGGCCGTGGCGATCACACCAACAAGGGCTGCTTTCAATGATGTCGCTTTGTGTTCTGTCATTCTTTTAATCAATTTTTTATTCCTCCTCTTTCCCGGTTAATGATTCAACCGCGTTACTGAATGCCATGCCTTTCACTACGTGATGGCAACAATTCCAGCCATGCCGTTCACTGCCTGTGCTAAAACTCGCTGCTTTGACCCGGAGCAGTCGGCGGGGTGTCTCCAGGCCCTTCCGCGGGTTGGTCACAAGCCGCGGCAAAACCAAGCATGACCAAAATCGCCAGTCCGATCAGAAAATGTCTAAACATAATAATAATCCTCCTCTCGTGTTTTTTTTTGTCCATTCATAATTTGCGTGGAACGCGGTTCCTTCTCGCACGCTTCATGCGATCATTATGTTAACCTGCTGTTTCTTGGAATGAGCATCATGTGTGCCAGCAGGTGAGCAGTTAAGGTGGGTCTTTATTAATGCAGTAATTATAAATACTTGTAAAATTCCTTCGTATGGTTGACAAGCGCCGGAGGTATGTGACACAAAGTTACATGTATACTTTTGACATTGGAGGCGACGCGTGTGCGGCAACATTTTGAACAGGCTCAGTTTAAGGTCGGTCCTGATCATTAACGTTATCGTTCCTTTACTTCTCGTCACGGGTGCCGCGACCTATTTCGGCCTGCGGTCAATGGAACATATCGTTGAGCAGAGGCTTCAGGAAGATGTCCAGCTCGTAGCCAGGGCTATTCGCCTGCCGGTGAGCCACAGTCTGGAAAAGGAGCGCTTCGGCAGCGTCAGCCAGGCGCTGAAATCCGTTTTCCGCATCGGGAGAGTTTACGGGGCGTATATTTATGACGCCGAAGGCAGGCAATTGGCCGCCGTCGGTGCCGTCGAGCCCCGGAAGAGGCAGAAGGATCTCCTTGAGGTTGTGGAAGGTGGAGAAAGGAAGGGGCAGTATGAGAAGATTCAAGGCAGACGGGTCTATTCTTATTTTGTCCCGCTTTTCGACAGCGCGGGAAACAGCAATGGCCTTCTTCAAATAACCAGGAAGGAAAGTGATTTTGAAAAGCATATTCACATGCTTCGGCTGCTGGCCGCGGCAGCTCTCGCGGGTGCCGGCATTTTCATATCCGCGTTCGTCCTCTTCGGGTTTCATCGGGCGGCTGGCCAGTATTTCAAGAAGCTCACCGGGAGCATGGCCCGCGTCAAACAGGGAGAACGAGACCATCGGGCGCAACTGGAGGGGCCGAAAGAAATTGTTGATCTGGCCAGGTCTTTGAACGGGATGCTCGACAGTGTCGATAAATCTGAACAAGAAATCGCCGAGCGGCGAAGACAGCAGGAAGCCCTGGAAAACAAATTGCGCCAGAGCGAAAAAATGGCAGCTGTAGGACAGCTTGCGGCGGGAGTCGCGCACGAACTGGGCGCGCCGCTTTCATTGATAGACGGGAAGGCTCAACGCTGCTTGAGAGATAACCGGATCAGCGATGTTCATGAAAAGATTTTCAGGGATATTCGCCAGCAGGTTCAGCGGATGAGCCTGATTGTAAGGCAACTCCTGGATTTCGGCAAAGGCGCCATGAGAGAGAAACGCTGGATGAAAGCCGCGCAGGTGGCTGGTTCAGCTGTTGTCACTGTCAAAAAAGAAGTGGGTGACACGATAGAACTGATCGCACGAGGTCCTGATACAGATCCTATGGTTTTTGTCGATCCGCTGCGGTTCGAACAGGCCCTGATAAACCTGTTGCGAAACGCGGCGCAGTCTGAAAACGTGACAAGAGTGCGTATCCTGTGGCAGTCAGGGCCGAGCCGGGAAGTTATTTTTACCATCGAGGATAACGGTTCGGGAATTAAACAGGATATCAAGTCAAGGATATTTGAACCTTTTTTCAGTACCCGGAAAAATTCTGACAACACGGGCATGGGACTTTCAGTGGTTCATGGAATAATTCAGGAACATGAGGGCGCCATAGAAGTTATGGACACAGAGATGGGCGGCGCCGGGTTCCGTATCGTGCTGCCGCCGCAGCAGCCGGGGGAAAATACACAGAAATCCATGCAGGGAGAAGGACATGGTTGAATCAGCATTATCGACGTTTTCGGAAAACATTATGGAACGAATCCTTGTAGTTGAAGATGACGAGGAGCTCGGCCAACTTTTGCGTGAAGAACTTGAGGAGGCGGGCTATCACGTAAAGACCGTGGAGTCGGCTGAGGAAGCAAGGGAGGAACTCCACGCCTGGTTGCCCGATCTTGTCATCAGCGACCTGAAATTACCAGGCGCGGACGGAATGACCCTGCTGGAGTGGACCAGGGAAATTCACGTCCAGCCCGGCTTTCTTATCATAACGGCTTTCGGCAGTATTCCTCAAGCCGTCGGAGCCCTGAAATCAGGAGCGGACGATTTCCTGGCCAAGCCGCTTGACCTTGAACATTTACGGCTCAGCACGGAACGGGTTTTGCGCAATAGAAGGCTGAAACATGAAGTACAGAGATTCCGGGAATTAGTCGCCCGGGACGCCTTTCATGGAATGATCGGCAGAAGCCGGAAAATCCACGTGATGTTTGACCAGTTGAGGGAAATAGCCGCCGCGCAGGGCCCCGCTTTGATTCAGGGAGAAAGCGGCGTGGGCAAGGAACTGGTGGCCAAAGCCCTGCATGATTTGAGCCCCCGTGGCAAGGCGCCGTTTCTTGCAGTCAACTGCGCCGGCATACCGGCGGAACTTTTGGAAAGCGAGTTTTTCGGCCACGAAGAAGGAGCATTCACCGGCGCCGTTAAAAAACGCCAGGGCCTGTTTCAGCGGACCCATCAGGGTTCTCTTTTGCTCGACGAAATCGGCGAGATGCCTTATAACTTGCAATCCAAGCTGTTAAGAGTACTACAGGACGGCACGTTTCGGCCGGTCGGCGGAAACAGAGAAGAACAGGCCGATGTCCGAATTATCTGCGCCACCAACCAGGACCTGGAAAGCCTCATGCATGCGGGAAAGTTCCGCAGGGACCTCTTCTATCGCCTGGAAACCTTCAGCATCAGGGTACCGCCCCTTCGTGAACGCAAAGACGACATTCCGTTACTGGCGGCCCATTTTTTAAACCGCTTCGGTCTTCAAATGGGTAAAGAAATCAAGGGGCTGACACCCGAGGCCCTGGAACAGCTTTCCGCCTATTCTTTCCCGGGAAACGTGCGGGAACTGCAAAATATTATTGAACGAGCGGTCACGTTCTGCCACGGTTCCCATCTGGACGTTGAACATCTGCCCACGCGGGTCCGGAGATGCGTCAATACCGATATCGACGATCACGGCGGCGCTTCAGAAAAAGGAATCCTGGACGACATGTTGACGGACCACGAGCTGATGCCCTCCCTCGCGGAGATCGAAAAGCAGTACATAGCGCGCGTTCTTGAAAAGGTGGGAGGCAACAAAAGGCGAGCGGCCGCCATACTGGGCGTCAGCAGAAGAACTCTCTATCGGCACCTGATGGATCAATAAAATAATTTCTCGAAGTGAAAACCATCCGGACTCCGGTGTTTGAGAGCCGCGGCCGTGCATCGGCCGAATCGTAGAAACAATCATGATGAAACCTGGCTGATTCGTATCCGGTCACCGGCGCCATGAAACGCTGATGCAGAGAATTAAGAATTGCTATGGCGCCGATTACTTCACGGCCCGCCGCGTGAATGTCCGGGGGGGATTTTTTCGAACCGTTCGTATTAAAAGAAAAAGTGGCACAGCGTCCCGGCCGTAAGGTGACAAAAATCATTCCACACAACAAAGGGGATTTGCCATAATCACGGCAATCCCCTTTTTTATTGCATGGCTGGGGGAAGAGGATTCGAACCTCTATTCACGGAGTCAGAGTCCGTTGTCCTGCCGTTGAACGATCCCCCATCGGGTATGTACGTTTCTCGCTCCGTAAAAACGAGGCCTCTATATAATGATCAGGCGCGATTCTGTCAATAGGTTTCAAAAAATAATAGGATCTTCAGAGCTGGAGCGGCGTTGTCATGTCGTCTCCTTCGAAAAAGCGGATGCCGCCTTCTTCGAGCCGGCTTAGAAATTTCTTGTGGTCCAGGCAGGCCTCGGGTCCCATGACTCCTTTTTTCGAGACGTCGCCGTCGCCGATCATCTGTGCCGCGACGGCGCAGGGAAGCCCCGTCAGGAGGTTCATGTGGGCGACGGCGCCCAGCGTCCGGTGGGTGTACTTGCCCCGATATTTTCCCGTGACGTCCACGCGGCAGGCCGACGCCGTTTCCTGCGCGGGCGTGATTTTTTCGAGCAACGGCAGGCAGGCGTTGACGACTCGTCCCACGTCGTCTGTGCGTCCCGCGGCGGAGGTCAGACCGGAACGATTGAGCAGCAGTGACAACTCGTTGAGATATTGTTCCTTGAGTCCGCCCTTGAGTGTGACGGCGCGCAGGGGCAGGTGGCGGGGCAGCGTGACGGGTTCAGGGTGTCCCACGTGATAAACGGTGACGTCGCCCACGGGATCGGGGAAACAAATTTTTTCTTTGCCCGACCCGGCCGGAATCCGGCATGTGCGCCCGTCCTTGAAGGTCGGCACGAAGCCGGTGAATATATGTATGGTGTGGAAGGTGACGGCTTTCCCCACTGTGTCGGCGGCGTGGCATCCCCAGTATACGGCGGCGGTGTCGGCCCCCTTGACCGTCTCCATGCCGAGGCTGACAAGCATGTTTGTTATGCCCGGCGTCCAGCCCACGCCCGTTACGGCGGTGATGCCGGCCCGCTTCGCCTCTTCGTCGAGGGCGAGGGCCTCGGCCGCCGCGTCGTAGTCGTCGCAGATGCTGACGTAGTTGACGCCCGCCTCGATGCTGGCCCGGATCATGGGCGCTTCGTATTTGTAGAAGGGGCCGATTGTGCCCACCGCGACGTCGAATCCTTGCAGCGCCGCCACCAGGCCGTCGTGGTCGCGCGCGTCAATCACGACCGACCGGCAGTTTTCTCCCAGTTCGTTCGCCAGGGTTTCCGCGGCGTCTTTATTGCCGTCGGCGACAACCAGCTCTTCCACCAGGGGGCTTGCCGCGAGTTCCCTCACGGACAGGCTGCCCATGGCTCCCGCTCCTCCCAGGGCGATAACCTTCATGACGGTGTCCCTCCTTTTGAACCAGGGTGCGCGGAGTTCCCCCTATCGTCCGCGAAACCTGCTGTTCCACATCGCGTTGTGCCGGCGCTGCGCCTTCACCAGCGTCTCCACCTCGTCGGGAGTTAACATATCCCGGCTTATGAAATACTTGCAGAACGGACCGGCCTGGAGACGTTGTTTGCCGAGCAGGGCGGCGATATTGCCTTTTGTCAGGAATCCCTCCCTCAGGGCGTATTCACCGAACTTTTCACCCGCGGCCCTGTGTTTGAGAATGTAGCTGATCTCGTCGTCACTCAGGAGATGCCAGGAACGGGCGATTCGCCCGATAAGAGGCCTGTTTTTCCGTTGTCGGACGATAGCGTCTATGAGGTCGCGCCATGATATGAGGCCTGAATAGTAAAGAAACTGCCCGATCGGCAGAAAACGGCGGGGCAGGGCGCCCGTGTAATAGTGATCGCGGAACGTCGATTCGGGCTTCGTCTTTCTTGCGGGTGACGATATGCCGTTTTGTGAAAGAAACCTGTGTTTTTCGCAGACGGCCGAGGACAGCAGCTCGTACGCCTCGTTAATTTTTTTAAAATTTTCCGCGAGGGCCCGCTCGTCGAGACCGAGTATTCTCGCCCGGTCGGGATGGGTTTCAAAGACGCGTTCCCGGTAGGCGGTCCTGACGCCGGACGGTTCCAGGTATTTCAGAAAATCAATGGATACCTGGATATCCG
>JAGYOR010000102.1 GCA_018399535.1 Deltaproteobacteria bacterium | reverse complement strand
ATAAGGGAAAATATTGTTCCGAAGATCCTGCTCAGGGCGTCCACGTCGGACAGAATCAGCGTGTAGCCGGCGAAGCCGACCGACAGGAGTTCACCGAAGGGCGATGTCCAGATGATTATCAGGGAAAGCAGGGGAAACAGGATAAAAGCCGCCGATCGGACAGACTTCGGCAAAAACGGCAGCAACAACGCTCCCGCGATCATGGCGGAGAATGGAGGCAGGCAGAGACTACCGAACATCGTAGTAATCCTCGTCTTTCTGTATGAACCGCTTTCCCAGGGCCTTCGAAATCACGATGATGGCCACGCAGCCGATAAAACCGAAATAAATATAAAACCCGGGAATGCGCTCCCACCAGTGATGGGGTTCCTGCGTCATTTCAAACACGAAAGAAACAACCGTTATAATGCCAAGCAGTATCCAGTGTATGCGTTTCACAGCAGACCTCCCGTCAAGCTCTGGGCAATCAGGCTGGCCAGTTCATAAAAATGGAAGAACAGGTCGGGACGCACTCCGATCAGCACCGAGAGCATCGCCGTAATGACCAGGGGAACCACCATGAGGGTCGACGCTTCTCCGTGGCCTTCCAGGTGTTCGCCCTCGCGGAAAAACGCCCGGTGAACGATCGGGAAGAAATAGCCCGCGTTCAGCAATCCGCTGAGGACGTAGATTCCCAGGACGACCAGGTGGTCGGCCTCGAGGGCGCCCAGGGCAAGGAACCACTTACTGACAAAACCGTTGACGGGAGGGACCCCCGCCAGCCCCAGAGAGCCGATGGCGAAAGCGCCCATGGTCCAGGGCATAATCTTCCCGATGCCGTTGAGCTGACTGATATTTTCACGGTGCAGGTTTACATATATGGCCCCGGCGCAGAAAAAGAGCGTGATTTTCATGGTCGCGTGCGTGGCGATATGCAGCATGCCGCCGGTGAAACCCGACGGCGAAAGCAGCGCCGCGCCCAGGACGATGTAGGAAAGGTGTCCTATCGTCGAGTAGGCGAGCCGCCTCTTGAGATTGTCCTGTCTGAAGGCGATAAGCGAGGCCACGAGGATCGTCGTTCCGGCGAAGATGGCAAGAATGATGTTCAGGCCGTAGGCGGCCATCACCTCGGGACCGAAAACGAAACCCACCACGCGGATAACGCCGAAAACACCGGACTTGACCACCGCCACGGCGTGAAGCAGCGCGCTCACCGGCGTGGGAGCAACCATTGCCGTGGGAAGCCAGCTGTGCAGCGGCATGATGGCGGCCTTGACGCCCACTCCCGCCAGGAAGAGAAAAAAGAGCACCGTCATGGTCGAGCCCGGGAACGAGGTTCCCGCAAAAAGTCCGCCCGCCTTGAAATCCATCGTTCCCGTCAGCTGGTAGGTCCAGGCTGCCGCCGCGATGAGGAACAGCCCCGCCGTCAACGTGTACAGCAGGTACTGCCGGCCTCCGCTGATGGACTCGGGCGTTTCCTTGTGAATGACCAGCGGATAGGTGGAGATGGTCAACATTTCGTAAAAAACGATGAACGTCAGCAGGTTCGCCGAAAAGGCTATGCCCATGGTGGCGGAAAGGCACATGGCGAAACTGGCGAAATAGCGCGTCTGCTTGTGTTCGTTGTTTCCCCGGACGTACCCTATCGAGTAAAAAGACGTGAATATCCAGAGGCTCGACGAAATCAGGGCGAAGAAAACACCAAAGGGATCGGCCTTGAGAGCGAGGTCCACGCCGGGAGAAATTTCCAGCAGGTGAAGCACGGCGCTGCGGCCTTCCAGCGCGCCGGGAAGCAGCGAGAATACCAGAAGAAACTTGGTTCCCGCGGCCAGCAGCGTCCAGGTTTCGCGGAGATTAGGCTTTCGCGAGCTGGCAAGGATCAACGGCACGGCGGCCATTGAAACGAGCACCACGAAAAGAGGAATATGAGAAACGTAGGTCAAATCGTTCATTCGTTACATTCCCGGGGGCATCATCGGCTGAATCAGCGTGGTCACGATCAGGGCGTTGAAAATACCGATCAGAAGCAGCGCCGCTGCGAAAACCAGTACCGGAATCACCATGGAGGACGTCGGCTCTCCGCTGCCGAATTGTGCCGGATCATTCCCCGCGCCGGCGCCGTCGGCGACTCCGGAGGGGGACTTCATGTAGACTTTTTCGATTACTCTGAAGAAATACACGGCGTTTAAAAGACTGCTTATGAGAATCACCGCGAGAAACACCCACTGTGAATTTTCAATAGTTGCCAGCGCGAGATACCACTTGCTGAAAAACCCCGCGAGCGGCGGCAGTCCGACCATGGAAATGGCCGCGGTGGTAAACGCCGCCATGGTCCAGGGCATTTTGACGCGGTAGGAATCGTCGAACCGCGATATGTCCGAATGTCCCATCTGCGTGCGCAGGTTGGCCGCCACCAGGAAGAGACAGGCCTTCATGAAGGCGTGGTTCAGCACGTGCAGCACGGCGCCGATAAATCCCAGCGGGTTTGCCATGCTGATACCCAGACCGATGTAGCCGATCTGGGCGATGCTGCTGTAAGCGAGCATGCGTTTCAGTTCGCTCTGGGCGATGGCCAGTATTGATCCGTAGATAATGCCGATGGCCGAAAGCCATCCCAGAATGGTGGTGACGGGAATGCCCTCGGAAACGAGATCCACGCCGTACACGAAAAACAGCGTGCGTATCAGGATGTAGGAAGCCACTTTCGTTCCGATCGGCGCGATGAGCGCCGACGATGTGGAAGGCGCCAGCGTATACGCGTCCGGCAACCAGCCGTGCAGCGGGAAGATGGCCATCTTGATGCAGATTCCCACGGTCATCATAACCAGCGCGATAACGATCGCCGGATCCTTCCCGAATTCCAGGTTGGGAATAATCGCGGCGAGATCGGCCATGTTGAGTGACCCCGTGTTCAGGTGGAGAAAACCGAGACCGAGTAAATAAAAGGAAGCACCCACCGTGCCGAGAATCAGGTAACGGAACGCCGCGAAGGCCGACCCCCGCTCTCCAACGGCGATCAGCCCGTAGGAGGCGAGCGAGGAAATCTCGAGAAACACAAAGAGGTTGAAGAAGTCGCCCGTCAGAACGATACCGTTGAGACCGAGCATGAGCAGCATCGCCACGGAATAGTAGGGGACCACTTTCCGTCCCAGCTCGAGCCTGTTCACGTTGAGGGAGTGATACAGGACAAGACCCGCCACAATGTTGATGACCGTGAGAACGAAGGCGGAAAGCGGATCAATGACGTATTCGATGCCGATGGGGGGAATCCAGCCGCCGAAATAATAATTAAAAGATCCGTATCTTGTGACGTGATAGAGTATTCCCAGTGCCGTCGCGGACGCCAAAACATTTGCAGCAAGGGCCATGGGATAGGCCAGCCAGCGATACCGCAGCCGCGTCAGGCCGATAAGCAGGCAGGCAGCCAGGTAAATGACAGGAATAAGGACAGGAGCGTTTTCTACCATCGTTTCATTTCTTTTATCAGCTCTTCTTCGTCGAGCGTTTTATAATGCTTGTAAATGGTTATCAGGAGGGCGAAGGCAACGCCCAGTGTCGCCACTCCGACGACGATCGCGGTCAGCATCAGCGTGTGCGGCAGCGGATTGATATAATTCGCCGTTTCTTCCAGCGGGAATGCCGGGTCGTAGATGGGAACGGTGGCGTTCCACTTGACGGCGCTGGCCACCCAGAAAAGAATAATGGATGTCTGGAATATGCTCAGGCCGATAACCTGCTTCACCAGGTTTCTCTTGAAGATAATGGCGTAAAACCCGATCAGGAGCAGCCCGATAATAAACCAGTAGGCGTAATGGCCGAGAAAAAACGACATGCTAAAGATCCTCCCTCCGTTCGTCTTCTTCCAGCAGGTCGTCGTAGATGGATACCAGGATTCCCATGACGGCGAGACCCACGCCGACCTCGATAACCAGTATGCTGAGAGAACGAAGCATCGGGCCGGTCACCCCCGGGATCAGGTGAAAGAATTCGTGGTTCAGAAATTGCCCGCCGAATAAGACGGCAGCCAGTCCCACGCCGAAGAAAAGTGAGACGCCGGCGATACCCAGCGGCGTTCCCCACGCCCGTTTAAACTGCAGTTCAGAGATACGGCTTCCCGCGGCGAGGCGGACCAGCAGCACGCTCGCGGCCAGCATGGCTCCTCCCTGGAACCCGCCGCCGGGACTGTAATGCCCGTGGGCGATCACGTAAGCCCCGAAGAGCATGATAAAGGGACTGAGTATCCTGCTAACGATTAAAACGATCGGACTTTCGTCTCTCTCTTTCACGTCGTTCCCTCGTTGTTCGTAATATCAGAAAACAGATCAGGCCCGCGGCGAGAATCACGATTTCTTCGCCGAGCGTATCGTAACCCCTGTAATCGGCCAGAATGACCGTCACCATGTTGGGCGTCGCCGCGTCTTCGTAAGCATTCTGAATATAATAGGAGGCCGCGTTGACGGTGCCGGCGGCGCTCGGATCCCGGTGAAGGAGGGCGTTCGCGTCTCCCCGGTCCGGAAGGCCCGTCGAACCGTAGATCAGCAGCGCTCCGAACAGAAGCAGCGCCGCCAGCCGGGGCGCCCTTAAGCGTGGTTCCGGTTTTTCGGGACTTTGCCGTGCCGTCTTGAAAATGGCGATGATAATAAAAATTCCCGTGACGCCTGCGCCCACGACCGCTTCGGTGAACCCCACGTCGATGGCCCCCATGGTGACAAAAGACAGTGCCATGAGAAAACTGAACACCGTCAGGGTCACCGCCGAGGTCAACAGGCTCCTGGTGGATATGGAAAGCCATGCCGCGGCGACGCCGAAAATCAGGAGTGTTATTTCAAGTTCCCAGTGCATCTACTTTTCCCTGTTCTCCGTCCGGGTAAACAGAGGCTTCAGACCCCCCCGAAAGGCGGCCCGGGCTATGGCGTGCGACCCCGTCGGACTCGCGTGGGCCATGAAAACAAGAGCTATAAAAAGTTTCGCGCTGTTGAGGCTGAACCCTTCGTATACCATGAGGCCGCCCAGAATGAGCAGGATGCCCAGCGTATCGCTGAGGCTGACCGCGTGGGAGCGGGAGTAGAAGTCGGGAAGCCTGACGATGCCCCAGCTTCCGACGAACATGAAGAAGGTGCCCAGGGTGACCATAACGATTGTTATCAGGTTTTGAATGTCACTCATTGTTCCCTCGTATGGAGTTCAGGTACTTGGCGATAGCCACGACGCCGATAAAATTCAGAACGGCGTAGGCAAGGGTTATGTCGAGAAACATGTCGAACCTGCCGTATATGAAACCGATCAGACAGATAAGGACAAGCGTTTTTGTTCCGATGGCGCCCGCGCCGAGCATCCTGTCGTAAATCGTCGGTCCTTTGTAAATACGGTAGAACGGAATGAGAATAATAATGGCCAGGATGACCGATATATAGACAAAAAAAGAGTTCATCAGAGACCGCCCGCCGACGTGATAACTTCCATTTCGGTTGTCATCCCTTCCGACTCCGGTCCGTGGAAAAGGCTTCCCACGTGATCCGGAAAGTCGCCGTTCAGGATTCCTTCGGCCGATGCGTCGGTAAGCGCGTGAACGAGGAATTCGTCCCCGTCGATGTCAATGGTCAACGTACCGGGGGTCAGCGTGATGGAATTTCCGAGAATCACCTTCGCCGTCATGGAAGGAAGTTTCGTCCTGAATCGAAGAAGAGAGATATTCATGGTCCTGCGGGGCATCATGATCGCGTAGGCTACCTGAAGGGCCGCTACTATGATCTGCCACAGCAGCCAGGGGAAATACATGAAATGCAACTGAATGATACGCAGCCGGGGAGGCTTTTCGCCGGCGGGAAAGAAACGCCGGCTCAGGAGTTTGCTGTCGAGCCACGCCACGAGCAGTACGGATATGACGCCCAGTGTAATGTGAAACGAATCGTAGTGGCCGCTCAGCAGCAGCCAGAAGCCCATCATCAGGATCAGCAGAACGATGTAGTTTCTCGTTCTTGATGAGATTCGTTTCACGACCGAATACCCCGTTTCGAAAGAAATAACCGAAATACCGGCAAAAAAAAATCCAGGCGGACTCTTTGCGGTGCAGCTACCCATAATCTGAAAAGCCCCTTGTTGTCAAGATAGAAACATAAATATTTTTTTCGGCTCACGGGGCGGCTCAGGCGCGAGAGTTCAGTAAACGTCCCAAAATCCGCGATTGATTTTACATGGGGCGCCTTCGGGAGAGGAGTGGGGCACACGAGTTCTCCGGCATGGCCAGCAAACGGTCATCCCGAGTCCTCCGGTATAACTCCAACCGGTCATCCTGAGGCCTTCGACAACGCTCAGGCCGAACGGCATGGTTGACAACCGGTCATCCTGAGGCCTTCCCGTATAACCCTAATCCGGTCATCCTGAGCTCGTCGAAGGATAGACCGGTCACACAAGAACCAGGGACAACGCTCAGGCCGAACGGCATGGCCAGCAACCGGTCATCCTGAGGCCTTCCCGTATAACCCTAATCCGGTCATCCTGAGCTCGTCGAAGGATAGACCGGTCACACAGGAACCAGGGA
>JAGYOR010000101.1 GCA_018399535.1 Deltaproteobacteria bacterium | reverse complement strand
CTTCACGTTGCGCGTTCAGAACCCGAACGAGTTTGACATCCCCCTGAAAGGACTGAGTTTCGCCGTCGACATTAACGGACGGCCCTTTGCCAGGGGAGTGAGCGACCAGGTCGTCACCATTCCGCGCCTGGGTGAAGAGGTCATTGACGTAACGGCGGTCAGTACTATCACCGGCCTTCTGCGGCTGGTTGACGAATGGAGGCGCGGTGATACAACGTCGCTGTCATACCGGATTTCGGGCACGCTCTCAACGGCGCTGCCCGGCAGCATCGATTTCGAGGAAAGCGGCGTGCTTGAAACACCCCGTCCCACCCGGGACAATTCCTCACATGATGATGATTGACAAGCCCCGGGGTTTCACCTATTCTTCAAGTCCCAGACGGGGTGATCCAGCCCGGACATTCTTTAACCAGCCGAATCTGATACCGGGGTTTGCATGGAGTCAAGCGGGGGGAACAGAATAGTTTCCGAAGGAACGCCCGTGCGGACAAACGCACGGTGTGCGGAAATGTCGCTCTTCCCCGTACTGTTCCGCCACAACGATCTCATCGCCGCCATGTCGACGGCGGAGAACATTCCGCAAAAGAAGCTCGTCAATATTCTCAACTATCTTCATTTTTCCGAATCGCGTCTCTACGTACTGCTCACCCACCCGGACTACCCCGAGCGGACACTAGTCAGGGTTCGCCATGAACCATGCAGCACGGACGAGCTGGTCTGCCACTGGGACCAGGACTGCGGCGATCCCGACCTTGAACGGTACAACATCCCTTACCTGGTCGTGTCGTACGATCAGGCGGTCATCATAGCCCCGGTGCGTGTCCTGGACGCGAGGGGAAGCATGATGACGCTCCAGCTTCCGGAATACGGACGTCTCATCAACGAACGAGAACGGCCGCGTTTCCGGTGCAGGAATGTCGAGGCCGAGATCTGGCAGCAGGGCTTCCAGGCCGCCGGGCATCTCGTCGACATAAGCGACCGCGCCTTTCGCGTGCATGTCGCGGCGAAACCGCCGGCGTCCTTTTCCTGGTTCAATACGGACGAGACATCCATGCTCAGGCTGCATGGCGGCGATACCACCTTCTACGCGGCTCCCTGTAACGCCATGTACGAGGAAAGGAAAGCCCGGGGCCGCGATATCGTGGTGACGCCGCTTAACGATGGAGCAATAAAGCGTTTTCCGCCGAAGGTCTTCCGCAATCCACGCCTGAACAGTTCGACGCCGCTTCACGTTATTTTCGAACACCCGCTCATAAAGAAAAAGATACAGCGGGAAATATTCGACATATCCAACGCCGGGTTTTCTATCCGCGACGATGAAAAAGACGTTGTCCTGCCGCCCGGACTGATCATTCCCGAAGCTGCTGTTCTCTACGCGGGCGTTGTAAAGATCGGCTGCACGATCCAGGTCGTCTATCGACGCCGGGAGGATGACCTCCTCCGCTTCGGTTTCGTTATTCTCGACATGAATGTGACCAATTATAAAAAGCTCAACCTCGTTCTCACCACTATGGGCGGCGGACAGGCAGGTACGTCGAACGTGGTCGACACTGACGAACTCTGGGAATTTTTCTTTGACGCCGACTTTATTTATCCCCAGAAATACAAGGCCCTCCATACCATCAAGGCCGATTTCAGAAACCTCTACCGAAAACTGTATGAAGAATCGCCCGAAATCGCCAACCACTTCGTTTACCAGAAAAACGGAAAAATTTACGGGCATATAGCGATGTTGCGGGCCTATGAAAAAACCTGGATGGTGCATCACCACGCGGCCCGACCGATGGGCGGCAAGGCCGCCGGACTGCAGGTGCTGAAACAGCTGATACTGTACCTGAACGACCTGTATCGCATGCCGTCCGCCAACATGGATCATGTCATCACCTACTACCGGCCGGGCAACAGGTTTCCCGAGCGGATCTTCGGGGGATTCATCGATTACGTAAACGACCCCCGTCACGCATCGCTCGATCATTTCAGCTACCTGAGTTTCCCGGCGAAGGGAGCCGGAGGAAAGCTTCCCGATGACTGGTCTGTACGGGACTGCACATCTTCAGATTTCTGGGAATTCGAACAATTCTACCGCAACAGCGGCGGCGGGCTGTTCTCATCGGTCCTGATGCCCGAGGAAGGCGGGGACCAGCCACCTCTCGAAACGGTCTACTCGGAAAGCGGTTTTATACGTCGATGGAGATTCCATGTTCTGGCCAGGCATGGTGTTCCACAGGCGTTCATCATTGTCGAGGAATCGGACGTGGGAATCAACCTGTCCAGCCTGTTGAACGGCTTCAAGGTGTTCATCATGCAGCCCGACCTGCCGCCGGAGGTTCTGTTTTCCGCCCTGTCGGCAATGCTGAGTCCCGATACATCGGGCTCCGTCTCGCTTCTCCTCTATCCGGCGGAGTACGCCGAAACGCTCAGTTCCGATTATGAAACCAAGAATTACCTGCTCTGGATTCTGAACATGCAGCATGCCGACGAATATATCGATTACCTGGGACGAAAATACCGAATCCGCGTACTCTAGGAAAGACACAATGGACGACCAGCCTCTCTACAACAGCAGAATCATAAGCAATTTCGTTGAATTTCTGAAGGCCGAGCGGCCCGAACTGGATACCCGGGACATCCTGGCGAAATCGGGCATTCCGCCCTACGAACTGGAAGACGAGGGTCACTGGCTGACGCAACGCCAGGTTGACGCCTTTCACGACATCCTGATGGAAAAAACGAACGATCCGTCGCTCTTCCGGGAGGCGGGACGCTACATGGTATTCTCCCGGTCGGCCCGGGTGTTCCGCCAGCTCCTGGTCGGGTTCATCACCCCTATACAGGCCTACATGATGCTGAGCAAGGTCGCTTCCTACCTGAACCGCGGCGCCTCGTTCAAGGCCGTCAAAATCGACCGGAACACGGTTGAAATCACCTGCCGGCCTTTTGAAGGGGTATATTTCAAACCGTACCAGTGTGAGAACAACAAGGGCAGTTTCGAAGCGGTTGCTGAATTCTTCTGTCACAAACGGCCTGTCCTGGAACATCCCGAATGCCTGCACCGCGGTGGTAACTGCTGCCGGTATATCCTCAGATTGCAGGCGTCTGAGCACACCAGGTGGCGCCGCATAAGCAACTACCTCGGAAT
This sequence comes from Deltaproteobacteria bacterium, assembly GCA_018399535.1. GTDB lineage: Bacteria > Desulfobacterota > Syntrophia > Syntrophales > UBA2210 > MLS-D. The sequence continues at coordinate 3,649 of JAGYOR010000101.1, read as the reverse complement.
CGGTTCGGTTGCGGTTCTGGTTATCAGCCTGTTTTTTCTCACTCCCGCACAGGTCATCGGAACCGCGCTGGCCCTGGCGGGACTGGTGACCGTCGCGGCTTTCCACACCCAGCACCTGGAAAAAAAAGACGCCTACGAAAAGCTGACCGCCCAGGGCGACGCCGCGAACCGCCTGCTCGAACAGATAACCATAGGCTACAACAACGCCCTGCTCGTCCAGGAAATCGGCCAGGCCGTCTCCAGTATTCTCGACATAGAAAAGCTGATGGGTGTTGTCATGGAGACCTTGCGAAAACGGCTCAACTTCGACCGCGCGATGATCATGCTTGCTGATTCCGACAAGACGTACCTCGTCTACACAAGTGGGTACGGGTACGACCCCGAAGTGGAATCCATTTTGAAAACAACCAACTTCCGTCTGGACAACCCCCGCTCGCGGGGTCCCTTCGTCGTCGCCTTCAGAGAGCAGCGCCCCTTTCTCGTGGATGATGTCGACAACCTGAAAGATGAAATATCCCCACGGACCCTCGAGTTCATACGGAGTTTCAACGTCAGGTCATTCATCTGCGTTCCCATCGTCTACGAGGACAAGTCGGAAGGCGTTCTGGCAGTCGATAATTATCATACCAAGCGGTCTCTCAATCAGAGCGAGGTCAATCTTCTCATGGGCGTCGCCCGGCAGATCGCCGTCAGTGTCAACAATGCCCGATCGCTTCACCGGATCATGGAAAGCGAGGAACGATTCCGCAGGCTCAGTGAAAATTCTCCGGATATCATTTACACCACTGATGAAACGGGCGTTATCACCTACATCAGTCCCGCCGCCCGGAATATTCTGAAATATGAGCGCGACGAAATGCTGGGTCGCACCTTTGCCGAATTTTCCCCGGGCCATGACGTGGATGCTATGAACCGGCCTTTCCGCCGGGTACAGCAGGGAGAATCAAAAAAGACAAATTTCGAGGTGCGTCTCACCGCAAAAAACGGCGTTGAAAAATTATTTTACATGAGCGGCGCCCCCAACTTCAACGCCCGCGGAGAAATGTCGGGAATCGTCGGCACCCTGAAAGACATCACCGAACAGCGCACGCTGGAACAGCAGCTGCACCACGCCGAGCGAATGAACGCCCTTGGCAGGCTCACCGGCGGCATTTCCCACGATTTCAATAATATCCTTCAGGCCGTCATGTCTTACCAGCAATTGCTGACAATGAACAAAACATCCGCGGACCCGGATTGGCATTTTCTCGCCCAGATCGGCGATCTCACGAAACGCGCGACCGACCTGGTGGGACGGCTTCTCGTTTTCAGCAGGAAAGTGGAAAGCAGCCTGGAACCACTCGACATGAACCGCGAGATCAACACTATTTACGAACTCCTGCGCGGGACCCTTCCGAAGAACATCGTGCTTACGCTGCATCTGTCCGGGGATCCATGCGTCATACACGGTGACAGGGGGCAGTTGGGGCAGGTCATCATGAACCTGGCCGTCAACGCCCGCGACGCCATGCCCGAAGGTGGCGAACTGAAAATCAGGACGGATACTGTGACGTTCGAGCAGGATCGCTATTACAGGAACGTCCGGATGCGCGCGGGTGAACAGGTGCTTCTCACGGTTTCGGATACGGGACAAGGCATTGAACGGAAGAATCTGGACCATATCTTCGAACCCTATTTCACCACGAAAGAAGCGGACAGAGGAACAGGCATCGGCCTCTCCGTGGTTTACGGAATCATCAAAAATCACGGTGGTTTTATTTTCTGCGATTCCGAACCGGGACGGGGAACAACTTTCGAAATATATCTACCCAGGGCCGAAGAAGAAAACGTTGTCGACACCGTCGAAAACAAAGATGACAAAAAGGCATCCCCCAGGGGGAACGAAACGATTCTGCTGGTCGATGACGAACCGTCTCTGCTTGAAACGGGCCGGGAACTGTTTTCACTTCTCGGGTACTCGGTGCTCACGGCCGAGTCGGGAGAAAGCGCTCTGGCAATCATCGAACGGGAATGTGGCGACATTAATCTGGTCGTTCTTGATCTGATGATGCCGGGCATGAGCGGAGAACAATGCCTTGCGGAAATAAAGAAGATTGCGCCCGCAATGAAAGTGGTGGCGGTCAGCGGCTATTCCACCGCCACGGTTCGGGAAAACATCATGAAGATGGGTGCCGTCGACTTTTTCCAGAAGCCCTACCTCGTCGAAACTCTGAGCGAAAGGATCCGCGAGATTCTCGATCACTCCGGCCGGTCTTCGTAGGACCGCATTCCCCGGGCCATGATAAGGGGCGTATAGGTGAACCGACGCGGATCGGAAAAAAACGTCCTGAAATCATCCCTGAACGCGGCCGCTCCGCCCGGATATCCGTCAAAGAGACAGGGCAGTCTTTCCACGCCCACGTCGATTTTTTTCATCCAGTTGAACAGGTCCTCCCGTCGTGCCTCGCCGTAGATCAGGTGATGCGCGACGATGTTCATCTCGATATTGATGTATTTTCCGTCGTAGAGATAGGAGTAAAGTTTCCTGCCGGCGTAAACGTCGAAATTATAATCCTCGTCCAGACGCGATGCCAGCGTCGCGAGGATCGTCTCCATCGTTCCCGGAAGTTCATAATGGTTGAGACAGATACCGTCCAGGTCCATCAGGCACAGATATCCCCCCGGTTTGACCAGCGGTCGCAGCCGGTTGACGATCTCCGGGCTTTCCCTTCGAAAATATTCGAGAATAAAACGCACCCAGATAATATCGAAACCGCCCGGTATGTCGAGCGGCCGCGTCAGGTCGCCCCGTATGAATTCGATGCCCTGCCGTCCGCCGTAATGCCGCTTCGCGTAGTCCAGTCGTTCCTCCGAGGCATCAACACCGAGAACGAAGCCCTCCGGTCCAACAATGGAATGCAGGATCGAGGTGGTTTTACCCGAACCGCACCCCAGGTCGAGAACACGCATTCCGGGTTGCACTCCGCACCAGGCGGCCTGTTCCCTGACCGCACGGGGATCGGTTTTTATCTCCAGGCGGAATGCCTCTTCCTCATTTTCCATAAGATACCCGCGATGCGTCTCTTTTATCACGCTTTTCGCTCTTTCTTCGGAAACACCCGCCGCTACGTTCCTGTCGGTCACAATCGTATCATCCCTTCCGAGTAAAGCGCCGCTTCACCCGATATGAAGACCCGGTCTTTCGACGGGGCGCACCACAGTTCTCCGCCTCGTTCCGAGACCTGCAACGCGTGAAGTTCCTTCTTTCCCAGTTCACGGGCCCAATACGGCGCAAGGACACAATGGGACGACCCCGTCACCGGGTCCTCGGGAACGCCGACGCGCGGCGCGAAAAACCGGGACACAATATCGCTTTCGTCTCCCCGGGCGGTTATGATGACGCCACGAAAGGGCAACCGCTCCAGGACGGTCATGTCGGGGCGGGCGGATCTCACGGCCCGTTCATCGTCAAGAACGACGAGCATGTCCTCCTCGGAAGCGAAAACATCCCGCGGCGTCACGCCCAGCGCCTCTTCAAGCCCCGGAGGAGCTTCGAACGTCCCGGCTGAACGTGCGGGGAAATCCATGACAAAGAGCCCGTCGCGGCGGGTCACGGCGAGCCGTCCACTCCATCTCGTCCGGAACGGGACTTCATCGCCGGTCCACTCCC
>JAGYOR010000100.1 GCA_018399535.1 Deltaproteobacteria bacterium | reverse complement strand
TGTTGTACTTCCACCCTGTCCTTAAGGGGCGCGGGTATTTTTTCCTTCATGTCTTCCGTGGGGACCCGGCAGGGAATGAAAGGAGGCTGCCCCATGTCGGCAAGAATCTTCAGTCCTCCCTCGGGATCCAGCAGATAATCCAGGAAGGCGACGGCCGCTTCTCTGTTGGGCGCGTTTTTGATCAGTGTGATGCCGTACGTGCAGGACTGTCCCCTGATGTCCATGAATGTGCCGGGCTCTTTTCCCGTAACCGTGACGACGGCCTGGCCATAGAGGTCGCCGTAGGCATAGTTGCCCAGGTTGATTTCGTCGGGAAGCGTCAGGTAGCGAAGACCGTGCTGGACCGCCACCGAGAGATACTCCCAGGCATAATCCATGTTGCCCGTCTGCAGCAGCGACACCAGCTCAACCGATTTCGGGCGGATGTTTTCCTGGGGTCGGTTCGCCACGACCGCGTCATAGAGTCCCGGGATCTTGTAATATTTTTCTGCAAGCTGGAGCACCATGAGCGACCGGTAGCCGCAGGGATCAAGATTCGGGGCCGAATGTCCCCAGACGACGTCTTCCTTCTGAAGGATGTTGTACCAGTTGTCTGCGTTGATCGTGTCGGCGTAACGGCTCGTGTCGGTATAGCAGAGTACGAGCTGGTTCGTCGCGAAACGGATATTCCAGTCCGCGTGGGACGGAATCAGCAACTTGTCGATCACCGTGAAATCAGCCGAGGCCATGATGTCGCAGGGCTTCTTGAGATCGATGATTTTGCGCACGCATTTCTGGCTTCCCGCTGCCTCGCGCTGAATGTCGACGCCGGGATAGCGTGCCTCGAAGGCCTTTTCCATGGTTTCGAAGGGAACGGACAGACTGCCGGCATGAAACATGACGACCGTGCCCGTCGGTTCGGCCGACGACGTCAGAGGGATCGAAATGACAAGCAAAACCAGAAAGCAGAATATCACCCGTCGAAGCATACCTCTGCCGTGCATGTGTTGACCTCCTTCCCGTGGTTGCACCAAGTCCGTTGTAAGGATTCCATAAAAGTTATTTATGCATCTATTTAGTAATAATATGTAACTTGCGAGGTATTAATGAAACTAATAGTCTTTGTCAAGGCAAATTTATGCTGCTCAAGACCAGAATGTTCGTGATTTCTGAAGGCGCGGGACGGGAACAACTGAAACCGTGGACAATACACGAGAAATAAGGTACTGAAAGCAAAAAAGATCGGCATTGCCGGTGATTGAGCACTTGCATGGGGCATCGGGGGAGAGTGGACCATGAGCGGAAAAAAATCGTTGTTACTGCTTGCGACGGTTATCATTATCGCCGCCGTCATCATTGCAGTGTACCATCTGCGAAATTCGAACATGAACGGGGGAGTTGTTTCCATTTCGGGGAACATCGAGGTGCGGGACGCCGACATCGGTTTCAAGATCGCCGGTCGCGTCGCGGAACGGCTTGTTGCCGAGGGAGAGCAGGTACAGGCCGGCCAGGTGATCGCCCGACTGGATGACTCGGCGCTGTTGCAGGAGAAGGCCCTTCGAGAGGCGGAGCTTCGAGCCGCGCGGGCCGCCCTGGCCGAGCTGGAAGCGGGGTACCGTGATGAAGATATAGCCCAGGCTCGCGCCGCCATGGAACGAGCCCAGGCGCGTCTGGATGAACTTCTGGCGGGATCGCGGCCTCAGGAAATTGCAGGCGCCGAGGCTGCCGTGCGAAACGTCCGCGCCCAGGTGGAACTTCTTGAGCTAGAACGCGAACGCCAGTCGAAGCTGCTCGAAACGGCCGCGATTTCACGGCGCGAGTTCGACCGCGTCGAGACGGAATATGAACGCGCCCTTGCCGGTCTTCACGAAGCGGAGGAAAAGTTGAAGCTGGTCCGGGAAGGGCCGCGGGAGGAGCAAATCCGGCAGGCACGAGCATCCTTTCAGGAGTCCCGGGCGCGTTACGAATTGCTGCTGGCGGGCCACCGCCCGGAGACCATCGAGCAGGCGCGGGCACGGGTTGAACAGGTCGAAGCTGCTCTGGCGCTGGCGGAAGTCCGCTTGAGCGATGCCACAGTTGAAGCCCCATTTTCCGGGATCGTCCTGTCCGATAACCTGGAGCCCGGCGAGTTCGCGGCCCCCGGGACGCCGGTGGTGACCGTGGGCGATCTGGAAAACGTGTGGCTCCGGGCCTACATCGACGAAACGGATCTGGAGCGCGTCAAGTGGGGGCAAACGGCCCGAGTGACCACGGACGGTTTGCCGGGAAAGGTGTATGACGGGCTGGTTTCCTTCATTTCCTCGAGTGCCGAGTTCACGCCCAAGAATATTCAGACCCGCAAGGAGCGGGTCAAGCTCGTCTACCGCGTCAAGATCGACATTCCCAACCCGCGGCTGGAATTGAAACCGGGCATGCCGGCGGACGCCGAAATCGTGATGGACGCCGACGACTGATCATGGATGCCCTTCGCACGGAAAACCTGACAAAAATTTTCAAGCGATTCACAGCCGTGGACCAGCTTACCCTGTCCGTGCCGGCCGGCGGAATATTCGGCCTCGTCGGTCCGGACGGCGCCGGCAAAACAACGGTCATGCGTCTGCTCGCGGCCGTCATGGAACCGACGTCAGGAGAGGCGTGGGTGCTGGGACATAACTCGGCTCACGAGGCGGAAAAGATCAAGGAGCGGATCGGGTACATGAGCCAGCGCTTCGGTCTTTACGAGGACCTGACGGTTATCGAAAACATCAATTTTTACAGTGATATATATGGCGTTCCGGCCCGTCAACGGAGGGAGACGGTCCGCGATCTTTTGTCGTTCAGCGGTCTTGCAGCTTTTCAGAAAAGATTTGCCGGAGACCTCTCCGGCGGCATGAAGCAGAAACTCGGACTTGCCTGCGCCCTGGTTCACCGGCCCGAGCTCCTGTTGCTTGATGAACCCACAAACGGCGTTGATCCTGTTTCACGGCGTGATTTCTGGCGGATCTTGTACCGGCTTCTTGCGGAAGGAGTGACCATCGTCGTTTCAACGGCCTACCTCGACGAGGCCGAGCGGTGCGGACGCATCGGGCTCATGCACAAGGGACGGCTCCTGGCGATGGGAACACCGGCCGACGTGAAGCGGCTCATGAAAGAGACTATCCTGGAAGTCCGCGCGACCGTTCCGCGCCGCGCCGCGGCTGTTCTGAAGGACGCGATGGGAAGCGAGGCGGTCAGCCTGTTCGGCGACAAAGTGCACGTGGCGACCGACGTGCCGGGAAAAGACACGGAAACGGTCGCGGAACTTCTTAAAAAAGAGGGGATCGAAGTCAGGGACATCCGGCCTGTCGAACCGGCGCTGGAAGACGTCTTTGTATCGGTTCTTGCGAAAGACCGGGAGAACGGAATCCATGGATAAAAAACAAGGCAAAACGGCGGTTTCCGTGGAAAACCTGGAAAGGCGCTTCGGGGACTTCATCGCCGTGGACCGCATCAGTTTTTCCGTGGCTTCGGGTGAGATCTTCGGTTTTCTCGGTCCCAACGGCGCCGGCAAATCCACCACCATCCGCATGCTCTGCGGCATTCTCGCCCCGACCGGCGGAACGGGGACCGTGGCGGGGTTCGATATTCGAAGCCAGCCCGAACTCATCAAAACGCGCATCGGCTACATGAGCCAGAAATTTTCCCTCTACGAAGACCTGACGGTCGAGGAAAATATTAATTTTTACAGTGGTATTTACCGAATCCCCGCGAACAGGAAACGGGAACGCAAGGAATGGGTGATCGAGATGGCCGACTTGACGGAGCATCGTTCGTCTCTCACCGGTGTCCTTGCAAGTGGATGGAAACAGCGACTGGCGCTGGGATGCGCCGTGCTGCACGAGCCTCCCGTTATTTTTCTCGACGAACCGACCTCGGGCGTCGATCCTGTCAGCCGGCGGCGTTTCTGGGATTTGATCTACGAATTGTCAGGATCGGGCGTTACCGTGTTCGTCACCACCCATTACATGGACGAAGCGGAATACTGCGACCGGCTGGGTCTCATATACCGGGGAGAACTGATCGCCTCGGGCGCGCCGGAAAAGCTGAAAACGGAGCTGATGCGGGAAGACGTTCTCGAAGTGCACTGCGACAGGCCCCACGAGGCTATGGAAGTAATAGCGGCAATGCCCGGCGTGAAGGAAGCGGCCCTCTTTGGACGGGGCCTGCATGTGGTGACGGACAAGGGCGAACAGGTGCTGCGCGATCTGCAGGCGATGCTTCCGGCGAAGGGATTTGCCGTCGAACGGATCGAGCCAGTCGCCGCGTCGCTTGAAGACGTGTTTGTATCCCTTGTGGAAAACAGGGACCGGGAAGAAGAACCGCAGCGGGAGGTTCGGCGATGAACATTCGGCGTCTTCGGGCCGTGTCGCGCAAAGAGTTTATACAGATCGCCAGGGACCCGCGAAGCCTTGGCATGGCGATCGCCATTCCCATGCTGCTCCTTCTTCTGTTCGGGTACGCGCTCACACTGGACGTGGACAATGTGCCCCTGGTCGTCTGGGATCAGGACGGCACCCACGAAAGTCGCGAATTTATAAGCCGTTTTACCGGGTCTCCTTATTTCTCGCTGTACCGGCACGTGGAAAACTACCGGGACATAGAGAGCGCCGTCGACGCCGGAAAGGCGCTGGCGGGCCTGATAATTCCCCGGGGATTCGCCGGCAGGACGGGGTCGGGGCGAAAAGCGGACGTTCAGCTGATTCTCGACGGCAGTGATTCGAACACCGCCACTCTTGCCGCGGGTTACGCCGAAGCAGTCACGCTGATTTACTCGCAGGAAATAGTCGCGGCGAACTTCCGCCGCCTGGGGGGCGGTGAACCCGCGCCGCCGCTCGATGTGCGAACCCGGGTCTGGTACAACCCGGACCTGGATTCAAAGAATTATATCATTCCCGGCCTCATCGCCGTCATCATGTCGATCATAGCGGCCCTCCTCACGTCCCTCACCGTGGCCCGCGAGTGGGAGCGGGGCACCATGGAACAGCTGATCTCAACGCCCGTCAAGGTGCCGGAGCTCGTGCTGGGCAAACTGATTCCCTATTTTACCATCGGCTTGTTCGACGTGCTCCTGGCCGTTCTCATGGGGGAATTCCTCTTTCAGGTTCCGCTGCGGGGAAGCGTGGCCCTTCTCTTCGTCATGGCCGCGGTTTTCCTGTCCGGCGCGCTTTCCCTGGGCATGCTGATCAGCATCGTCACGAAGAACCAGTTGCTGGCGAGCCAGGTGGCGATTGTGTCCACCTTTCTTCCGTCGTTTCTTCTGTCCGGGTTTATGTATCCTATCAGCACAATGCCGCAGGTTGTTCAGTCCATCACCTATATTATTCCGGCCCGCTATTTCGTGGCGTTGCTCAAAGGGATTTACCTGAAGGGCGTCGGTCTCGATATTCTCTTTGTCGAAGCGGGCCTGCTTCTGCTGTTCGGCTGTGTCATTGTCATCACGGCGAACGTGAAATTCAGAAAGCTTCTGGAGTGAGCCGTGGGTGAACGAATCATTCGAATGGTGATCAAGGAATTCATTCAGGTGTTTCGGGATCCGCGAATGAAGGCGGTTATTTTCGTCGTGCCCGTGATTCAGTTGCTTGTTTTCGGCTACGCCGTCAGCACCGACGTGCGCCATGTTCCGACGGCGGTGTATGACGCCGGCAACAGCGCCATCGGCCGCGACCTCGCCGCCCGTTTCGGTTCCTCGGATTATTTCGACATCACGGACTATCCGCGGAGCCACGCCGAAGCGGCGCGGCTCATCGACAGTGGCGATGTCCGGGTGGCTCTGATCATGGACGGCGGGTTCGAGGAGGACCTGCGCGCCGGTCGGACAGCCCTGTTGCAGATTATTATCGACGGAACGGATTCGAACACGGCCGGCATCGTACTTGGCTACGGCGCCGGCGTGACCGCCGATTTTTCAAAGGAAATAATGGCAGAACGCCTCGGCCGCTCGCGGGGTATGACGGTCGGGCAGGAAGCCGTCGAGCTTCGAACGAGAGCCTGGTTCAATGAAAACCTGGAGAGCCGGAACTATTACATTCCGGGCGTCATCGCCATGATGGTCATGCTTATCACGCTGATGCTGACCAGCATGGCCGTGGTTCGTGAAAAGGAAATCGGTACCATGGAGCAGATCATGGTAACACCCATCACTCCCCTCGAGTTCATCCTCGGGAAAACGATTCCCTTCGGCATCATCGGGTTCGCCGACGTAATAATCATAACCGTCGTGGGCGTATTCTGGTTCGAGGTGCCCATACGCGGCAGCCTGCTGCTTCTCTTTTTCGCGACGGCGCTGTACCTCATGACCGCTCTCGGGGTGGGGCTTTTTATCTCCACAGTCAGCAGAACACAGCAGCAGGCGATGATGAGCACCTTCTTCTTTTTCTTTCCCGCCGTGCTTTTGTCGGGGTTCATGTTTCCCATCGCGAACATGCCCGAACCGGTGCAATGGCTCACCTACATAAACCCCTTGCGCTATTTTCTCGTGATAGTCCGCGGCATTTTTCTCAAGGGAATCGGCGCGGACATCCTGTGGCCCCAGATGGCGGTCCTGGCGGTAATGGGAACGACGGTCCTCTGGGTCGCCTCGAGGCGGATCACCAAGACATCGTCGTAAAGGGGAATTTTTTTCGGGGAAGGATGACAGGCCCACCGGTCCAACCCGACGACGTCAGTAAGCGGGACGAATCCGGAGTCCCGCTCAGCCGCCGGGGCCGTCGGTGTCACGGGGGGAATCAGGGGCGGTTGTTTCGTCTGCCGACCGGCAGGCGTCCCGCAGTCAGGTTTTAACGCCGAGACGGGGCAATATCCATAACTGGAGCGCCAGCCAGGCGCCGACGACAAGAGCGATCAGTAACAGTTCCTTCAAGGATTT
>JAGYOR010000010.1 GCA_018399535.1 Deltaproteobacteria bacterium | reverse complement strand
CCCTGTCTTTTAAAGTAAATCTGGCTTTCCAAAACGGCGTCCCCCGGGGGGAAGCACAGCTCGTCCAGGACTGGTGTCCCCTGCCCGGGCATGACGAACTGGTAAGGATCGCCCCCGGGCTGGGAGACATAAAATTCAGCGGAGAAACCCGTGCCTGCGCGACGATGTCGCTTGCCGGACCGGTGATAACGCCGCACGTCGAGGTGTCGCTTCGGAATGGGGCTGTCTCCAGCAGAGAGAAAGACGTCGACGTGACCGGCATTGCCGGAACCGTGATTATTAATTCGCTCGAACCCTTCACCACGCCGGGCAACCAGCTGATCACCGTGGAACACTTCCGCGCCGGGAAGTTTGAAGCTCAGAAGGGACAATTGGTCTTCCACCTGGAAGATCGGAACCGGTTGTTCCTGGAAATGATGCAGTTGCGCCTGCCCGAGGGCGGCATGCTTAGCCTGCGGGGCACCCGATTCGACCTGACAAAGAAAAGCACCCGCCTCGATTTTTACCTGGAAAACGTCGACTTTGTTGCTCTCCTGTCCCGCATGACCGACGGCAAAATAGACGGCAGTGGCCTGGTCAACGGACGCATTCCTGTATCTTACAAAAACGGACGGATCATGCTGGACAGCGGCTACATCCATGCCCTGCCCGGTACGGGCCGGCTGGGAATCCGCGACGAAGAGTGGATGAACACACTGATGCACTATGTAAACGAGGCCATGGCGGGTCATGCCTACCTCGAGATCGTGGCGGATCGTATGGAAGAAGCCCTGCAGGATTTCATTTATGATTACCTGACGGTCGACCTGAAACGCGTAAACGGCGAGACCAGTGCGCGGGTTGAACTGCGTGGAAAGGGAGCGCGGGGCGATCCGCCCCAGGAAATCGGCAGCCTGGTTTTGAACATCAACGACTTGGAAGAAGTGATCAACAGGGCGCTTGGTTTTGTCATGACCAGCGGTGAATCAATTGACCGGGCCCTGGAAGATTTACTTGACTTTCATTGACCTTAGCGGTCAATAATAAGGGCAACACGGGTCGTTCAACCGCACGATCCCGAACAAAGGAGAGGATTATGAAATATTTTCTTTGGCCGGTGGTTTCCGTGGCGGTCCTGGCGCTCGCCGCCTGTACTCAACACGCCATTACAGCGGATACTACACATCACGTCGAAATCGCGCCCATCCACATAACGGTGGACATCAACCTCAAGGTTCAGCGGGCTCTAGACGACGCCCTGAGTTTCCAGGGCAGCCTCGAGGATGTATTCACCGAAGATGAATTAAAAATGCTGGAGAAACAATAAGACGCCGTTGTCATAACCATTGTGAAAGGTGCATGTGCCATGAAGAAAAAAACGATTCTCGTTGTGACGTTTATACTGCCCTTGCTTCTCTTGTGGGCGGGAGCCGCCGTCTCCCAGGACCGCGATGCGGTTGTCGATTCCATGAAGCAGCGCTACCCAGCCCTGCTGGAAGCTAAAAATAACGGTCTCGTCGGTGAAGCCTGGACAGGCCTCGTGGACGTGGTAAAACCCGACGCTCCTGCCCGGGTGAAGTCCTTCGTGAACGCGGAAAACAATGACCGACGAACGCTGTTCCAGATTATCGCGAAGGAAACGGGGACACCCATCACGGAAGTAGCGGTCCAGAACCGCATCCGCCAGTATCGTCTGGCCGGCGACAACCACTTCGTGCAGGACAAAAACCGGAACTGGGTGAAGAAAGGCCGTCTACAGTGATGAGAGAGAAAATCTGCCTTGCGATTTTTTTATAAACATTCCCGAGCTTCCTTGTACCCCATTCCGCCCCTTCCCTTAATCCCCTCCCTCCGGCGGAGGGGAATATAAAAAATCCCTCCCCCTTGATGGGGGAGGGTCAGGGTGGTGGTAAAAGCCAAAGTCAAGAGTCTTTATACCAGCCGGGGCCTATTCGTGCCGCAATTCCCGGGACTTTTTCCTCATCGGGGATCGTCGGCTCGTTTCCAGGTCTGGGTCCGATAGAGAAACCCGATGTATCCACGGACTTTCAAGTCTCCTTCTTCGGCCCATACTTTCGCTTTATATTGTTTTCCTTTTCCCGAGTCGATGATGAATCCGTCCTCCCAGACACCGTCGTCGTTCCGCTTTTTCAGGTGAAGCCACGTTGTGCCGATGATGGGCTTGTCTTTGTATTCTTCACCGCAATCCTCACAAACCGCATCGGGATCCTTGCCTTCGGGCAGCTTGACAATTGTTCCGGTTAATTCCCCGTCCCGTACGGTAAGTTCCCAGAAAGCTGTTGGTTCGTTGGTTTCTTCATCGATGCTTGTCCAGAATCCTTCGACAGGTTCCGTCGCCCCGGCGTTACCAACCGGGAACAGAACCAGGAACATGAAAAGACCAGTGACTATCGATGAAAAGAGTACTTTTTTCATGTTATACCTCCGGAAAAGTTAGTCGCCCGGCCCTGGTGGACCGGATCATCAAAACAAAAAGAATCTGTAAAGGAATTCGGGACCTCAAACCAACCTCGCGCCTGTCGAAGTAAAACAGATTCCCGCAATGATGTCAAAATTTATGAATGACCGGCCGACCGGGAAAGCCTCATCTGCTGTGAAATGTCATTTTTATTGACAAACAATCACCCCGGGGTTAGTTAAACGTCCATACATTTTAATATATTATGCAATGGAAGCTCCCGCTCGAGCGGAAACCATGTATTGCTTCGCCGCAACAATGGATAAAAGGTCGACCCTTGAAACAATTGCAAGGATATAACACTCTATGAAGACCCCGGAAGTACTGGTGGGTTTCAGCGGCGGCATCGACAGCGCCTATGCCGCTCAACGCCTCAAGGACCAGGGATACAACGTGACAGGCCTTTTTCTCGACGTCGGTTTCGAGAGCGACAACGCAAACCGGGCGGCAGCCCTTGCAGAGACAATGGAAATCGATTTTTGTCGCCGAGACGTTTCGGAAGCGTTCCGCGCAGCCGTGGTGGAGTATTTTCTGCGTGAATACGCTGCCGGACGCACGCCGAACCCCTGCATTGTCTGCAACAGGGCGATCAAGTTTGCTTATCTCCTTCGCGAGGCCGATGCCGGGAATATTGAATTCATCGCCACCGGGCATTATGCCCGCGTCGATCAGAACGGCGACGGCCGTTTTTCTCTCCTGCGCGGCGTGGACCACGACAAGGATCAGTCCTATTTTCTCTACAGGCTTGACCAAGCGGTCCTGTCACGGTTGCTTCTGCCGAACGGACAGAGCACAAAGGCTGCGGTCAGGCAATGGGCTGAACAGCGGGGACTCGCCATTGCATCGATGCGTGAAAGCCAGGAAATTTGTTTCGTTCCCGACAACGATTACCGTTCGTTTATCGAGTCAAGCAGCTTCAGCGGTCGTTTCAGGCCGGGGAATATTGTCACGAGAGACGGCACTATCGTGGGCCGGCACCGTGGCATCCACTCCGTGACAATTGGCCAGCGCCGCGGCCTGGGCATCGCTTCGGAACGTCCCTTCTACGTCCTGGCCATCGACCAGGACACAAACACTGTCGTGGTGGGACGCGACGAGGACCAGTACGCGGCCGGAGTGAAAGTTCGCGAGCTCTCATGGATCGACCCGGGATTTGAAACACGCAACTCCTTCACTGCGGTGACGCGTATCCGTTACCGGCACAGGGGCGTTGAGTCCACTGTCACCGCCTCGCCCGACGTGAACGGCATCGCGGAAGCCCTTTTTCTCCACCCCCAGAAGGCTGTCGCCCCGGGTCAGTCAGCTGTTTTTTATGACGGTGACCGGGTGCTGGGGGGTGGAATCATAGACACGGGAATCGCTTGTGAGTAAAATCGCCATCGCCACGCTGGGCTGCAAGGTTAATCATTACGAATCCGCCGGAATCGTCGAGGCGCTTCGCCGATCGAACCACGAAATCGCTGATTTCCGTGAGTCAGCCGATGTTTACATCGTCAATACCTGCACCGTCACGGCGAAAACTGATTACCAGTCGAGACAGCTCATCCGGCGGGCCCACCGGCGGAACCCGGAGGCGCCTATCGTGGTTACGGGATGCTACGCCCAGACCGATCCCGAACGACTGGCCTCGATCGACGGAGTAACACTCGTCGCGGGCGACGAGGCGAAAGAACTTATTCCCGGTCTCATCGAACGGGACGAACATCGTTCCGGGCGGATCATTGTCGGCGACACGAACCGCAGACGTCCCTTTTCTTCGCTCCCTGTTACGGTCATGGAGGACCAGACGCGGGCCTATCTCAAGGTTCAAGACGGATGCGACACCTTCTGCTCCTACTGCATTATACCGTACGCCCGCGGGCGAAGCAGAAGCCTTCCCGCCGACAACGTCGTCGAGGCCGTTCGCGGCCTTGTCGGTTCGGGATACCTCGAAATTGTTCTTACGGGCATACACCTGGGTCACTACGGCAGGGACCTGCCGCAGTCTCCGGGCCTTGCGTCACTGATCCGCCGGATAGAGGCCGACACGTCACTCGAACGAATGCGCATAAGTTCTCTCGAACCAATGGATATCACCAACGACCTGCTTGAGACCATCGGTTCGTCGCGCCGCCTGTGCCGTCACCTGCATCTGGCGCTCCAGAGCGGAGACGACGGCATTCTGCGCCTCATGGGCAGGGACTATTCGACGGATCGCTTTCGGCAACTGGTGTACCGCATTCTCGACCACACGCCCGAAACGGCCGTTGGAATCGATATCATGGTCGGCTTTCCGGGAGAAGGACAACGTGAATTCGAAAACACGGCCGCATTCGTGGAATCGTTGCCGCTGGCCTATTTCCATGTTTTCCCCTATTCCCGCCGTCCCGGGACACGGGCGGCCTCGATGGAAAATCAGGTCGATGAACAAGTAAAGCGTGAACGCGCCCGTACCTTGCGAAAACTGGGAGCTGAAAAAAGGACGGCATTCCTGAACCGGTCACTGGGATCGGACCTCTCCGTTCTCGTTGAGCGGAAGCGGGACAGGACAACGGGACTCTTCAGGGGATTTTCCGATACCTATATTCCTGTTTGTCTTGAAAACGGAGACAGTTCTCTGTTCAACCGTATCGTTACGGTGAAGGCCGAAACCATCAAGGCAAACAAAATTCTTGGAAAGGTAAACGCGAATGGATGAGTCCCGAAGAGAAACCCTTCAACGGCTTGAACGAGCCCTCGGCTGCCGCCCTTTCCGTGACCTGTCACTGCTCGACACGGCCCTGACCCATCGCTCCTTCGTGAACGAAAACCGCCGGGCGGATCTCAGCGACAACGAACGCCTGGAGTTCCTCGGCGACGCGGTGCTCCAGCTCTCTGTCAGCGAACTGCTGTACCGTCGTTTTCCTGATTCGTCCGAGGGCGATCTCTCCAAGATCCGTGCTTCCCTCGTGACCGAGCAATCCCTGGCGCGCCTGGCCCGACAATACGATCTGGGAAACTGCCTGCTTTTGGGGCGTGGTGAAAACCAGTCGGGAGGCAGGGACAAAGATTCGATCCTGGCGGACGCCTTCGAGGCGGTCATCGCGGCCTTTTTTCTCGACCATGGTTACGAAGAAGTACTGTCGGCCGTTGAGGACATTGTGGTCCCCGTCCTCGACGCTGTAAAGACGGGCCCGAACTATAACGATTTCAAGTCGAACCTGCAGGAAGTCTCTCATCACCTGTTCCAGGCTGCCCCGCAATACCGCGTTGTCGAAACTTCCGGACCGGATCATGACAGGATCTACCTGGTGGAAGTCCGGGTCGGCGCCGAGGTGAAAGCAACCGGCTCGGGAAAAAGCAAGAAGGAAGCGGAACAACTGGCGGCCGGGCGGGCGTTGGAATATCTTGACCAGCCGGGTGGCGGAGAAACGCCGTGAAGCACCTGATCATTCCATTATTCATTATGAATCGGGGCTGTCCGAACCGTTGCGTTTTCTGCAATGAGCGCATTACAGCCGGCGATTTCGATCCCGCCGTCGAAGCGCCGGTTTTCAGGCACACGGTTGAAAGTCACCTGGCTGGCGGACGCGGACGTTTCGACCGGGTCCAGGTAGCCTTTTACGGCGGCAATTTCACAGGCCTTAACCTCGGCGACCAGCAGGAATTGCTTGATCTCGTTCAGCCGTACCTTGAGCGTAAAGAGGTCGATTCTATCCGGCTGTCGACGCGGCCTGACCACATCGATGAGCCGGGCCTTCGTTTTCTCAAGGCGCGCGGCGTCAGGACCATTGAAATCGGGGCTCAGTCCATGAACGACGACGTACTGCGGCTCGCCGGCCGCGGTCATGACGCGGCTGCGGTACGGCGATCCGTGAAACTCCTGAAACAGGAAGGCTTCGAAACGGGGATCCACCTCATGGCCGGTCTTCCGGGAGACAACAGGGAACGGTTTCTTGCCGGTGTCGACGAGATTATCAGTCTCTCTCCCGACACCGTTCGTATTCACCCCACGATTGTGCTGCGGGGAACTATTCTCGAAAAGTGGTACAAGGAGGGTCGCTATCGCCCGCTCACGCTTGACGAGGCCGTCGATCTCTGCGCCGCCGCCCTGCTTCGCTTCAAGTCGGCCGGCATCCCCGTCATCAGGCTGGGTCTTCATATTACCGACGAAATGAGAGAATCAGCGAACGTCATTGCCGGTCCCCTTCACCCGGCCTTCCGTTCGCTCGCTGAGGAAAAGCTGTTTCTCGACGCGGCCCGGGAACTAGTGAAGGACATTCCGCCCGATGTTGAGAAGATTAGATTTTTTACGTCGCCCCGGGACCTGTCGCTTTTCAAAGGCACCCGCAAACGCAACATGGACGCCCTGGCAAAAATACGCCCGGGTTTCACGGTCACCGTCGACGCGGACCCGTCGCTGCCCCGTGACACGCTAAAGATCACGGTCGACAAGGGCAGGTACGAACGGGCGCTCGGTCTCCCGGAGATTCTTCGTGCCAAATGAAACGGAATCTGCTAGAAAGCGTCTTCACTGAAAACACCACGTGAAAAATTTTATTATTATATAAAATATTTTCACATAACCGGCCCGCATAAATTCAGGCCTCAGGAACAGGAAGCCAATGTCGAAATCGGGTTTTGCCGGCATCGTCGGCCGACCGAACGTGGGCAAATCGACGCTGCTCAATTGCATCGTCGGTGAAAAAATCGCCATCGCGACCCATAAGGCCCAGACCACGAGGAACAAGATAACGGGCATATTGAACGCCCCCGAAGGCCAGTGCGTGTTCATTGACACACCCGGCATTCACCGCCCGAAAAACAGGCTGGGACGATCCATGGTGTCAACCGCCGTGACGGCCCTGTCCGAGGCGGACGTGGTCCTGTTTCTTATTGAGGCCGGCCGGGGGCCTACGGACGATGATCGGCTCGTGGTGGAATCACTGGCGAAACAATCCTCGCCTGTCATCCTGGTGATCAACAAGATCGACCAGGTCAAAAAAGGCGATCTTTTGCCCTATATCGACCGTGTGAAAGAACTTCTTCCCTTCCGGGCCGTGGTCCCCCTGTCCGCCCTGGGCGGGTTTAACGTGGACGTTCTGCTGAAGGAGCTGTGGGAGCTGTTGCCCGAAGGACCGCCCTTCTTCCCCGACGATATGATTACCGAACAGTCGGAACGGTTCATGGCGGCGGAAATGATCAGGGAACTGATTACACTGCGCACCCATCAGGAGCTTCCCTACACCACGGCCGTCTCAATCGACTATTTCAAGGAAGACGAAGAAAAGAACCTCCTGCGAATCGGCGCGACCATCCTGGTGGCAAAAAAATCCCAGAAGGGAATAATCATCGGGAAGAACGGCGCGATGCTCAAGCAGATCGGAACCGGCGCCCGCCTCGCCATGGAACGGTTTTTCGGCACACGCGTCTTTCTGGAACTTTTCGTGAAAGTCAGGAAGGACTGGCACGAAGACGACGGCGCTTTGCGCGAATTGGGGTACCGCTGACATGAAACCTCTTGTCGCCATCGTGGGCAGGCCCAACGTTGGAAAGTCCACCCTGTTCAACAGGCTGTCGGACACCACGAAGGCCATCGTCATCGACCAGCCCGGAGCGACCCGTGACCGTAACTACGGCGAGTCGTCCTGGAACGGACAGTATTTCCGCATCGTTGACACGGGCGGATTCGAATTGCTGTCCAGAGAAACAATGCTGGAACAGATGAGGAACCAGACCGCTCTCGCCATCGAGGAAGCCCAGGCCATCATCTTTCTCATGGATGGAACGACGGGTATTACGCCCTCGGACGAAGAAATCGCCGATCTCCTGCGCAGAACGGACAAACCCGTCTTTTACGTGGTGAACAAGGTCGACAGTCCCAGGCACGAAGCAGCGGCTCTCGATTTCTATCGCCTCGGCGTCGAACAAATCTATACAGTATCATCGCAGCACGGTCTCGGCGTGGGCGATCTCATGGACGACGTGGCGGCAGCACTGCCCGGATCGGAAGAGGACGAGGATCACGGGGACCGGATTCGAATCGCTGTCACGGGCCGGCCGAACGTGGGAAAATCTTCATTGGTGAACGCCCTGCTCGGATACGAACGGACCATCGTAAACATCGAGCCCGGAACGACGAGAGACCCCATCGATACTCCATTTGATGTCGGAGACAGGAGTTACACGCTGATCGACACGGCGGGCATCAGAAAAAAGAGCCGCGTCAGCATGAAACTTGAACGATACTCCGTGGTGGGAGTTCTGAAAACGCTGGAACGGTGCGACGTGGCGCTGGTTCTGATCGACGCTGAATCAGGCGTTACGGACCAGGACGCTAAAATCGCCGGTCTCTCCTACGAACGAGGCGCGGCTACTATTATCATCATCAACAAGTGGGATCTGGTCGAAAAGGACAACTCGACGCTCGGCGTGTATGTGAGACACGTTCGGGATAACTTGAAATTCCTGGGCTTCGCGCCGATCATAACCACGTCGGCGCTCACGGGACAGCGGGTTCCGAAAATCTTCGGAATCATCGACGGCGTCTACGAGCAATACACGCGGCGCGTTTCCACGGCGGCTTTCAACAAGGCCCTCGCGGAATTCACCTCCCGGAAACCTCTCTCACGCCATCGGGGGAAACCGAACACCATATCCTACGGAGCCCAGACATCGGTCAGGCCGCCGACCTTCGTTCTCTTCGCCCGGGAACCGTCGGCCGTTCATTTTTCATACCGGCGTTACCTTTCCAACCGTATTCGGGAAACATTCGGTTTTGACCAGGTACCCGTCAGGCTTATCCTTCGAAAAAAGGGCGGGAAAGAATAACCGCGGTCGTTGGTGGCCTGCAGTCGATGAATGTTTACCTCAAGCCGGCCTGAGCGCTCCAATGGCTTCTTTGATCCTTTTAAGACCCTGCTCGATGTTTTCCATTGAGGTGGCGTACGACAACCGGATATGGTTGTCATTACCGAAATCGGCGCCGGGAATGACGGCGACTCTGGCCACGTCCAGCAGGTAGGACGTGAACGACGCGGAGTCGCTCACCCGGTGATCCCCGCCGGCCATGCCGTACAGGCCGGATACGTTGGGAAAAACGTAGAAAGCGCCCTCAGGTTTGAGACACTTCACTCCCGGCATCCCGTTCAGCGCATCCACGATAACATCGCGCCGTTTGCGGAATTCCTCGACCATGATTTCCGTCGGCGCCTGGTCGCCCTGCAGAGCCGCCAGCGCGGCTTTCTGTGAAATCGATGCCGGGTTCGACGTGTTTTGACTCTGTAGTTTCGACACAGCTGCTATGACCTGCCTCGGCCCCGCGGCGTAACCGATGCGCCAGCCCGTCATGGAATACGCCTTCGACACGCCGTTCACAACAAACGAACACGCTTTCAACTCATCATCAAGCTGCGCCATAGTGACGAACGAGGCGCCGTCGTAAATTATTTTTTCATAAATATCGTCGCTTATGACGGCGAGGCTGTGTTTCTTGACTATCTCACCGATTTCGCGCAGATCGTCACGCCTGTAGGCGGCACCGGTGGGATTCGAGGGACTGTTGATGATAACGCCCCTTGTTCTGTCAGTCACGGCCGCTTCGAGTTCGGCGGGAGTCATTTTGAACCCGTTTTCCTCTTTCGTGTCGACGATCACCGGCACCGCGTCGGCGAGCAGCACAATGGCGGGATAGGACACCCAGTAGGGAGCGGGAACAATCACCTCGTCCCCCTTTTCGAACAGGACCTGAGCCAGATTGTACAGTGAATGCTTCGCGCCGCAGGATACGCAGATGTCAGCCTTTTCATAGGAAAGCCCGTTGTCGGCCATAAGCTTCTCAACGACTGCCTGCTTGAGTTCGTCCGTACCGGACGCGGGCGTGTATTTCGTGAATCCCTCGTGAATTGCGGCTACGGCCGCTTCCTTGATGTAATCCGGCGTGTCGAAATCCGGTTCGCCTGCGCCGAAGCTGATCACGTCGATTCCTTCGGCCCGCATGGCGTTGGCTTTCGCGGTAATTGCCAACGTCGGCGACGGCTTGATCCTGTCCGCCCGTTCGGCTAGTTTCATGTAAATACAAGGCTCCTTGCGTTTTTATCGTTTATTGCCCGTCTAGAAAACCGCGCCATCCGGACCGACGGTTTTCAGACCTTGTTCCTTTTCCGCCCGTTATTTTCCCTCATGAGTGGAAATTTTTCTTTCAGCCTCATGAGTACGTCGTCCGGCACCATGCCCCGCACGGACCCGCCGAATGCTGCAGCCTCCTTGATGATTCGCGAATTACAATAGAACCACTTCGACCCCGTCATCAGGAATACCGTTTCGATCTGCCGGTCGAGTCTCCGGTTCATAAGTGCCAGCTGAAACTCGTATTCAAAATCCGACATTGCCCGCAGGCCCCTGAGAATGACGCAGGCGTCGACTTCGGCCAGAAAATCAACCAGCAGGCCCGAGTAGGTGGCAACTTCAAGCCGACTGTTGTCGACGATAATCTCCCTGATCATCTCTATGCGCTCTTCCACGGTAAAGAGCGCCGATTTCGTCGGATTGTTTCCGACGGCGATTACAATCTTGTCGAATATTCTGAGCCCCCTGTTGATGATGTCAATATGGCCGTTCGTTATGGGATCGAACGAACCGGGATATACCGCTGTCTTACCCATCCTTTTCTCCTTGATCGATGCCGGCGAAAAATGAAAGTACCGTATCCCCGTAACCTCTCCGGTCCTTCAGCACGAGGCCGCCTGTTCCGTCGCATTGTTCCCTTACCGAGTGTTCAACAACGACGACGCCGCCCGGCGCGAGAAGCGAGGATTCGTACAGCACGTCAGCCGCGCGTTCCGCCAGCCCCCGTTCATACGGCGGGTCGGCGAATATCACGTCGAACCGCTCGCCCCGCTCCCGCAGCAGCGCTGCCCCCCGGTCGAAAGACGCCTTGATTATCTCGAAACAGTCATCGAAACCACACCGTTCAACGTTCGTGCGTATTACCGCCGCGTGAGAGGAACGTATCTCTATAAACACCGCGGCGGCCGCCCCCCTGCTGAGTGCTTCAATCCCCACGTTGCCGGTTCCGGCAAACATGTCGAGAAAGCGCGCGCCTTCAACCGACCCTAAAATATTAAAAAGAGCTTCCTTCACACGGTCCGAGGTAATCCTGATTCGACCACCCCGCGGGACCGTTAATTTTCTCCCCCGGGCCTCACCGGTTGATATTTTCATGTTTCAGGAAAGATAGCGCTCGGCCAGTAACTCCGCGATCTGCACGGCGTTGAGCGCCGCACCCTTTCTGATATTATCCGAAACGATCCACATATTGATGCCGTTCTCGATTGATTCGTCTTCCCTGATGCGCCCCACAAACGTTTCATTCCTGCCGGCCGCGTCGAGAGCCAGTGGATACTCCGCCTTCGAGGGGTTGTCGACGACTTTCACGCCCGGCATGTTCGAAAGTACCCTTCGGGCCTCGTCGACTGAGATCTTTTTTATTGTTTCCACGTTGACGGATTCCGAGTGGCCGTAAAAAACAGGAACCCGCACGGCGGTCGCCGTCACGGCTATGGATTGATCGTGAAGAATCTTCCTTGTTTCGTTCACCATCTTCATTTCTTCCTTTGTATAGCCGTTATCGAGAAACACGTCGATGTGAGGAAGACAGTTGAAGGCGATGGCGTGGGGATACACGGACGGTTCCGGCTCGCCTCCGTCGAGCATGGTACGCGACTGTTCCTCCAGCTCGTCGATGGCTTTCTTTCCCGACCCGGACACTGCCTGGTAGGTTGATACCACGATCCGCTTGATGCCGGCGGCATCCTGAATTGGTTTCAGGGCGACCATCATCTGGATGGTAGAACAGTTCGGATTGGCGATAATGCCCTTGTTACGGTACAAAGCGATGTCTTCCGGATTGACTTCCGGAACAACCAGGGGAATGTCGGGCTCCATGCGAAAGGCGCTCGTATTGTCGATGACGACGGACCCGGCGCGGGCCGCCGCCGGTGCGAAACGCTTGCTGACTTCACCGCCCGGTGAAAAAAGTCCGATATCGATACCCTTGAAGGATTCCTCTGTCAATACCTCGATGGGACGGGGCGTGCCCCTGAAATTCAACTCCTTCCCGCGTGAACGCTCGGATGCGAGCAGGTGGATCTCTCCGACAGGGAAATCGCGTTCTTCGAGAATTTGAATCATTCTGTTACCAACGGCGCCAGTGGCGCCGACAACCGCCACGTTGAATTTTTTCATCAGCTCAACACCTTCTTCAATAATTTTTCATAATGTCAATACGGTTCGTCACTGCGGCGTCGCCCTGCTGCTTTCAGAACCCGTGTTTCTCCCGCGGTTCGGGCGCCGGTTCCTCTTTCCTGCCGCCGACGGCTCGGAAAACAGTCCAGGATGGTCCCGAAAGCATGTATGCGAGGGCAAAGGCAAAGAGCATTACCTGTGGGTGCATAACGATAACGACAAATATAAGAACAATCGAGACAAACGTCATGAATGGTTTACGGGCGAAAAAGTCAAGGTCCTTGAAACTGTAATAGCGTATGTTGCTTACCATCAGCAGAGACAGGGCAATCATGGCGAGGGGTATAGCAGGGTGCGTGAACATGCCCGTTCCTCCCATAAATTCCCGAAAAACAACGGTGGACGCCACCATCATGGCCGCCGCCGGTATGGGCAACCCCACGAACGTTTTCCCGTCCATGGCAGGTGACTGCACATTGAACCGGGCCAGGCGAAGCGCGCCGCAGACGACGAAGAAAAAGGACATAATCCATCCCGCCCGTCCATAGGGCGAAAGCGCCCAGAGATAGACCAACAGCGCCGGCGCCATGCCGAATGAAACAAGATCCGAGAGGGAATCGTATTCAACACCGAAGCGGCTCGTGGTCCTCGTAAAGCGGGCTATCTTTCCGTCCAGCCCGTCCAGGACGCAGGCGATCATGATCAGGACCGCAGCCCATGCGTACTGCCCGTTTACGGCGGAGATAATGGAGAAAAAGCCGAAAAAAATATTCCCCGTCGTAAAGAGATTCGGCAGAATGTAAATACCCTTTTTCATCGCGTCCCGTTCTTTCGTTTTGTTTCGTCTCATGGCAGAAATCCTATCGTTGTAGCCCCGGCCTTCACTTTATCGCCCGGCGATACGATGATCCTCGTACCACGGGGTGCAAACACTTCGAGTCGAGAGCCGAACCGTATCATGCCGAAGCGCTCCCCCCTCGTCACTCGCATGCCTTCTTCCAGCCAGCAGACGATCCGCCTCGCCACCAGGCCGGCGATTTGCACAACCCTTATTTCTCCGCTGTCATCGGTGGTAATAGTCACAGCGTTACTCTCGTTTTCCGTCGAGGCCTTGTCCAGGTTGGCCGAAAAAAATTTGCCTTCGCGATAATTGATGTTTTTCACCTGTCCCGAACAGGGCGCCCTGTTTACGTGCACGTTGAACAGGCTCATAAAAATGCTCACCTTCGTGAATCCCTCCGGGAATCCGTCCATCCCTTGTCCTTCTTCGATCTTCAGTATGCGACCGTCGGCGGGCGATACGATTCCCTTCTCGTCGTCGGGAATGTCTCTTTCGGGATTCCGGAAGAACCAGATTACGAAAACCGCCAGCAAACCGGAGAGTGTTGCGGCGATACTCCACGAAAGAACGGCGAAAAGGCAAGCCAGAAAAGCGAATGGAATAAAAAAGAGGAAGCCTTCCGGCATGATCGGGTAGGCATGGTTTTTCATCAATACTGTCCTCGTTTCATTATTCCGGTCCTTTTTCACAGCCCCGCGGCCATCCGTGGTTCTTACCGCCCGACATAGGACGGCCGAAGGTAGCGCGGCATCACTTCAAGAGGAGTGATGATATCACCGCCACGGCTTTTTTTCAATCCGATACGACCGACTGACGACGCCCGTACGCGGCTTGACAGCGACCCCGCGAAATTCGCCCGTTCTTTCAGTACGTCCCGTATCGTCGCCTCGTATACTTCCGCGCCGTCTCCCATAAAAAGAATGTCGCCCTCGAGGGTTTCAAGAAATTCGAGTGGATTGACGGCCCGTTCTTCGTCTACAAGCTCGAGGAACCCGTCCGGACCCGTCCGGTAGAGGGCCGTGTAGACTTCACTTCGGCGGGCATCCAGCATCGGACAGATCACGGAGGACGACAGAATACCGTTCATGGCGAGTGCTTCCAGTGAAGAAACACCCACAAGGGAACGCTCAAAAGCGCGGGCGAGTCCTTTTGCTGTGCTGAGACCGACCCGAACCCCCGTGAATGAACCGGGCCCTGTCGCGCAGGCAAAAAGATCGATGTCCCGCGTAACATATCCCGCCTCGTCAAGCACGTGCGCGATGGCTGGCAGAAGCGTTTCCGCGTGCTGTTTACCTGCATCGGCGAACAGTTCCGCTACGAGCCGATCATCATGCAAAAGGGCGACGCTCATCGTCCGGGAGGTCGTATCCAGGGCAAGTGTAAGCACTGCCTGCTAATCCCCCCATATCTTGACGATATCGTTGTAGGTAACCCAGAACATGAGAAGGATCAGGAGAAAAAATCCGGCCGTTTGCGCGGCCTCGCGCCACTTGATGTTCACCTCCCTTTTCGTAACCAGTTCGATGACGAAAAACATGAGGTGCCCTCCGTCGAGCACCGGGATTGGAAGCAGATTGAGAACACCCAGATTCACGCTGAGAATGGCCATGAAAAAGAGAAACGGCACGAAGCCCTGTCGGGCTACGTCGCCCGACATTTTCGCGATAAAGATGGGTCCTCCCAGCTCCTTCGGCGAAACGACGCGCTGAATAATCTTGACGATGCTCAGATAGGTGAGTTTCGTGAACCACCAGGTCTCGCCGATGCCGGCCAGCACCGCGCCGAACGGGCCCTTCCGCTGAAGGAACGTCTCGTTCGACATGCCGATGCCAATGACGTAGCCTGTTTCCGGTTCTCCGAAGATATTTGGCACTTCAGCCTGTTGCGGCGTAACAGTCAACCTGTTTTCGGCGCCATTCCGTTCTACAGTGACGGTCAGTGTTTCACCGCCGCTGGAACGTATCGTTTCCGCCAGTTTTTCCCAGTTTGAAACGGTTACCCCGTCTATTTCCCGAACGAGGTCTCCCTCCTGAATTCCGGCGACGGCGGCTGGACTTTCCGGTTGTACCGCGCCCACTCTGGCGGTTGTAACGGGAACACCGGCAGCGAATATAACCGCGAAGGCAACGGCGGCGAAGAGAAAATTAAAGGCCGGGCCAGCGGCGACGATGGCCATTCTTTTATAGACCGACTGCTCGGCGAACGAACGCTTTTTGTCCTCCTCCGAGAGCTCCTCCCCGTCCGTTTCCCCTAAAAGTTTGACATAGCCGCCCAACGGTATCGCCGATATGACATACTCCGTTTCGCCGTATTTTTTCCCCACTATTTTCGGACCGAACCCGAGGGAAAATTTAAGTACCCCAACACCGCTCCACTTGGCCACAAGAAAATGGCCGAGTTCGTGAACGAAAATCAGGATCCCCAGGACGACAATTACTGATAGTATATTAATGCCGATCACGAGCTTCCTTTCACTACAACACGTCTTTTTATTATGATACCCGCCTTTGCGGCGTCTGTACAGATTATTGTATTTTCCTCCCGGAATCCTTATTGTTATTGGATTCCCGGGCAGGCGCAGGGCCGCCCTCCTTTTTCCTCGGTGGCCCTGCGTTTTGCATGGTATCGACACGTTTCTTCGCGTGGTCGCGGGCCCACCGGTCAGCCGCAAGCACCGCTTTCATGGAAAACGTACCGCCTCTTTCATGCGCCCGCAGCGTTTCCTCAGCTATCACTGGAATGTCGGTAAACCGAAGGCGTTCCGCAAGAAAAGCTTCGACGGCGATCTCGTTGGCGGCGTTGAGAACCGCGGGCGCCGTACCGCCCTTCCGGGCAGCCTCTACTGCGATCCTCATGCAGGGAAATTTTTCGCAGTCAGGTGAAAGAAACGTGAGCGTGCCTGCCGCTGACAAGTCAAGTTCAGGCAGCCCCAGATCCATGCGTTCAGGATAGGCGATCGCGTAAGCGATGGGTATCCTCATGTCGGGAATTCCCATCTGGGCCAGTACGGACCCGTCGCGATAGACCACCATGGAATGCACGATGCTTTCGGGGTGTATAACCACGTCAATCAGATCGACGTCCATGGAAAAGAGGTGCATGGCCTCAATTATTTCCAGTCCCTTGTTCATCATGGTCGCCGAATCAATTGTTATTTTCGGACCCATGCGCCAGTTCGGGTGTCGCAGGGCCTCACGGGGCGTCACCGCCTCAAGATCCGCTGCGTCACGCCGGAAAAACGGCCCGCCCGACGCGGTAAGGACCAGCTTTTTCACTCCACGTCTCGGGTGTCCTTCCAGGCACTGGAAGATTGCGCTGTGTTCACTGTCGACCGGTAGAATGCGGACGCCGCGGGACCTGGCTTTTTCCAGCACCAGCTCACCCGCCATCACCATCGTTTCCTTGTTCGCCAGGGCGACATCACTTCCCGCTTCGACGGCGTCCATTGTGGGCAGCAGGCCTGCCGCCCCGGACATTGCCGAAATCACCATGTCCACATCGTTCAGTGACGCCAGTTCCCGGTATCCCTCCGGACCAAAGAGTACCGACGTTCTTGACGAAGAACCCAGCATATCGACGAGAGCGGCCGCCTTTTCTTCATCGGCTGCCACAGCCGCCTTCGGCCGGAATCGCTCGATCTGTTTCCGAAGAAGCTCGATGTTGCTGTGGCCCGCGAGTCCGGCGACAGAGAACCCCGCCTCATCGCGGGCGATGACGTCAAGCGCGTTGGTTCCGATTGACCCGGTCGAACCGAGAATGGAGAGTGTTTTCATGTCACCAGAAAGAAATGCTTGTAATAGTACACGAAGGGAGCCATGAATATGAACGAATCAAGCCGGTCAAGTATTCCGCCGTGTCCCGGAATCAGAAAGCCGGAATCCTTGACATTGAACGTTCTCTTAACGGCTGACTCCGACAGATCGCCCAGTTGTCCGAATATGCTTCCCAGAACCCCCATTGCTGCCGCGTGCCCCGTTCCCGTCCCGGGCAGAAACAGGACTGCGAAAATAACGCAGGCAATCATGCATCCAATAATTCCGGCCGCCGCCCCTTCCTCGGTTTTCCCGGCGCTTACCGAGGGCAGGAGTTTCCGCCGCCCCATGAAACGTCCTACGTAATAGGCCGCCACATCGCTTGAAAAGGCCATGACAATGAGAAAAAATATCCAGACGATTCCTCTTTCGTCCATCCTGATGAGAATGAAATGAGACATGGTAACGGCGATAAAAAGCACACCGAAAAAAATATTCGCCGTGTCTTTCAGCGACGAACCACCACCGTCGGTTCGCAGCAGACGCATCGCCAGAACGGCCGGAATGGACAGGGTGACAGTCGCCATCATGAGGGAACGGCCGCCGGAGACAGCGGAAACCGCGATCAGCAATGCGATGATCACGGTAAGGCCTCTTTCCGTCCTCCGGTCTTTCTCGAACACCATCGTGTTGTATTCGATGACGCCGGCGGTGATGACAGCCGCGATAAAAAGGGCGAAGATCGATTCCGAACCGTACCCTATGATAACGATAAGCAGCGGTACGGCGATGAATGCCGTGAGCCAGCGTTTAAGGTGGGCATTCATGGCGGCGTCACATCCTTGCCAGCTGGTCGCTGGTCAGACCGAAACGTCGTTCACGCCTCTGGTAATCGACGACCGCCTCGATAAAGGATTCGCGTGAAAAATCAGGCCAGAGAATATCGGCGAAATAGAGTTCCGTGTAGGCAAGTTGCCAGAGCAGGAAATTGCTTATTCGGTACTCGCCGCTGGTACGAATGAGCAGATCGGGATCGGGCATGCCCGCCGTGAAGAGATGCTGCGTGATGTGTTCCTTCGTAATTCCGGCCGGATCGAGTTTTCCCGCAACGCACTCCATGGCAATTTTTCTTGTTACTTCCACCAGCTCGTCGCGGCCACCGTAGCTGAGTGCGAGCGTGAGGACCATATCCCTGTTTGCCGCTGTTTTTTCAATGGTCTCCAGAAGAATGCGGCGGGCGGCGGGCGGCAGAGCGTCGATCTTGCCGATCGCCGAAAGTCTGATGCCGTTGTCGAGCATTTCTTTCAGTTCGTCGCGCAGGTATTTCTCGAGCAACAGCATGAGCGCCTTGATTTCTTCGCTCGGCCTGGACCAGTTTTCCACGGAAAAAGCATACAGCGTCAGGTATTGAATACCGATCTCACGCGCCGTTCTGACGATGGTCCTGACGGCGCCGGCGCCCCGCTTGTGTCCCGTCAGCCTGTTCAGCGCGTTCCGCTTGGCCCACCGGCCGTTTCCATCCATGATGACGGCAACGTGCCTGGGCAGACGGTTAATATCGATTTCCTGCATATGACTCGTAGACTTATAAAATAATTAATAATTTCTATGTATCACAGGCAAGACCCATTTTCAATGAATCTTTCCGTTCAATGAGCGCCCTGACCGGACCGTCACAAAAAAAGGGAACCTTCGTTCCCTTCCTGTCTGCCGGTGTTCGTACCACCCGCGTTATATTTCCATGATCTCCGATTCCTTCGCAGCCAGGATGGCGTCTGCTTTCTCGATGTACTCGTCGGTTATTTTCTGCACTTCGTCCTGCTTCGCGTGGGATTCATCCTCTGATATGTCGCTGTCGTTCTTCATCTTTTTGAGCTCGGCATTGGCGTCACGGCGGGTGTTGCGAATCTGGATGCGGCAGTCCTCGGCCATTTTTCTGACTACCTTGACAAGCTCCTTCCGCCGTTCTTCCGTGAGCGGAGGTATATTGATCCGGATCACCTTGCCGTCGTTAGAAGGCATCAACCCCAGTTCTGATTTCTGTATCGCTTTTTCCACGGCGCCCAGGGCCGTTTTATCCCAGGGCGATATGAGTATCGACTGACTGTCCGGAACGGAAAGAGTCGCCATCTGGTTGAGCGGCGTGGGCGATCCGTAGTAATCGACCCTGATGCCGTCGAGAAGCGACAATGACGCCCTGCCGGTCCTGACCCTGTTCAGCGACTTCTCAAAAAAGGCGATCGTGTTGTTCATTTTTTCATGCAATTCTTCAAAAACCAGTTCCGTCATGCTGTATCACCTCTCACGAGCGTTCCAATCTTATGATTACACACCGCTCCGCCGATATTTCCCTGCTTCCCCAGGTTGAAGACCACGATGGGCAGGTTGTTTTCCCGGCACAGCGACAGGGCGGCGGCGTCCATAACACGAAGGTCCCGCGCGAGAGCCTCGGTGTAGGTCAACGTGTCGAACATGACGGCGTCCGAGTGACCGACGGGGTCTTTGTCGTAAACGCCGTCTACTTTCGTGGCCTTGAGCAGGACATCGGCCTTGATTTCAAGTGCCCGCAGGGCGGCCGCCGTGTCGGTAGTAAAATAGGGATTCCCCGTGCCTCCCGCAAATATTACCACCCGCCCCGACTCGAGATGCTTGAGCGCCCGTTCCCGAATGAAAGGCTCGGCTACCCGCGGCATTTCGATGGACGACTGGAGTCGCGACGGAATGTCATGCCGTTCGAAGGCGTTCTGAAGGGCGATGCCGTTCATGACCGTGGCGAGCATGCCCATGTAGTCCGCCGCCGCCCGGTCGATGCCTCGCGAAACCATTTCGACGCCGCGGTAAATGTTGCCTCCCCCGATAACAACGGCCGTCTCGACGGACAATCCGCGCAGCACCGCTATTTCCCCGGCGATGTAGTCGAGAACCTTTGAGTCGATACCGAAGGACGACTCCCCCAGAAGGGCCTCGCCGCTCAGTTTCAAAAGAACGCGTTTGTAATGCGGCGTATTCATAGCGGCCTTGTTTTCCACCGCTCCGTTCCGGTCACCGCAGTGCCGGACGAGCGGTTATTACAGATCCTCGCCGAGCTGAAACCGTGCGAAACGCCTGACAATGATATTTTCGCCCGAGTTGGCGATCATGTTGTTCACCATGTCCCGAACGGTTATATCCGTATCCTTGATGAACTTCTGATCAAGGAGGCAGACCTCTTCGTAATATTTTTTCAGTTTTCCTTCGATAATCCTGTCAACCACCTTTTCGGGCTTGCCTTCGGCCAGCGCCTGGCTTCGATATATTTCCTTTTCACCGGACAGTTCGCTTTCCGGTATTTCCTCGGCATTCACGTATTTCGGATTTGTCGCGGCGATCTGCATGGCAAGGTCTTTCGCCATGGTTTTAAAATCGTCGGTCTTCGCGACGAAGTCCGTTTCGCAGTTTACTTCCACGAGGACCCCGATACTTCCCTCCATGTGCACGTACGACGCGACGGTTCCTTCCTTGGCCGCCCGGGACGATCGTTTCGTCGCCGCGGACAATCCTTTTTTTCTCAAGTATTCTATCGCCTTGCCGAAATCTCCATCGGAAGCCTGTAGCGCTTCCTTGCAATCCATCATGCCGGAATTCGTCTTGTCCCTCAGTTCCTTTACCTGTGATGCTGAAATACTCAATGTACTGTTACCTCCTCGGTGGTTTCTCCTTCGCCTGATTCGGCCTTGGATTCCTCGCCGCCTTCAGCCGTTTCGACTTCTTTCGATTCGACGCTTTCAGGCACATCATTCTCGGAACCGGCGTCCTCTTCCTCCTTGTCGCTTTCCGCCTGAATGCGCTCTTCGAGCCGGTGCTTGCCCTCTTCCACGGCGTCGGCGACTTTCGAGGAAAAGAGCTTGATGGCCCGAATCGCGTCGTCGTTCCCGGGAATAACATAATCAATATCGTCGGGATCACAGTTTGTATCGGTGATTGCCACGATGGGAATTCCCAAGCGGCGGCCCTCCCTGACGGCGATAGTTTCCCGTTTCGGGTCAATAACAAAAAGAGCTCCCGGCAACCGCGTCATGTGTCTGATGCCGCCGAGTACCTTCTGGAGCTTCTCGCGCTCCTTCTGAAGTTTCATGATTTCCTTTTTCGGAAAGGAGCTGATAGATTCATCCTCGAACATCTCGTCGATTTTCGTCAGGCGGTCGATGCTCTTTTTGATGGTGGTGAAGTTTGTCAACATTCCGCCCAGCCACCGCTGATTGACGTAGGGCATACCGCATCGCTCCGCTTCCGTCTTGACCGATTCCTGCGCCTGCCGCTTTGTTCCCACAAAGAGCACGCTTTCACCGGCAGCCGCGTTGTTAATAATAAACTGATAGGCGACTTCAAAAAGCTGCACCGTCTGTTGCAGGTCGACGATGTAGATTCCATTGCGGGCGCCGAAGATATACTGTTTCATCTTCGGGTTCCAGCGGTTGGTCTGGTGTCCGAAATGGACACCGGATTCGAGCAGCATTTTCATCGATACTTGGGGCACGTTAATTCTCCTTTCGTTGTTTACCCGCCACCTTCGTCGCCTGGAACCGGAACCCATAAACGCGGGCACCCCCGGAACCATCGGAAAGTGTGTGTATTTTAGTTTTTGAGGTCGAAGGAACTACCACAAGGGACGGAAATAATCAAGACAAATCATTAATTATTCCGCGTGGCGACGAGGGAACGGCCGAGCGTAAAACAGCCGGTCCCTCCCCTGTCAAGTAAAACGAATTAAAAAAAACAGGATGTCAAATGGCGACCCGCTGCCGCCTCTGAAGGTTCGAGATTTCCTTCACGTGTGGTACAGCGCGTTTATATCGACGTAATCGTGGGTCAAATCGGAGGCGAACACGCGGAACGTGCCCGACCCTTCGGTAAGCTTGATTCGTATGCTGACGGTATCCCGGTTCATGATTTCTCGAAGTTTTTTTTCGTTTCCGCCCACGCCCTGTCCGTCGGTAAAGATCATGCAATCCTCGAAGTACAGCGTCAGTTTTCGGGGATCTATGGGGATTCCCACCGACCCGGCCGCCGATATGATCCGGCCCCAGTTTGCATCCCCGCCGAAAAACGCGGTTTTAACCAGGTTCGACCGCCCTACCGCGTAGGCTATGCGGCGGGCCTCCGTGCGGTTCCGCGCGCCGTCGACGGTGATGTCGATAAGCTTGGTCGCTCCCTCGCCGTCGCGCACTATCATCGCCGCCAGTTCGATCGCCGTTTCGAGCAACGCTTCCAGGAATATTTGACCGTTGGCTGAGCGTACCTGCACGGGCCGGTTTCCCGCCCGGCCGTTGGCGAGTATCAGTGCCGTGTCGTTGGTGGACATACAACCATCCACGGTGATCATGTTAAAGCTCTGGTCAACTGCCTTTTTGAACATTCGGCTGAGGACTGATTGCTCAATTGCCGCATCTGTCATAAAGAACGCGAGCATCGTCGCCATGTCCGGTTCTATCATGCCGGCTCCCTTGGCGATGCCACAGAGTGAAACATCCTTTCCATCAATCGTGAACCGGCGGCCCGCTGTTTTGATAAAACGGTCTGTCGTCGTTATTGCCTCCGCGGCTTGCATGAGTCCGTCTTCTTCACCATTCAGGCCATCCGCGAGCAGCGGCGCTCCCTTTGCTATTTTATTCATCGGCAGCCTGCTGCCGATACTACCCGTGGACGCCACCAGGACGAGTGACGGGTCGATCCCCAGGCACTTCGCCGCTATCTCCGCCATTGACCCAGCGTCTGCATCTCCTTCTTCACCGGTCGCGGCGTTGGCGCTGCCGCTGTTTATAAAAACAGCCTGCGCCTTACCCGAGGTGATCTTGTTCATGTCGTGCACGACCGGCGCTGCCTTGAAACGGTTCGTCGTAAACACGGCGGCTGCTGCCGCCGGTTCCTCTGAAACAATAATCGCAAGATCCTTTTTACCGTTGCCCTTTATGCCGCAGGCGACGCCACCCGCCCGGAATCCAGGTACTTTCAACGGCGACAGGGTTTTTTTCGTTGTCATGTATGCTCCTGCGCACGCCGCCGTCCTGCCGGACGACGCCGGATGATTTTTTACAACCCTGCTCCACAGCAGTGTTTGTATTTCTTCCCGCTGCCGCAGGGGCAGGGATCGTTTCTTCCCACCTTTTTCCCTTTTCTGCGGACGGTCGTGGAACGGGCGTCGTGATCGCCGCGGCTCATCACGTATTCCCGTTCTCTCTTCTGTTCCATTTCCGTCAGGTCATCCTCGCGACGCACCTGCACAAGGCACAGCTTTTCAATGGAGCTTGATTTGACGGCCGCCACCATGTCCATGAACATGTCGTAGCCTTCCCGCTGGTATTCCCTGATGGGATCTTTCTGGGCGTAGCCCCTGAGACCGATTCCCTCCTTGAGATGATCCATGGAAAGCAGGTGATCTTTCCAGTGACTGTCGAGCGACTGAAGCATTATCAGCCTGGCGATCTGGTCCATTATAGGCTTTCCGAAATCCTGCTCCTTTTTCTCGAAAAGTTTCCGCACGGCGCCCATGATCTCGTCGGCTACCCCCTCGCGGGTCAGGCCGCTTCTGTCACGTTCAGCAAAACCAGGGCGCAGTGAAAACTGCTTTAACACGAGATCGTCGAGACCCTTCAGGTTCCACTCGTCGGAATGCTGTTTTTCGCCCATAAATGCATCGGCCAGGTCTTCGACAAGCTCTTCCGTGATTTCGTAGACGGTATTCCACAGGTCGGTCCCCGCGAGAATATCACGACGCTGCTTGTAAATGACCTCCCGCTGGCGGTTCATGACGTCATCGTATTCCAGCAGGTGCTTCCGTATGTCGAAGTTCTGTCCTTCCACGCGTCTCTGGGCATTTTCGATCGCCTTTGAAATGAGACCGTGCTCAATGGGTTCGCCTTCTTCGACGCCAATACGGTCCATAAGTGAGCTTATCCGTTCTGCGCCGAATATCCGGAGCAGGTCGTCCTCGAGGGAGAGGTAAAAGCGTGACGACCCCTTGTCGCCCTGCCTTCCCGACCGGCCCCGCAACTGGTTGTCGATGCGGCGGCTCTCGTGGCGTTCCGTGCCGAGAATGTGAAGGCCTCCTATTTCCGCCACGCCGTCTCCGAGCTTGATGTCGGTCCCGCGGCCCGCCATGTTGGTCGATATGGTCACGGCGCTCCACTGGCCGGCTTCGGCTATGACTTCTGCTTCCTTCTCGTGGTTTTTCGCGTTCAAAATATTGTGCTTGATGCCGACCTTCTTTAAATGCTTGCTCAAAAGCTCAGATTTTTCGATGGAAATGGTTCCCACCAGAACGGGCCTTCCGATGTTGTGCAGCTCGTGGATTTCCTCCACAATGGCGTCGAATTTTTCTTTTTCCGTTTTGTAGATCACATCGGGATTATCGACGCGAATCATGGGCATGTTCGTGGGAACCACCACAACCTCAAGGTTGTATATCTTTTTGAATTCAGTTGCTTCCGTGTCGGCGGTTCCCGTCATGCCGGCCAGTTTTTCGTACATCCTGAAATAATTCTGGAACGTTATCGAGGCGTAGGTCTGATTCTCCTGTTCAACCTTGACGTGTTCCTTCGCCTCCAGCGCCTGGTGCAGACCGTCGCTGTAGCGCCGGCCCGGCATGACACGACCGGTGAATTCATCGACGATAACGACCTGGTTGTCCTTCACGAGATAATCCACGTCCCGCTTGAACAACGTGTGGGCCTTCAAGGCCTGGTTGACATGGTGCAGAATCTCGATGTTGCGGGGATCGTAGAGATTCTGGACTTTCAGCAGGCCTTCAACCTTCGCCACGCCTTCCTCGGTCAGCACGACCGTCCGAGTCTTCTCGTCGATGGAATAATCGGTTTCTTTGTGCAGACTCGGAATAACCCTGTTGATCCGAACGTACTTGTCGGTGGATTCTTCGGATGGACCGGATATGATGAGCGGCGTTCGGGCCTCGTCGATCAGAATGCTGTCCACCTCGTCGACAATTGCGTAATAGTAATCGCGCTGCACGTAATCGTCGATAGAAAACTTCATATTATCGCGAAGATAGTCGAATCCGAACTCGTTGTTGGTCCCGTAGGTTACGTCACTTTGATAGGCGTTTCTTCTTGCTGTGTCGTCCATGCCGTGAACAATATTTCCCACGGAAAGACCGAGAAAGGTGTAGATCGGTCCCATCCATTCGGCGTCGCGCCGCGCCAGATAATCGTTGACGGTGACCACGTGCACCCCCCGCCCGGTCAGGGCGTTGAGATACACGGGCATCGTTGCGGCAAGGGTTTTCCCTTCGCCCGTTTTCATTTCCGCGATTTTTCCTTCGTGCAGCACGAGGCCGCCCAGCACCTGCACGTCGAACGGCCGCATACCCAGAATTCGGTACGACGTTTCTCGTACCACGGCGAAGGCTTCCACCAGGATATCCTCCAGGTCCGCCCCCTGGCCGAGTTTTTCCTTGAAGCGTGCCGTGGCCCCCTTCAACTCGTCATCGGAAAGCGCCTGTATAGACGGCTCCAGCTCGTTGACCTCATTCACGTAGAGCCACAACCTCTTTAATTCACGGTCGTTTTTGCTGCCGATAATTTTCTTCATCAAGTAATTGAACATATACCCCTCATAAAAAAGCCCGGCGTCGATACACGCCGGGACGGATCACGCACAAAGTCGCGGACCGCTCTCTTCCTTTCAAGTGAAACATTAGAAGAGATAGCGCCGCGGATTCACGTAGTCTCCGTCGACCATGACGCTGTAGTGGAGATGGGGCCCGGTGCTTCGCCCGCTGTTGCCCACGTGGCCGATGACGTCCCCCCGTTTCACGGTCTGTTCGGCCTCCATGATCTGGTCGCGAAGATGACCATAAATTGTCACGATCCCGTCGCCGTGATCGATCCATACATAATTGCCGATGTACCGGTTGCTGCCCGCTTTACTGACTATCCCGTCCGCGGGAGCGACGATCTCCTTGCCGTGACGGGCGGCTACGTCGATGCCGTTATGAAATTCCCGCCGACCGGTAAAAGGAGATTTTCGATAACCGAATTCGGAGGTTACCCACCCGACAACCGGCCATATCGACGGAGTGCAGGCCAGTATTGATTGCTGCTTCTCCAGGTACTCAACAAGCTCCCGAAAACTTCGCTCTCGTTCCGATGTTTCTTCGAGCAGCTGATCGATGTCGTGCTGAATTTCATCTATCAACTCGCGTTCCATGGAAGATATTCGGGATTCGGGCGTTTCCTCGTCTGGAACCGAACCGCCCACGCCGAAGAGGCCTTCTTCATCTTCCTCTGGCACGTCAAGATTCGACATGATTCGTATTTTTCTATCAAAATCATTGAGTTGGGCGATCCGCTTTTCAAAGCAGTCCACCTTTCTCAACAAAACACGAAGACTCTCGCCCTGCGCCTGGTTCGCTTCCTCGAGTTCGGCGATAAGCGCGAGGTTCTTTCGATTTTCAACATACTCGTTTGCCAGGTATGCGGTAGCGGCGAGAGCCGCTATAAAGAGACAGATAACTCCCCGGATGAGTACGGTCGATATTTTTACTTCGCGGACAGTGCGTTGACCCTGCGGAATAATCAGAAAAGTGATTCGTCCTCTTTTCATCTTCCTTCCTTTACACATGCCGGCCGTCGCGATGACGGTCCGCCCCTTCCCGAATACTTGAACCGCGCTGATCGGCACCCGGAGGCGATACGAGGGAAAAGGCTAAAGCCGACTCCCTGCAACCGGCATATGGTACGTCATCCAGTTTGTAGTGCGGAAAAGAGCTCGTGGCCGTTACTTCCTCTGTTCAACCATCACGAGAGAATCGCCCACATCAACTTCATCGCCGGGAGATACCAAAATTTCCGTTACTTTGCCACTAATTTTCGATTCAACGTTATTCAGCATTTTCATGGCTTCAAGAACAATAAGCACCTGTCCGGCCGCAATATCTTCACCTTCATTGGCGGGAACGGCGTTTACGGTTCCCTTGAGAGGCGATCGCACATCGCCTGATTGTGCCAGTTCGTCGATTTCCTTCGCCGTCAGCGTGCGTCTCCGCTCACCCGTCTCTCCTTCCTGTTCCATTTCCGTGAGGATCGGTTCGGGGTGGTGGTCCACGACCAGGTAGGTGACGGCATCGCCCGCCTTGGTCCTGCGCATGGGACCAATTTCAATAATATGGTTTTTGCCGAAATAATCCGTGAATTCAAAGACATCACCAAGGTTGAACCCGCCTCTTCTGAACCATATTTTCGGCGGCAGCACCCATGTTTTACCGAACTGCTCTTCGAATTTAAAAAATGCGACGGCGTCGTTCGGATGCTGCAGGTAAAGCACCAGTTCGTCATCCGTCGCAGGGCGGCCGAGCCGTTTTTCAAGAACCCGCCGCTCGATGTCGATATCGATATCGGTAATCTGCTGGTAGCCCTTTTCTTCATTCACGATCGTCTTCCAGTCGGGACCGAAAACCGCTTCGTATATCTCGTCCGACGGCCAATAAAAGGGAAGGTCGCCGTATCGGCCCAGCATGAGATTTTTCAGGTCGTCGTTGGCGTTCGCGTAACGCTTTCCCTCAAGGACATTGTTGACCGCGGTTGTCCACAGTATCTGCGATCCCGGCGTCACGCTCCACCAGTTGCCGAGTTCTCTCTGTACTTGAGGAAGTTCATGCTGCAGGATTTCCGGCATCTGGTCGAGAAAGCCGCCCTTCGTCGCCTGCTCGAAACTCGAGCCCGTCGCGCCTCCCGGCAGCTTGTGCGTCTGCGCCGTCGGATCGAAGCCGAAAAACTGCGACTCGAAATTACTGTAATATTTCCGCTCTGGCCGCAGTCGGTTCGAAGCATCGATCAGCTTCTGCCTGTCGAGACCGGCGGCTTGATACCCGTAGTCGTTGAGCGTGTCAACCACGGTAAGCAGCGGCGGCGGACCGTAAAAACCGGTCAGCGCGTGGTCGGATGCATCAACGATCTTCGCGCCGTTTATGACGGCCTCGATGATTCTGCCGATGTCGTTGCCGTCCGTATTGTGACCATGGTAGTGAATAACCAGATCCGGAAACACGTCGACAATGGAACTGACCAGTTCCCCGATTCTGCGGGGCGTCCCCAAGCCGCCGTGATTCTTAATGCAAAGGATTATATCCTCACCGGTTACATCAATTATTTCTTTTACTTTTTCAACATAATATTTATCGGTATGTTCCGGTCCCGTCGAAAAACAGATAGACGGCTCGAGAATGCGGTCTGCCTTTTTTACTTCCTCGAACACGGCCGTCATGTTGGGAACATAGTTGAGAAAATCGAATACGCGCCAGACATGAACGTACCGGGCGAAACTCTCCACCGTCATCCTGACCACGTTGTCGGGATAGGGCCGGTATCCGAAAAGGTTGATCCCCCTGCAGAGCGTCTGGAACATTAAATCCGGCATGACGCTGCTCAGGATCTCCAGTTTTTCCAGGGGATTCATCTGCTTGCGGAGCATGTCCACGTGAACGGATGCGCCGCCCGTTATCTCGAGCGAAAAGAATCCCGCTTCGTTCCGTTCCCACGACACCATTATCTGAGTGTGGGGCATGATGCGGTTTTTGAAGTCGGACTGCGAGAGATCCCGCTCCGTGTTGGTTACGTAGTATCCCTCCGCGCGCCGGACTTTATCGAGAACGGCGGCAACGCCCTTTTCTTCAAGCTCTTTCGGAGTAATTCGTTCTTCTATGCTGAAATTATTATTATTATCGTTCATATGCAATCCTGTAGGTGTCGTTCCCTGCCGTCAGTAAGCGTAGGGATTTATTTTTTTTGCGTGAATCTCCGCGATCAAACGCGACAGTTTCGCCACTTCCCGTTCCCTGTCCGGATAATCAAAAATTTCCGGGTGTTTTTCCAGGTAGGATGTATCGAACACTCCCCGCATGAAATCCGGCTCGTCGCAAATCGACAGGTAAAAGGGAATCGTTGTTTTCGGTCCCACGATCAGGAAATCGTTCAGGGCGCGCCGCAACCGCTGCACCGTCTGTTCCCAGTTGTACCCGCGGACGGTCATTTTCACGAGCAGCGAGTCGTATTCCGTCGGAACCTTGTAGCCCTGGTAGGCAATACCGTCGAGCCGTATGCCGGGCCCGCCGGGTGACTGGTAGACGGCCACCTGTTTGCCTCCTTCAGGCATAAAATTGTTTTTTGGATCTTCGGCATTAATGCGGACCTGTATTGCCTTGCCCAGCATCTCGCAGGGAACTTCCGCTAAATTCAGCTGTTTGCCGTTGGCTATTTCTATCTGCTCCCTGACGATATCGACGCCGGTGAGCACTTCCGTCACGGTATGTTCCACCTGAAGTCGGGTGTTCATTTCCATGAACCAGAACTCGTTTGTGGAAGAATCAACAAGAAACTCGACCGTTCCGGCACTTCGATACCCGGCGTTCCTGGCCGCATCCACGGCTGCCTCGCAGATCCTCTCAGCCACATCGCCCGGAAGTTCAGCGGGCGCCACTTCAAGAAGTTTCTGGTGACGCCGTTGAATCGAACAATCGCGGGTCCCCAGGTGCAGCACCGTTCCGTGGTCATCGGCAAGAATCTGCACTTCCACGTGTCGCGGTTCAGTAATGCATTTTTCCACGTAGACGCGATCATCGTTGAAAGCGGATTTGGCTTCCGCCATTGCGGCGGGAATCTGGGCGACCAGTTCTTCCTTGTTCGTTATTTTTCGAATGCCCCGTCCTCCGCCTCCGGCCGATGCCTTCAGCATGAGAGGATAGCGGTGTTTTTCCGCGAATGCCAGAGCCTCCCGGGCACCGTCGTCACCGGGAGAAAGGTCTGACGTTCCGGGTATGAAAGGAATCCCCGCTTTTTCCATGATGCCGCGGGCCACGACCTTGTCACTCAGGTTGCGTATAACATCGGGCGGCGGACCGATAAAATTGATCCCTGCCTTTTCGCATGCCTCTGAAAAATCAGGGTTTTCGGAAAGAAAACCGTACCCCGGGTGAATCGCGTCGGCTCCGCTGACCCTCGCCGCCCAGAGGATGCGATCAATATCCAGATAATCCTTGCGGGGACCTTCGCCGATGAAAATCGCCTGATCGGCGAAACGGATGAACAAGGCGTTGGAATCGGGCTTTTCGTAAACGCTGACCGCCGTCATGCCCAATTCCTTTACTGTTCGTATGATGCGAAGGGCTATTTCGCCACGGTTCGCGACAAGTATCTTTTTTATTTTTTTATTATTTCCCATTGATCACTCTTTTATTTTACATTTTTTTGGAATTGCGGCATAGTACACACATTCCGTAAGGCTGTCAAGCTGCCCCAAAATCCGCGATTGATTCACCCTGTTCACAGTACAGGCAGTTCAACACCCCGTTAATTCGGCGAGATATGTGCTGCCCGATGCACATTCAGACCGAACCATCACGGTTGCTGTGATGACAGTATAAGCTGAATCACCCATGAGCCGTTCCACCGCGAAAGAGGAACGTTTATTGTCCGGCTCCTGCTTGCCCGGTCTATCCTTCGACAGAGGTTTCTCCTGAGCTCCGTCGAAGGGCTCTACCCCTGCGGGGCACACGAGGATGACCGGATTACATCAGGGGCTTGGGATGCCCGGTCTATCCTTCGACGAGCTCAGGATGACCG
>JAGYOR010000001.1 GCA_018399535.1 Deltaproteobacteria bacterium | reverse complement strand
ATGGGGACACCGTTCCCGACGTAACCGTGCAGGGCGAACCATTCCGATCCTCCCAGCTCGTTCCGGGTCCCGCCGAGAATATAGACCAGGTCGCCGGCCCGCTTTGCGTCCATGGTGACAGCCCGGCGCACATCGTCTATTTTCCCGAGAACGGAAAAAAGCAGCGTCGGGGGAATGGATATCCTGGTCCCGCCGGCGACGTAATCGTTTTTCATGCTGTCCTTGCCTGAAATACAGGGAACGCCGTAAAGCGTCGTATAGTCGTAAAGCGCCCGGTTCGCCCGGACGAGTTGCGCAAGCTTGTAGTCGCCGTCCGGTATTTTCGTCGACCCCACGGGATCGCACCAGCAGAAATTGTCGATCCCGGCCATCCGGTCCAGGGAACCGCCCGCGGCGATGGCGTTGCGCACTGCCTCGTCGATTGAGCAGGCCGTCATGTGATAGGTGTCGATGTCGCCGTAGCGGGGACAGATTCCATTGGCCACGACGATTCCCTCGAAGGAATCCAGAAGCGGCCGGAGCACGGCGGCGTCACTCGGGCCGTCGTCGGCGACGCCCACCAGCGGCTTGATCACGCTTCCTCCCTGCACTTCGTGATCATACTGCCGTACGACATATTCCTTGCTGCAGATGTTGAGCCGGGACAGCAGTGTCCGCAGGGCGCCGCCCAGATCCCCCGGCTCGGGGAAAGAGGGTTCCTCGTGACGTGGAGGATTCCATTTCGCCGAAAGATGCAGCGTCGGCAATCCTTCGTGCAGGAACGTCATGTCGAGATACGCCACGGGACGCTCACCGTAACGAACGTGGAACATTCCCGAATCGGTAAAAACACCCAGATCGGCGGCCTCGACGCCCATGCGTTCCGCCAGGGTCATGAACGCGTCCATCTTTCCGGGCGGGACGGCGAGGCTCATCCGCTCCTGGGCTTCCGACAGGAGAATCTCCCAGGGCTGAAGACCGGGATACTTGAGGGGCGCTTTTGAAAGATCGAGATCGCAGCCGCCGCAGAGAGCGGCCATTTCCCCCACGGACGACGAGAGACCGCCG
Source organism: Deltaproteobacteria bacterium (assembly GCA_018399535.1). Lineage (GTDB taxonomy): Bacteria > Desulfobacterota > Syntrophia > Syntrophales > UBA2210 > MLS-D. The sequence continues at coordinate 50,887 of JAGYOR010000001.1, read as the reverse complement.
GCGCCGTTGTCTGTAATGGCCCGGTAATAGTCCCTGTCACGAGCCGCGAGCAGAAAGTCGGTCATCTTTTTCTGTGTGATGGGATCGCCGATCTGGACGGCCGTGACGGGCGATCCCTCGTGCAGCTCTTCCGACGAAAACGTGGCGCCGTGAATGCCGTCCTTGCCGATGCGACCTCCCGCCATGACGATCCGGTCTCCCGGCAGAATTTCCTTGGCGTGCGACGGTTCGCCGTTGATGCGGGCGGGCATGATGCCTCCTGTTCCGCAGAAGACCAGGGGTTTCCCCAGGTAACGGTCGTCAAAAATAATGGAACCGTTTACCGTGGGAATGCCGCTCTTGTTGCCCCCGTGCTCGACGCCCTCCCGGACGCCTTCGAAAATGCGCCGGGGGTGAAGAACCCGGTCAGGCAAAGGCCGGTCGTAAAAAGGATCGGCAAAACAGAACACGTCGGTATTGAAAATCAGCTTCGAACCCTTGCCGGTGCCGAAGGGATCGCGGTTGACGCCCACGATTCCCGTGAGCGCGCCGCCGTAGGGATCGAGCGCCGAGGGGGAATTGTGTGTTTCTACTTTGTAGACCAGGTTATAATCATCATTGAGGGCGATCACGCCGGCGTTGTCTTTGAAAACTGAACGACAGAAGTCCCGGTCGCCGAGCCGTTCCCTGATGAGCCTGGTGGAACCCTGTATGTAGGTTTTGAAGAGAGAACGGATGGAAGTCAGCCCGCCCGATTCGTCCTCGTAATCAATGACCGCGTTGAAAATCTTGTGTTTGCAGTGTTCCGACCAGGTCTGGGCAAGCGCCTCCAGTTCCACGTCTGTTACGCGGGGCGAAAGCCCGGCGGCCGCGCGTTTTTCGGTGACTCCGGCATCGGAAAAATAATCCCTGATGGCTTTCATCTCATCGAGGCTGAGCGCCAGCACTCGACTGCCGCTTATGTGAAGCAACTGTTTGTCGGAAACATCGAGATCGATCTCGTCCACCCGGATACCGTCTTCGATCGCAACCCGCGGTATTTTCGGCGCGATGCCCCTGTCCGGATCCCAGTCAGAACCGTCTATAATCTCGTAATGCTGAACCAGGTCGTTGGCAAGAAGTCCCGAGGCGATCCGCTCCGCGTCATGTTTTGTAACGGAGCCGTCTATCGCGTACTGGCGCGACGTGTATACCCGAATGTCCGGCCTGTCGCTCCCGAGCAGGTAGCGGACGGCCTCTGAAGCCGTTCTTCCCACGTTGTCGGTAACGCCGGGCCGAAACCCCACTTCGACGAGCCAGGCGAAGTCCCGCGCCAGGCCCCGGTTGATTCCCCATCGCTGAATCACCGGATCGCAGAATGGACCCGCCGCGACCGCCTCGAGTTCCTCCGCCGTTAAAGCGCCTTCAATGGTGTAAACATCAACGGTCGTCACCCGGTCAACGTTGATACCCAGGTGTTCCTGAATGTTTTTTTTCGTCTTCTCCCCCGGGGCGTCCCTCCTGCCATCCCTGAAGGCTATCTCGATTCTGTTGATCATTGTCATTGTTTGTCCCGGCGCCTGAGTAATCGGTCCGACCGACACCCCGGGCAATTTTTTTATTTGCGCAGTCCGTATTTTATCATTTTCAATTGCAGGGCTTTCCGGCTGAGACCCAGCCGGCGCGATGCCTGCGTCACGTTTCCCTCGCAAAGCGACAGGACGTTTTCTATCATTTCACGTTCCATGGATTCGGTCTTTTCCCGAATGACTTCCTTGAACGCCCCGTAATCGCTTCCCTTCCCCGGTCCGTCCGCCTGCGACACGTCCGGCGGCAGGTCGGGGAGACGAATGCGTCCTTCCGGGGCCAGCAGGACCAGCCGCTCCAGCAGATTTTCCATTTCCCTGATGTTGCCCGGCCAGTGATAATCCATAAAACGGTCCATCACTTCCGGTTCAAGGTCTTCCACGCGGCGATCCAGTTTACGGTTGAACTTCTGCAGGAAAAAAGATGCCAGCGACGGTATGTCGTCTTTTCGCTCTCTCAGGGGCGGCAGTTCCAGGGGAACAACGTTGATGCGGTAGTACAGGTCTTCCCGAAAATCGCCGTTTTCCACGTCTTTTCGCAGATCCCGGTTGGTTGCCGCAACCAGCCTCACATCGACTTTTACCGTGCGCAGGCCGCCCACCCGTTCGAACTCCTGGTCCTGAATGACACGCAGAAGCTTGGCCTGCATGTCCCGGGGAAGATCGCCGATTTCATCGAGAAAGAGCGTACCGCCGTGCGCCTGTTCGAAACGCCCGATTTTCTTGTGAAGCGCCCCGGTGAAAGCGCCCTTCTCAAAACCGAAAAGTTCGCTCTCCAGGAGATTTTCGGGGATGGCCGCGCAGTTAATTTTTATAAAAGGATTGTCTTTCCTGGGGCTTCCGTTGTGAACGGCGCGGGCCACCAGTTCCTTGCCCGTCCCGGTTTCCCCCTGCACCAGGACCGTCGTCGTTGTGGGAGCGACGGTCCGTACGATGTCGTATATCTTCTGCATGGGAGCGCTCGATCCTACGATCTCGTCCCGTTCCGCCTCGTCGACGGAAACCCGTGGTTCCCGGTCGGTCAGGTTTTTCGTGTTCACCGCCTTCCCGATAACGTTCTGCAGCTCTTCCTGGTCAAAGGGCTTGGTAATGTAGTCGAACGCGCCCTTTTTCACCGCTTCGACCGCGTTGGCGATGGTGCCGTAGGCGGTGATAATGATAAACGGGAGTGAAGGATACTCGCGCCCGATCCAGCTCAGCAGGCCGAACCCGTCGAGGCGGGGCATTTTCAGGTCCGAAACGACAACAGATACATCCCGTCTCCGCAGAATCTCCTGTGCCTCGACCCCGTCGGCGGCCTCGACCACGTCATAGCCCTTCCGCCTGAGCATGGCCGTGAGCACCAGGCGCATATTCTTCTCGTCGTCGACAACCAGTATTGTTCTCATGGAAAGCGGCACTCTGTTTCCCGTCCCCGGCGGGTTCTTTCTTTGACGCGAGGGGAAAGCGGCATTATACAAATCCCCCGCCGCTCCCGCAAGCGGAAGAGCGGAATCAAAACGCCGGCCCCCGGCGGAATGAATCCCGGCCGATGAACCGGTCACGGATGACCTAGTACGGTCCCGCCTTCCTGTCAAGCTGTTTGATTATACGTCGCGAAAGAACGCCCCCGTTCACTCCACTGGAAGGATCACATGGAAGGCCGAACCCTTGCCCGGGTGCGACGATACCCTGATATATCCTCCGTGTTCGCCGATGATCTTTCTGCAGATGGCGAGCCCCAGCCCCGTGCCGTGTTTTTTCGTGGTAAAAAAGGGTTTGAAAAGCTGTTTCGCGGCTTCTCTGGGTATGCCGCCGCCCGTGTCCCGGATCGTCAGATTAACGGCCCGCATCCGTTCATCCTCGAGCAGGGCTGTCGACAGGGTAAGCGTTCCTCCTTCCGGCATGGCTTCAAGGGCGTTGAGAACAATATTGAAAATAACCTGCATAAACTGTTCTTCGTCGATTTCAACCAGAGGAAGATCGGCCGCGAAATCGGTCACGATGGAAATGCTTTCAGGAAACTCGTCCCGTCGTATCAGGCTCAGCGCCCGCTCGACCAGCATGTTCACGTCCCTGGGAGCCGCGTTTACCACGTAGGGATTCGCATAGCTGAGAAATCGGGACACCACCTTTTCAAGCCGGTCCGTTTCTTCGGTGATGACCGTGAGCAGTTGCCGCGTTTCTTCCGATTCGCTCTCCGTTTTCAGGTACTGGGCCGCGCCCTTGATGGACCCCAGGGGATTCCTGATCTCGTGCGCCATGCCGCGGGCCATTTCTTCCAGAAAGAGCGACTTTTCCTTTTCCACCTCGTCGTCAAGCGCGAAGAGCGAGGTAAAGGCGGCGCGTCCCTCGAAAAGAAGACGGCTCATGGCCCGCTTGAGAAGAAGTTTCACGGGATCGATAAAGATCACGATGAGAAACGACGCCATGAGCACCAGGTTGAAATCCGGCATGGGCGTGGAAGTGTTTCCGAAAACGACCGCCACGGCGTAAAACAGTCCGGCCACGAAAAGAACCAGAACAAATACGATCGTCGCCCGCGCCATTATTTCGTAAAGTTCCGGCAGCTTGGGATACACGATGACAATCAGCACGAAGTAAACAAGGACCGCCGCGCCGATCTCGGAAAGCGCCGGCACGGCGAAACCCGCCTGCTGAAGGCTGTCGCTTATACTCAACACTCCCCAGACCGCGACGGCGATAAGGACATAGCGAAGCCTTTTTTTCCGGATTCCTTCCGCCTTCAGCGCCGCAAAGGCCAGGACCGCGAAGCACCACCCGACAACGGCATAGACGTAACCATAGAGCAGCGGCGCCGCCAGTGCCGTCCGCCCGTGAAAAATAAAAAACAGCATGGCGTCGAGTATACCGAGAACGGCGACGTACCAGACGACCCTGCTCGAAAGAAGCGCTTCCCGCTCGCCGATAAACCGGCGCGCGAAGTGAACAAGCAACGGAGCAAGCAGGATCATGCCGGCGGCGTGAAGAAATTTCAGGAGCTCGGCCGTCGTGATGCCGTAAAAGAAAAAGGCGCCTTTTTCGAAGGCAAGTACGAGACACAGGATCGCGTAAGACCGATGAAGCGGGTCCTTTTTTTTCTTGATCAGCAGAGAAACGGCGATAGTCAGGCTGACCGCGGCGAGGGCGAAGGTTTCCATGGCCGCTTACCGGAACCAGGCGCCGGGAGAACGCCCGGCCGGATGTTTGAAATCATGGGGGAAAAGAGGCTGCACTCCGTCGCGAACCGTGAAGCGCCTTCCGTCCTGCGATACTGTCGCGTTATTAATCATTGGTTCTCTATAGGTAATTCGGCGACTCCCAGTCAAGCCCCTGTTTCAAAAAACCTGTTTCCCCTTCAATCACCGCCGGCATGAAGGTCGGACGTTTTTCTCGAGCACGTTCCCGTCGCGACCCCGTCCACTCCCGTCCCGCCCGCGTCATTCGAACCTCTCATTACTCCTCATTACCATTTGACCGCGACGGACAGATGGCATATTCTTCTCTCATCACTTTCCCGGTCGCCGCCGCGTTTCACGGAAGGCGTAAAACGTGAAAGACTCGCTGCGCGGGCCGCGAGAGCGGCCCCGAAATAACGGAAGGAACCGTTCATGTACGAACCGTTTGCCATAGCCGCCGGCGTGCTTCTGATCCTGCTTGCCGTTCTGCAGGCCGTCGTCATTCGCCGGATGAAATCATCCGGAACCCGCGAAGACATGGATAAGGCGTCTGAACGAACGGAACGCGCCGTCCGGGAGGAAATAGCCAGGAATCGCGAAGAGGCGGCCCGGAACGACCGGTTCATCCGCGAAGAGGTGAGCACCTCCCTCCGAACCGTCAACGATTCCGTTATCAGGAACATGGCCGGAATGTCGGAAACGCAACAGAAACAAATGGATTCTTTCTCGGAGCGCCTGGCAACCCTCACGGAATCGAACCAGCAGAAGCTTGACGGCCTGAAATCGGCGGTTGAAGAACGGCTCAAGGCGCTCCAGGACGACAACGCGCTCAGACTCGAGCAGATGCGCGTCACGGTGGACGAGAAACTCCAGGGAACACTGGAAAAACGGCTGGGAGAATCGTTCCGCCAGGTCAGCGATCGTCTGGAACAGGTCTACCGCGGACTGGGAGAAATGCAGAACCTTGCCTCCGGCGTCGGCGACCTGAAACGCATGCTCACCAACGTGAAAACCAGGGGCACCTGGGGCGAAGTCCAGCTCGGGGCCATGCTTGAACAGGTCCTGACCCCGGATCAGTACGACGCGAACGTGGCCACGAAAGACGGCGGCGAACGGGTGGAATACGCGGTCCGGTTCCCCGGCAGGGGCGATGACGGCACCCCTCTGTGGCTGCCCATAGACGCCAAGTTCCCCCTGGAAGATTATCAGAGGCTTCTCGAGGCGCAGGAAAAGGCCGACGCCGAGGGGACGGAGGCGGCGGCGCGCCAGCTTGAAACACGGATCAGGCAGTGTGCCGCCGACATCAGCAACAAGTATCTCAATCCTCCCCTGACTACCGACTTCGCCATCCTTTTTCTGCCCACGGAAGGTCTTTTCGCCGAAGTGCTCCGCCGGACCGGACTATCCGAGACGATTCAGCGCAGGTACCGGGTGGTCATAGCGGGCCCGACCACGCTCTGGTCCATTCTCAACAGCCTGCAGATGGGATTCCGTACGCTGGCCATCGAAAAACGTTCAAGCGAGGTCTGGAAACTCCTTTCGGCGATAAAGACGGAATGGAGCAAGTACGGCGTCATCCTTGCCAAGGTGCACAAAAAACTCGGCGAAGCGTCAAACACCATCGAAGAGGCACAGAAACGAACCAGGGTCATCGGCCGTAAGCTCAAGGACGTGGAACAACTGCCCGCCGAAGAAACGCCGGACGTTCTTGCCGTGGATGTGACTTCCGATGACGGCGCCGACGACGAAAACTGATACCCGATTCGCTTACGATTCCATGGTAACCGAGGACACTACGAGGCGTATGACACTCCCCTGGCCGGTTGATTTATTCCTGTTCTACCTGCACCGGAAGATCGGGCGGCGTCCCGTCCCCCTGCTGGCAAGCTTCAAGGTAACCTACCGGTGCAACCTGGCCTGCCGTGCCTGTCCCTTTCACCATCTCCAGGGACGGGCGGATGCATCCATGAACATGACCACGGCGCTGGAAGCAATGAATACCCTGCAGCGCCTGGGAACCCGGATCGTGGTCTTCGAGGGAGGAGAGCCGCTCCTCTGGCGCGACGGGTCCTTCCGTATTCACGACCTCGTGGGTGAAGCCCGGAGGCGGTTCCTCCGCGTGGCCGTGACCACCAACGGCACACTGCCGCTGGACGTCCCCGCGCATACGATCTGGGTCAGCGTCGACGGGCTGAAAAAAACCCACGACGAACTTCGAAGCGGATCCTTTAACCGTGTAGCCGCGAATCTCGAACAGGCGCAACACCGGAATATTTATATTCACTGCACGGTGAACCGGCGGAACATCCATGACCTGGAAGGTCTGGCCGAATGGTGCCGCAAATTGCCGACGGTCAAGGGTATAACGTTTCAGTTCTTTTACCCTTACAGCCAGGGCGAAGAGGATCTTTCCCTGTCTTTACGGCAAAGGCGGGAAGCGGTGGATAAACTGCTTGAATTAAAAAAGAGAGGATTCCCCGTCATGAATTCCTCGGGCAGGCTGCGTGCCATGGTTCTGAACGACTGGCGCTGCCATGATGATCTTCTCGTCAACGTCGATCCGGACGGCACCGTCACCCGGGGCTGCTACGTCAAGAGCCGCGGCGAAATCAACTGCGCCGACTGCGGGTTCACACCCGTCGCCGAGGCCTCGGGAGCACTCGATCTCGTGCCGGGTTCGATATACGCGGGCTGGCGGCTGTTCCTCCGGTAACCGGCGCGGGGCTTCACGATACCCGCGCGCTGAGACGCGACAAACCGTTACTCTTCCAGCTACAGGTTGAATCGCTCGCGGAAATTTCCCGCGATTTCAAGCAGGTCAGAGGGGAGCCGTTTTTCGACCTCGTCCTTTATTTCCCGGGGGAGTTTCCCGTAGTACGCCTCGGCGATTCCGCCGGTGATGCAGGCGAGCGTGTCGCTGTCGCCGCCGAGAGAAACGGCGTTCCTGACAGCGTCTTCATAGGATTCCGATTCGAGGAAGGCGATGATCGCCTCGGGAACAGTACCCTGGCAGGATATGTCGAAGCTGTAAGAAGGCCTGACGGCGTCCAGCGTACGGTCAAGATCGTAACCGAAACGACCGGTTATTTCCTTCTTAATATCCTCTTTCCCCGCTCCTGTACGGGCGAGAAAGACGACAAGGGCCGCCGCCCGGGCGCCTTTTATGCCTTCAGGATGATTATGGGTTATTTCCGCAGTGCGCGCCGCTTCGCGAAGCACCGTTTCGCTGTCACCGAACGCGAACCCCACCGGGCTCACCCGCATGGCGGCACCGTTGCCCCAGCTGTTGTAGGGTTCGGGATTATTCGAATTAAGCCATTTCGAAAAGGACCCGCCGTAGCCGGCGCGGGGATAACGGCGTCCGATCTCGCGGATCCATGCCCGGTAATCTCCGTCTTCAAGGATGGCCTTCGCCACGGCCGCGGTGAGCACGGAGTCGTCGGTAAACCGGCTGGAAGGCTTAAACAGGGGAAAATCTTTCGTCTTGATCGGATTCCCCTCGTAAATCGAACCGATTATGTCGCCGGCGACGGCCCCGAGCATGACGATAGTCCTCAGGCGAGTTTTTCCCGCACCGCCTCGGCGATGACCCGGCAGTACGCGTCCGTGTCGTCGTCGGTGGGACCTTCCACCATGACGCGGCACATGGATTGGGTCCCCGAGTAGCGGACCAGCACGCGGCCGGCGTCGCCGAGTTTCATCTCGACATCTTCTATGACGCGCGCGATCTCGGGAATCGACGTTATTTCAGGTTTTGATTTAACGTCGACGTTGATGATCTTCTGGGGATAGACTTTCATGACGCGGGCAAGCTCCGAAAGCGGCTTCCCCTCCCGTTTCACGACTTCCATGAGCTGAAGAGCAGAGAGAATGCCGTCTCCCGTTGTGTGGTGATTGAGAAAGATCAGGTGCCCCGAGTCCTCGCCTCCGAGAGAAGCGTCCCGGGCTTTCATTTCCTCGAGGACATACCGGTCGCCGACCCTGGTGGTGACGTAATCAATGCCCAGTTCTTTCATGGCGATACCGAAACCGATGTTGCTCATGACCGTGGTGACCACCAGGTTGTTCCGCAGCAGTCCCCGCGACTTCATCTGCCTGGCGCAGATCGCCATAATCTGGTCTCCTGTCAGCACCGAACCCTTTTCATCCACGGCGATGAGGCGGTCGCCGTCTCCGTCGAAGGCGAATCCCGCGTCGGCCTTCGTCCGCAACACCTCTTCCACGAGAGCTTCCGTGTGCTGCGATCCACAATTGTCATTGATGTTTTCGCCGTTCGGCTTGTCAAAAAGCGTGGCAACCTCCGCCCCGAGTTCAAAGAACGTGGCCGGTCCAACCCGGTACGTGGCGCCGTTGGCGCAATCAAGCACCACCTTTGTTCCCTCGAGCAGATACTCCTTGGGAAAGGTGCTTTTTAGAAAGACAATGTAGCGGTCACGCGCGCCGTCGATACGATACGCCTTCCCCAGCCGGTTCGGCGACGGGTAAAGCCGGTGCATGTTGTTTGCAAAGACCATTTCTTCGATCTCGGCTTCCTTCCCGTCGGGAAGCTTGTAGCCGTCGCCGGAAAAGATCTTGATTCCGTTGTCCTGGAAGGGATTATGAGAGGCCGATATGACGATGCCCGCGTCGACGCGCATGTTCACCGTGAGAAAGGCGATCCCGGGAGTCGGCATGGGACCCACCTGAATGGCGTCCACTCCCATCGAGCATATCCCGGACACGAGTGCGTTCTCGATCATGTATCCCGAGAGGCGGGTGTCCTTCCCCACGATGATTCGCGGCTGGTGTCCCTCTTTCTTGAATATGTGCGCCGTTGCCTTCCCGATTTCCAGCGCCATGTTGGCCGTCATGGGATACTCATTGGCGACGCCGCGGATTCCATCGGTTCCGAAAAGCCTTTCCATTCCGCCCTCTCTTTCGACTGAACAATGAATGTCGCATATTTTTATTAATAATCGGTGGTTTTTAAAAAATTTTTCTTTCCTTTGCAATCTTTTATTACTCGCGTGCCGCAGACTGCGTAAAAGGGGTTCCGGTGCGAAAGAGTTTACGCACTTTTTCGGGCGACAGCTCCCTTCCCGAAAGCATGTTCCGGGTTCACAAAAGCCCCCAACTATTCTGAATCACGCATGTATTCCGAAACAGGCCGGCGGCGCCTCCCGGTGGCATGCAACGTGCTGGTATATAAGGGTTGATAAATCTCGGAGGGAGAGATGACTGTCATGAATAATCGGACAATCGCCGTTGTTTTCCCCGGTCAGGGATCGCAGAGACCGGGCATGGGAAAAGACTTCTACGACAGCAGCGCGGTCGCGAAGAGCACCTACCGGGAAGCTTCCGAGGCGCTGGGGTTCGACGTAACGACCCTGTGCTTCGAGGAAAATGACCGGCTCAACCTCACCGAAAACGCCCAGCCCTGTATCCTGGCAACGGAAATCGCCATGTATCGGAGTATAGTCGACCGGTGGGGAATCCAGCCGGAATGCTTCGGCGGGCACAGCCTCGGTGAATACACCGCGCTGGTCGCGGCGGGCGTCATGCCCTTCGCCGAGGCACTGCAGACAGTACGGACCCGTGGCAGTCTCATGCAGGAAGCGGCGCCTGTCGGCACGGGCGGCATGGCAGCCGTCATCTGCGAGGGAATCGACCGGGACGAACTGGGCCGGCTGATCGCCGACCTGCCCGTTGATATCGCCAACGTCAATGCCGAAAATCAGCTGGTCCTGAGCGGCAAGCGCGAGGGACTGGACGAGGCCGGCCGACGACTGGAGACGACACTGGAAAAAAAGGAGGGCTACCGCTTTGTTCCCCTCGAAGTAAGCGCACCTTTTCACAGTCGTTTCATGAAGGTGATCGAGGAACCCTTCCACCGCGTCCTGGAAAACATGAAAGCCGTGAAGAACCCGGAAGCCGCCGCCACCGTAACCTCGAATTTCACCGGACGTTTTCACGACGGCACCTATGGTTCGATAGTAAACGGCCTGGTGCGCCAGCTTTCGCACACCGTTTGCTGGACGGACAACATGGCCTCCATCGCGTCCCGCGCCCGTCTTGTTTTCGAGATAGGACCGGGCCGCCCCTTGAGAAAACTGTTCGCCACCATGGGCGTGGACTGCGCGTCGGTCACGACATTCGGCGCCGCCCAACGCGCCTTTGCCGGGGCGGGCGAAAAACAACCATAAACATTCAGGGAATCAATCACAATGGATCTTTCTATCTCAGACGACCAACGGATGTACGTTGAAACAGTACAAAAATTTGTACGGCAGGATATCCTGCCGGGAATTCTTGACCGTGAAAAGGACCACGATTTTCCCCTTGACCTGATTCGAAAGGCCTGGGAACTGGGCCTGCTGAATCTTTCCATTCCCGCTTCTGTTCGGGGGTACGACATGGACCTCGTTTCGACGGCGCTTATTGTAAAGGAACTGTCCTACGGCGACACAGGTCTTTCCACCTCCGCCATGTGCAACGACCTGGCCAACGTCGTCGTCGCCATGAACGGCACGGACGAACAGCGGGAACTGTTTCTGCGCCCGTTCACCGAGGAACCCGTACTGGCGTCCTTCTGCCTCACCGAGCCGGGAGCCGGTTCCGACAACAGCGCCATGACGACGTTTATGAGGAAACAAGATGACGGCACATACCTTCTGAACGGCGAAAAGTGTTTTATCACGAATGCTTCCTACGCGACACAGTTCACTGTTTTCTGCAAGGTGGGAAAACCGGGCGGCCTGATGATGGCCTGCCTGGTAATACCCCATGAAACCGTGTCGAAGGCCGACATAACGACACTTCCCTCGGGGGGTCGGGAAATCCGCCTACCCGGCGGCGGTACCATCGTCACCGGCAAACCGGAAACCAAACTCGGTCAGCGGCTTTCCAATACCGCCACGGTAACATTCGAAGACGTTGTGGTGCCCGGTGACTGGATCATCGGCAACCGGCGTCTGGGCTTTCAATACGCCATGGACGTGCTCGATTACGCCAGGCCCATGGTGGCAGCAATCGGCCTGGGACTGGCCCGGCGGGCTTTCGACGTGACGATAGCCTACACGCGGGATCGAAGCCAGTTCGGGGAGCGCATCTGCGATATGCCCGTCGCCCGTAATACCCTGGTCGACATGTGGAAAAAAGTCGAAACGGCCGAGGCTATTCTCATGAAGGCCGCCTGCAAGATAGAAGAAGAAACGGGCGACCGCGGCATATTCGCGTCGTTCGCCAAGAACGCCGCCGCCGAAGCGGCCCTCTTCTGCACCGCCGAAGGACTTCATCTTCACGGCGGATATGGTTTCATGGAGGAATATGAGATATCGAAGCTCCTCCGGGACGCCCAGATCGTCGATATCTACGAGGGAACCCGGGAAGTGCAGGATATGATCATCGGACGGGAGCTTGCCTGATTATGCTTTACCTCCACGGCATCGGACACTTTCATCCTGAAACCCTTATCACCAATGCCTTCCTGGCCGATCTCGATATCGGCTGCAGTGAGGAATGGATCATGGAACGCCTGGGAATTGAATCACGGCGGACCGTTCTCGACCTCGACTACATACGCACAACCCGTAACAACGATCCCCGGGGCGCCCGCGAAGCGAGCAGCTACACCCAGGCCCAGATGGGCGCCCGGGCGGCACGTTCGGCGCTGGAGCGGGCCGGAGTGAACGCCGAAGACATAGGACTTGTCCTGTGCGGCTCTTCCGCCTCCGACTATCTGTCGCCCGCCCAGGCGTCCTGCGTGGCGGCCGAACTGGGCATCACGGCCCCCTGTCTCGACGTCAACTCGGCGTGCAGTTCCTTCGGAACCCAGGCAACCATGTTAAGCGGCATGCGCCCGGACGCGCTTCCGCCTTTTATTCTGATGGTCAATCCGGAATCGCTCACCCAGGTGGTTGATTATTCCGACCGCCGGGCCGTCCCGATTTTCGGTGATTGCGCCACCGCCGCGGTTGTTTCCGCGTCCGTTCCCTCGAACATCGCCATCGAAAGCTGCCGCATTGAATCGAATCCCGGTGGATGGAACAAGGTAATGGTGCCGCGGCACAAACATTTTTCCCAGGACGGAAACGCCGTCCAGGGCTTCGCCATTCGCAAGGCCACCGAAGGTCTTCGTCGTCTTCAGGCCGAGTACGGCGACGGCTTGAAGTTCATCGGACATCAGGCGAACCTGGGCATGCTGAAGACTGTTTCGGAACGGTGCGGCATTGATGAGACGGATCACTGGAACAACGTGGTGAAATACGGCAACACGGGGTGTTCTTCCGCGCCTTCAGTCCTGAGCCAGCACTGGGACCAACTGACGCCCGGCGACCGAGTGGCCCTCGTTCTCGTTGGTTCCGGCCTTACCTGGGTTTCCCTGATGGTAACAGTAAACGGAGCAATTAAACAGGAATCACCGTTATGACCTATGATGAATTTACGAGCGCACAATCCTTCACCCTCGAAGAACTGATCGGGTTCGCCTACGGGCGGCTCGTGGATGATCCGCCGCGGCATTTCGACGCGCGGCTTCCGGCTCCGCCGTTTCTCATGGTGGACAGGATCACATCCGTCACCACCGAAGGAAAGGGCGGCCTCATCACGGCCGAACATGACATAAGGCTGGACGACTGGTATTTCCAGTGCCATATGCCGGGCGACCCGGTAATGCCGGGATGCCTGTACCTTGACGGTATCTGGCAGCTTCTCGGTTTTTACTGCGTCTGGCGCCGGGGTCTCGGATCAGGAAGGGCCCTGGGCTGCGACGAGGTGTCGTTCAACGGTCAGGTGAGGCCCTTCAACAGGATGATCCGTTACGAGATTCGGGTTCGGCGGTTTTCCCACCTGTCCGGTTCGGGATCGAGCATTGTTATCGCCGACGGCGACCTTGCCGTCGATGGAGAAACTGTCATGACGGTTCGGGGCGCCCGGACGGGGTTATTCAAGGATATCGCCTACCGCGATTATCCGCGTCGGTCACGGCATGCCGTGGGCGGCATGATCAAGGAGCGGACGTAAGCCCTGTGCCGACATCGCAACGAGGAGATGAATCAATGGATTCGAACGATAAACCGGTAGCTGTTGTCACCGGCGGCGGTGGGGGTATAGGAGCCGCCTGTTGCCGGGCGCTCGCGGAGGAAGGTTTCCGCGTCGGAATTCACTACCGGTCAAGTGAAACGGAGGCCCGACGCCTCCTGGAAGAAATCGGAGAAGGATTCCTGCTTCAGGGAAACCTGGCCGACATCGACGACGTGGAAAACATGGTCCGAACCCTTAAAACCGTCGCGGGGAACGTCGACGTCCTGGTAAACAACGCCGGATTCTCCGTGGACAGGGACATGCTTTCCATGAAAGTTGACGAGTTCGATCTGCAACGAACCGTCACGCGGGGCACGTGGTACCTGACAAAACGGGTGCTTCGGCTGTTTATGCTTCGCAGGGGAACGGGCCGCATCATCAACATATCCAGCGTGACGGGACACACGGGTAACAGCGGGCAGGTCCCCTACACCATGGAAAAGGCCGCCCTGGACGCCTTCACCAAGTCGCTGGCGAAGGAACTCCGGGGGCGGGAAATCCTCGTTAATTCAGTGGCGCCGGGCTTCATCGACACGGCCATGACCAGGGAACTCCCTCGGGAGGTGCGGGAAGCCATTCTGGCAACCGTACCCCTGGAAAGAATGGGGACGCCGGACGAAGTGGCGGACGTAGTAGCCTTTCTGGCCCGGCGGGGAACCTACATCACGGGAACGGTCATTCATGTGAACGGAGGGCTCTATGGGGGATGACGGGCTTACCGTTGAAACCGTGCTGGACCTGATCCCCCAGCAGCCGCCGTTTCGTTTTATCGACGGCATCGACGAGGTGGATGAGAATCACATCGTGGGAAATTACCGGTTTCGTCAGGACGAATATTTCTATCGGGGTCATTTCCCCGGTAACCCGGTGACTCCCGGCGTCATTCTGCTGGAAACCATGGCGCAGACAGGCGTGGTCGCTTTCGGCATCTACCTGATGCTCAGCCGGGGCCGCTCTCCGGAAGAAATCGGGCAAATGGCGACGCTCTTTGCGACGGCCGACTCTGTTGAATTCAGCGACGTGGTACGACCGGGAGAAACCGTCTTCGTCCGCGGCAGCAAAATATACCTGCGACGGGACAGTCTGAAAACCGACATCATCATGAAAAAAGAAGACGGCCGGCTTGTGTGCTCCGGCACGCTGGCGGGAAAAGGAGTATCGTTTGATGAATAAGAAACGGGTAGTCGTTACTGGAATCGGCGTGGTCGCGCCCAACGCGGTGGGACTGGAAGACTTTCGAAAAGCGCTTCGGGAGGGACGCTCGGGCATCCGCTTCATTCCGCAGCTGGAGGAACTTAATTTCGGTTGCCGGATCGGAGGCGTACCGCCGGGATTTAACGAAGTCCGCGCGCGCTATTTCGACCATGAAAAACTTCTCTCGATCAACGACAATATCGGGTACGCATCGGTAGCCGCCGTCGACGCCTGGCGCGACGCCGGCTTCGAACTTCCCGACGACAATGATGACGTCGACTGGGATACCGGGGCCATAGTCGGATGCGGCATCGGCGGCATGGACACCATCGCCGAACGGGTGGTGCCCATGATCCAGGCGGGCAAAGTCCGCCGCATGGGCAGCCGCATCGTCGAACAGGTCATGAACAGCGGAACCAGTGCCCGGGTCGGTGGCCTGCTCGGCCTGGGAAACCAGGTCACTTCCAATTCGTCGGCCTGCAGTACCTCGTCGGAAGCCATTTTCGGCGCGTTGCAGCGCATACGCGGGGGGCTGGCGAAGCGGATGCTTGCCGGGGGATCGGAAGGTGCGTCGCCTTACATCTGGGGCGGGTTCGACGCAATGCGGGTTATCGCACGGAAATTCAACGACCGGCCCGAGGAAGGATCGCGGCCCATGAGCGCCTCCGCCGCCGGTTTCGTACCGGGCGCAGGCGCCGGTGTCTTGATGCTGGAAGACCTGGAAACCGCCCGCGCCAGGGGCGCCCGCATATACTGCGAAATCCTCGGCGGCGCCGTCAATGCAGGCGGCCAGAGAAACGGCGGCAGCATGACCGCGCCCAATCCTGAGGGAGTCAGTCGCTGTATCCGGTCAGCCATAGCCGACGCCGGGATTCACGCGGACGACATCGACGCTATCAACGGTCACCTGACGGCCACATTCGCCGACCCTTCCGAAATCAGGAACTGGTCGAACGCCCTGGAACGGGGGCCCGAACGTTTTCCACTGGTCAACTCCACGAAATCAATGATCGGCCATTGTCTGGGAGCCGCCGGCGGCATCGAATGCGCAGCCGTAACATTGGAACTGGCGGAAAAGTTCCTTCATCCTTCACTGAACTGCGAGGACGTTCATCCGGAAATCGAGGCGTTCTCGGACAAAATTGTGCATCAAACCAGGGAATGCCCCGATTTGAAAATAATCGCCAAGTCGAGCTTCGGTTTCGGCGATGTAAACAGCTGCCTGATTTTCAGAACCTGGGAAGGGTAACACACAGGACCCGGGTCATTAATTTATTACACGAGGAGGCAAGACCATCATGGAACAGGAACAAATATTCAGCGAAGTGGTAACCATTTTGAAACCGTATGTGAAGAACGAATCGGCCCTGTCCGGCATATCGGAAACCACTCACATTCTTGACGACCTGAAGGTGAATTCGGCCCGTCTCGTCGACATCATCATCAAGTGCGAAGACGTCTTCGACATCGAAATCGACGATGACGACGCCGATACGATCCGTACCATAGGCGACGCCGTCGCGATCGTGAAGAAGAAACTTTCCTGAACGGCCCGGAATGAGTGAGCACAACAAATCATGGGACGGGAATAATCATGAATAAACGGACGCGTCTTTACCTGATGATCCAGTACGCCCTGGGCCGCGCGGCGGTGTTTCTCGTAGCTCCCCTTACCTTTCTCATACTGAAACTGGCGGGCTATCAGATAGAAGATCTCCGGCAGGTTCGGAAAACCGTGGCGGAATCACTCGAAGGACGACCCGGGGGCTGGATCATCTGCGCGAACCATCTTACCATGATCGATTCCGTGTTCGTCGCCTGGGCATTCATGTCTCTGCCCCGCTATGTACAAGATTTCCGATACATGCCCTGGAATCTTCCCGAACGCAGGAATTTTCAGAAAAATCCTTTCGTGGCGGCGCTCTGCTACCTTGCCAAGTGCATTCCACTTCAACGAGGAGGCGACCGTGACGAAATGAAGCGGACCATGGACGTCTGCGCCCACCTGCTGGAAAACGGTTCCAACCTGCTCATTTTCCCCGAAGGCGGTCGTTCCCGAACCGGCGCCATCGATCAGAATAATTTTTCCTATGGCGTCGGTCGGCTCGTCCAGCGATGTCCCTCGGCGCGCGTCCTCTGTATATACCTTCGAGGTCTCGGGCAAAAGCGGTACAGTAATTTTCCGAGGTTCCGGGAGCACTTTGTCGTCGAGGTTTCTCCTTTCACGCCTTCGGTCACCGGAGGGGGCCTGAGGGGACAGCGGGAGACGGCCCGCAGGATCATCGAACACCTTGCCGGCATGGAACGCAAATGGTTCGCGCGCGTGTCCGCCCTCGACCATCGAGGTTCAGCATCATGGATCCGGTCGGCCGGATCACGGCACGTTCCGCCCGAGGGCCGAAAGACGGCCGAGGCGTCATGACGTCGCGGGAATATCGAAAATGACCGGAGATGCCTCGTCGTCACATGCCTTGCCGAATCTCCCGGTGGGCAACGATATTGTCGACCTTGCCGACCGCGGGGTTGCGGAAAAACACCTCGACAGGCGTTTTGTTTCCAGGGTCCTCACGGAACGGGAAAGACGACTTTTTGACGAAAGCGCCGATCCTCGTCTCATGCTGTGGTCATTCTGGTCGGCAAAGGAAACCGCTTACAAGATCTTTTCCAGGATTGATCCGAATGTCCCGGCCTGGCCACGCTTCTATGAAACATCTATCCCGGACGCGCCCGGAGTGAATCAACCTGTCACGGGACGCGTTGTTTCAGGTAAAATGACGGCAACCATTATTCTGACGCCCGCCACTGATTATGTACATTGCCTGGGAACGGCGGGAACGGATGACGACCTGACGAATGTCATGTACGGTTTATGCCGCCTGCCGGGTCCTGCGCGCGGGGTTCAGGAACGTTCACGGAGGGTGAGAAATATCATTCGCGAAAGCGTGGCGGAGGAGCTGAGCACGGCGATCGACCGCGTGCACATTATCCGCCGGAGAGGACCGCGGGGACTCCTTCCCCCTATCCTGGTCGTAGATGGACAACCGGCGGCCGCCTGTATCAGTATCAGTCACGACGGCGCATTCGCGGCGTTCGCCCGCACTCCCCTGGCACATGCCTAGTCTGTATCGGCAGCGTCTCTGAGGACATCGAGAAGTTCATCTCCCAGTTCACTCAACTGGTGATGAGTAAGCACGTCCACGGCGGCAGGATCAGCCACAAACTCATCGCCCCGCCTGGCGATGTCCAGCAGTGCCTGGTCGGACAGTATCATGAAACGCGCCTTGTTGGTGCTTTGTGCCTTTTCAAACCGCCAGCGGTACAATATCTTGAGCCGTCGCCGCGCCGCCTCGTCGAGATCTTCATACCCCTCGATTTTCATATAACCGTGTTTCGACAGCGTTTTCTCTCGCCAGCGGCCGCCTGCTATTTCGCTGAATATCCGTTGCGCCTCGTCCGCCAGGTCACGATCCTCGAGCAGCCGGTTCATGACGCGGTAGAGCGGCACCAGAACGCCGGCGTCCCGGGCGGCGTATTCCAGCTGTTCTTCTTCGAGAGGTCGAAGATCCCACCGGGAACGTTGTATTTTTTTGCTTTTCGGCAACTCGAAATTCAGATACTCCAGAAGCACCGCGGAAAGCGAGAGCGCTTCAGAACCCAGAAGCGATGCCGCCCGCTGTGTATCGAAAAGGGAAGAAAATGTAAACCCGTAGTCTCTGTGCAATATTCTTACGTCGTTATCGCAGGCGTGAAGAACCTTAATGACGTCAGGATTTTGAAACACGTCTCCGAGAAAACCGAAATCGCTCTCTTCGAAAGGATCAAAAAGGAAAACCACTGAATCGGTGCTTACCTGGATGAAACAAAGCTTCTCCCGAAAATAGCGGAACGAATCGTATTCCGTGTCGACGCCGAGAACCGTTGCGGATTCAATACGGGACCGGGCCTCCCTGGAACCGGAATTATTCGAAACGAGAATCCAGGGAAGTCTGTTCATTTCACGCCTCCTTTTCCGAAAAACAATAACGGCTTACGTAGCTTACTCCGAAGAGAAGCGCGACCGAAACCACGAGCACCACCGGCAGATACTCGTCGCATCCGACGAATTTTAGACTTCCACCGAGAGCTCCACCTATGACAATAGATGCAATTGCGCCCCGGCTGTTTAATCGAAGCCGGGCACGGTAAAAACCGAATACGACGGGGATCACGATACCGGCCGAATAAACAGTATATGCCAGGAGAAGGGACGCTATAATGCCTCCCAGTTCAAGTGCTACAACAAGGGAAACGAGGCCCACGAACACCACGGCGACCCTGGTGAGCAGAAGCATGGAGCCCTCGCCGGGACGCTCACCGCGCAACGAACCAATGATGTCCGATGTGATGACAGTTCCCGCCGTCAGCAGGCAACTGTCCGCCGATGACATGATGGCGGCAAGCAGAGCGACGACGACAAGGCCGCTCAGACCCCGTGGAACCACGTTCATGACAAGTGCGGGTAATGCGCTTTCGGGCTGAATGTCCGGAAGAAGCACCCGCGCCGTCATGCCGATGAAGACCACCGCGAACGCAATGACGACAAGGCATGCCGCCGTGACAAGGAGGGCGCGCCGCGCGGCGTCGGCATCACGCACCGAGAGAATCCTGGAGTAAATATCGGGTCCCACGAGGTAGGCCGCCCCCACAAAAAACAGGAAGGTAACAAGGTCGTTCCATCCGAAACGTGAGGAGAGGGGAAAAGAAAGCGACCCTTCCGGAAGTGCCTGAAGCAGTCGCGCCCCGCCCCCGACGGCATCGATTCCGAAAACGAGGCAGAAGATGATGCCCGCCGCGACGATAACAGCCTGGACGGCGTCGGTTCGAATAATCGAATATTGTCCTCCCAGGGCGGTATAGACAATGAATACCAGGGCCGCCGTAACAGTGAGAATCTCAGTCTGGCCGGGCCAGAGAACGGCCAGTATCTTTCCCGCGGCTATCATCTGGGCGGCGATAATGCCCAGCCAGGCGACGACAATCAGGCCCGACGCGGCCAGGCGCGCTGCTGATCCGCCGTACTGACGTTCCAGAATCTCCGGAAGCGTGTACGCACCTGTTTCGCGGACACGGCGAGCAAACACCGTTCCCAGAACGGCCAGGCCGACAGCGCCAACCAGCAGCCACCAGGCGCCAACAAGTCCCAGTGAATAACCCAGGCCGGCAAGCCCGATCGTACTTGAACCACCCACGACGGTAGCGAGCAGAGATCCCGTCATCACGACGGCGCCCGCCCCCCGGTCAGCCACCGCGTACCCTGCCATGGTGTGAATGTTCTTCATGCTGATGATTCCAACAGCCAGCATGATCGTAAAAAATAATCCTATAATAATAAAATTCATAAACAATCCTCCGCGACGGTCGTCATTTTCCGCCGCTCAGCGGGTACAACCTCTGTCCGGAGACACGGTTTTTCACGCAACAGGAAATCGTTCGATGAAAGCGGGAAAGAATCCACATCACATAATCCCGGTAGAGTCCCTTCGTTGCCGGCACTTCCATGAGCATACGAAAGAGTTCTTCGTCACGCGCCAGCACCCTGTAAAAAAAGGAGGGGAAACGATAGAGCACACGCGCTATCATGTGGGCGTAGGTAAAATTATTCGCGAAATCCCTCCGGCAGGCGTTCTCGTACCGGCCGGGAATAAGAAACCCGCCCGTCCGCGCGGCTTCGGCCGCCACATCGGCGGCGATCATCCCGGACCGTACGGCATGGGAAATGCCCTCCCCCGTCAAGGGGTCCGTAAACCCCGCCGCGTCACCGACCATGAGAACACGTCCCGTTGCAAGCGGTTTCACGATTGTTCCCGTCGACATGCGGTGCCCCTTGAAACGAAGTCCCTCGGGAAATCCCGTTCTTCTCAGAAAGCCCCTTGCGACGCCCTTCGGATCCTTCAAATATGAGGCGAATCCCCAGAGACCAATCGAATAATACCCGTCATGGGGGAATATCCAGGCGTAGCCCATGCGGAACAGGTCAATGTGTATCTCGATCAGCCCCGGCAACCTCTTGTCAATAAGGGGATTGGACGCGCCCGTTTCGGCAACCATTGAAAGCGCGACGGTCTTCCCCGCTGCCGTACGTCCCGCGCTTTTGCCGAGCGCCATCCGGGGTCCTTCGCCGACGACCAGGTATCGCGTGCTGTAGGAATCACCGCCGCATCGTACAACGACATGATCCTCCAGTTCTTCGAAAGCAACGACCTTTTCGCCGGTGTGAACAAGCGCGCCCGCTTCGGCGGCCTTCCCCAACAGGTAGTCGTCGAAGCGGCTCCTGGTCACGGTAACGGCGATGGGAACATCGCTGCGGGTCTCGATGGTCTCTCCGCGATAGCAGATTCGAAGACCGGTAATTTCCTTCTCCCGAATATCATGGGGAAGCGCGAAATCAAGTGAATCGAGAGCCTGCCGTGATACGGCTCCGGCGCAGGGCTTGGAGCGGGGGAATGTTTCCTTTTCAAGAAGCAGGGTTTTCAATCCTTGTTCCGCAGCTCTTCTCGCGGCGGAAGATCCCGACGGACCGCCGCCTATCACGACAAGATCATACATGAACGCTTCCTTCCAAAATCGGTTTCACAGTTGATACAAGTCTTTTCCCTATCCGTCAACTACGGATATGTCCCCGGCGGCCCGGCCACAACTCGAAGTCCCTGTAATACAGGTGCCCGCAGGATTATTGAGTTGACTCTTTCTCAAGTTCTGTAGTACCTTGAAACAGCGGGCGAGTTAGACCCGGGCGGTGTTGACGCCACGTCGAATATTTATAATCCATCAATAGCGGAGGAGAAGCCATGGCTACCAAACCGTCAAAAGTCCCTCGAGTGGAAAATATTCTCGAAGACCAGGTAATGAAGTGGCAGAAACGGGTGGACCGGAGAAAAAAGGAGCCCGCCGTCAAAGCACCGGTTATAACAATTTCCCGGCAACCGGGTATTCTCTCGGACGAGCTGACAAAGGGACTCGCTGAGGCACTGAAGCTCGACATCTTCGACAACGAGATCATCAACGCGGTCGCCAAGAGCGTCAAGATGAGTGAAAAGGTTGTCGCGTCTCTGGACGAAAAAACCAGGAGCGCGCTTGACAGCTGGATCCAGATGTTGAAATCAACCCGCTATCTTCTTCCGGACACGTTCCTCACCCACTTGACGAAAGTCATCGGCGCCATCGGCGAGCAGGGAGGCGCTCTCATCATCGGCCGAGGAGCCAACCTTATTCTGCCTCCGGAAACGACCGTGAGGATACGTCTCGTCGCTCCACTCGGCCTGAGAATCGTCAACCTGTCGCGTGAAGAAAAAATAGCATCAATTGACGAGGCACAGCGGAAAATTCACAAAAAGGAGGCCGAACAGCGGGCCTACATCCGCAAATACTTCGAAGCCGACATCGACGATCCTGTACAGTACGACCTCATCATCAACACACAGTTCATGTCGGACGAACAGATCATTGACGTTGTCAAGGCGGGATTGAAGAAAAAGGAAGTTCCCAAAAGACGCCGTTTCGATCCGAAACCGGACAAGGAATAACGGCGGAAACGCAGGCGCATCATCCTCTTCAAATGCGGCATTCAGGAACCGGCGTTTTTCGAAGCCACTCAGGAATCGACGAGATCCGCAAGTGCTTCGCGCACCCCGTCGACGGCGCCGTGGCGGGTGAGATCGTGCTGAATCGGCGTCACAGTGATAAAACCCCGTCGCAAAGCACAGGCGTCCGATTCCATGTCATCGGTTTCGGGAAGCAGTGTTTCCCCTGCAAGCCAGTAATAGATATTTCCACGCGGATCCAGTCGCTGTTCGAATTCTTCCACAAGACGCGCGTTGCCCTGCCTGGTCACGACGACGCCCCTGATTTCATTCTCCGGAAGTGCCGGCACGTTGACATTCAGTGGAACGCGCCGAAGAAACTCGTGTTTCATGACAAGCCCGGCCAGTTTTTTCGTAAACCGGGCCGCGAAAGAAAAATCGACGCCGCCGCTTTTTGTATCCAGGGATACGGCGATGGACGAAATGCCCAGAATGGCGGCTTCCGTGGCCGCCGAAACAGTCCCCGAGTAGAGAACATTTATTCCCACGTTCGCGCCGACGTTGATGCCGGAAACCACCAGTTCAACCGGTTTCGGCAGCAGCTCCTTCACGCCGATCTTGACACAGTCCGCCGGCGTTCCTCTGACGGCATAACCAAGAAAACGTCCACCTTTCCCGGCTTTTCGAACCATCAAGGGCCGATAGATCGTGATGGCGTGCCCGACTGCGCTCTGCTCCGTCTCGGGCGCCACGATCGCGCACTCACCAAGTTCCTGCATCTCGCCGAAAAGAACACCAAGGCCCTCGGCGTAAATACCGTCATCGTTGGTCAGAAGAATACTCATTATTCCTGTTTTTACCCCGCAGGGCCTCCCACTCACTCAAGTTGAACAATCCGGCCGTCCTGTACCGAGAGCACGAAGAGTTGTTTCCGTGCGTCACCGTTCCCGGGGAAAGACGTCATCCCCGTCACGCCCGAATAATTCCGAAGATCAGACAACCAGTCGCGAAGATCGTCCGGCGTCCGCGCGTCCCCGTTTACAATGCCTTCGATGAGAATCGACGCCGCGTCGTAGGCAAGCGCCTCAATCCCGTCCGCTTCACGCCCGAATGCGCTGTAAAATTTATCAAGATAGTTGGTAACTTCCGGCGCGTTGCTGTCCTTGAAGAATACGTCGACGAAGACGGCCCCTTCGAGATAATCCGTTTCGCCCTCCAGCAGATCTGGTACATTCCATTCGCTCGTACCCAGCATTCTCACGCCGATCACGTCATGAAAATCCAGTTGCGGGGCGATCAGGCGCGCCTTGAGGGCCGAATCGGGAATAAAGATGGCGTCGAAATGAATATCGGGGATGTCGGTTTCACTTTTTCTGTTCTCCAGGTTAACAAGCCGTCTGATTTCCTTACTGAAATCGGTCTTGTCCTGTTCATATGGCTCCATCCCCTCGACGGCTCCTCCCGCGGTCGCCGCAGCGTACCAGAAGTGGAACATCATTTCCCGGCCGTAGGCGTCATCGGGATACAGAACGGCGAAGCGCCTGACGCCGAGACGGTTCACGGCATAATCAACCAGCGCTTGCACCTGTCCGCCGGCGGTAATAAAATTTCTGAACACATAATCGCCCAGTTCCGTCACTCCTTGAGCCTGGGTGAGGGTCATGATGGGAACGCGAAGGTGATGCGCCCGGTCGGCCGCTTCAAAAGCCGAGCGGCTTTCCAGGGGGCCGAGAAGGGCAATGACGTTCTCGTCGAACACCAGATCCTCAACAGCTCGCCGGGCCTCCGCGGGGTCGCTCTTTGAATCCCTGACGGCCAGTCGAACCCGCGTTTCCCGGGAAACGTCGAATACTCCTGACGCCAGGACAATCGCGTCGAGCATTCTGTTCCCGTAGGAAGCAAACCGTCCCGTCAGGGGCAGGATACAACCGACAGTCCGGATTTCCGCTTCCAGCCGCTCCGCGAGCGAGCGGGACAGCGAACGGGCGTCTTCCATCAGGGGGTGATCCGCGTACTGCTTCATGAAAGTCTTTATACAGCGTTCCGCCGCGGCATAATCACCTTTTTCGTCGAGCAGCCGCGCAAGACGGTACAAAATATACCCCGCCGGATATTCCCGTCCGTATAGTGGAAGAAGCCGTTCCAGTTCCCCGGCATCAAGCTTGTCCTGAATGATGTTTTCGACACGGGCGCGGGCCTCCCGAATGCGATCTTCGTCTTCCGGTCTTTCCCTGAGCATTTCCACGTATAATTCAACTGCTTCTTCCCACTTCTCATCATTTTCGGCGCCTTCCGCCGCCGCCTGAAACAGCCGCACCAGAAATGCCGCCGGGACATTCCGGGATCGAAGGTCCTCCGCCAGGGTCTGTATTCTTTCCGGGACTTCCAGTCGCCTGTAAAGACGGACCAGGGAGGCCACCGCCTCTTTCTCGAAGGCCTCGCCCTGTATATGCTCTGCCACGTATTCAAAGAAAGGCGCCGCCTCGCGGGGACGGTCGAGAGTAACCAGTATCTGGCCCGCACGAAAACGGCCCCACGACGATACGACGGCGGGTGGCTTCTTTTCAAGAACGGCCTCATAGAGCCGCAGCCCCTGAAGGTAGTCTCCCTCTGCCAGCGCCTCTTCGGCTTCGTCAAGCGCCGGCCGGTAAGCGGGTGGAATCAGCTTCTCCGGCATGGGAATCGCCGAGGGACCGGACAGGATATCCGGCCGTTTCACCGGAAGGCGGGCGCAGGAAGCCACGAGAACCGCCACCAGCAACAGCAGAATGAACCACCTGGTCCTCGCCCGGGGCACCATCAATTTACCTCCCGATTCCGTCGATATAATCGAGAGTCTTCCCGGCCGTGTCCGGCGACACGACCATGATCGACGTCTCATTATTGTATTTCAGGCCCGAATTCGTGAAATTGTGGCTGCCCACAAAGGTGATCTCACGGTCGACCACGACCATCTTTACGTGCGTGCGCCGGGACGGCGGGTCGAAGACGACATCGACGCCGGCCTTTTGAAGTCTCGTGGCCGTTTCCGCGTTCGCTCGGTCAATAAACGAATCGGCGTCCTCCGTTTTTTCGAGAAGAACACGAACTTCGACGCCTCGCTGAACGGCGTCGCCGAGGGCCGCGACGATTCGATCAGGATAATTGTTCCTGTAGCCGTTGGTCTTGAACAGGTAAACGGCGACAACAATTTCGGATTCCGCCCTTTCGATGGCTTCAAGAAGAACTGAAACATATTCCTTGTTCGGCAACAGCCGCACTTCGACCGTCTCCCGGGCGGCGTTTTCCGCCGCCGAGACCGCCGCGCAGAGAATCAGCAGCACGGAAAGGACAGCTATTGTGGTTTTCTTTTTCATCGGCAGGCTCACACAGGTGTTTTAAAACCGGCCCGCTGGCCCCCCGGTCACTCCGGAGACATTTGATCCTGCGGGTCCTCGAGATGATACACAAGCGAGCGCCCGCTGTCGACACAAAAACACCCGAAGCGTCCGCGAAACGTTTTCGGGTGTTCTCTCGAACCGGCGCCGTTTCACGAAGAGACAGGCACCGGTTCGTTTATCGGACCGGCAGCAGGAATCCGCTATTCCGCCGGTATTATTTTACTTCCTCGAAATCGGCGTCGACCACGTCGTCGTCGCTCTTGCCCGAACCTCCACTCGTCTCTTCATTAGCGCCCGTTCCACCGGTCTCACCTCCGCCTGTTTCCTGGGCCTTTGCAGATGCCTTGGCGTACATGGCCTCCGCGAGCTTATGAGACGCCTGGGTCAATTCCTCCTGTGCCTGCTTGATAGCGTCGAGATCTTCGCCTTCCATGGCGGTCTTCAATTTCTTGACCGACTCCTCTATATTGCTTTTTTCCGAGGCGTCGATCTGGTCTCCCATTTCGCCGAGATTCTTCTCCACGCCGTAAATCAGCGTATCCGCCTGGTTCCTCGCCTCGATGAGTTCCTGTTTCTTACGGTCCTCCTCGGCGTGTGCCTCGGCGTCTTTTACGAGCTTTTCGATTTCCTCTTCGGTGAGACCGCTGGAAGAGGTGATCTTGATGCTCTGTTCCTTGCCGGTGCCCAGATCCTTGGCCGACACGTGCACGATGCCGTTGGCGTCGATATCGAAACCCACTTCAATCTGGGGCACGCCCCGGGGAGCCGGCGGAATGCCCGTCAGTTCGAATCTTCCCAGAGTCCTGTTGTCGGCGGCCATGGGACGCTCGCCCTGAAGCACGTGAATACTCACCGCGGGCTGGTTGTCGGCGGCCGTCGAAAAAATCTGGCTTTTCTTCGTGGGAATGGTGGTGTTTTTTTCTATCAGTTTCGTCATGACGCCGCCAAGCGTTTCGATTCCCAGGGACAGCGGCGTTACGTCGAGCAAGAGAACGTCCTTGACGTCGCCCGACAGGACTCCGGCCTGGATCGCCGCTCCGATCGCTACCACTTCATCGGGATTAACACCGCGGTGCGGATCCTTGCCGAAAATTTCCTTTACCTTCTGCTGCACACGGGGCATTCTCGTCATGCCGCCCACGAGGATAACCTCGTTGACGTC
Source organism: Deltaproteobacteria bacterium (assembly GCA_018399535.1). Lineage (GTDB taxonomy): Bacteria > Desulfobacterota > Syntrophia > Syntrophales > UBA2210 > MLS-D. Next base: position 23,830 of record JAGYOR010000001.1, on the reverse strand, counting down.
TTTCGCCGACAGGCCGGCATCCTTCAATGCCGTCTTGCAGGGCCCTTCTACTCTGTCGATGAGATCGACGACGAGTGCTTCAAGCTTGGCCCTGGAGACCTTCATGTTCAAATGCTTCGGACCGGACGCGTCCGCGGTTATAAAGGGAAGGTTTATGTCTGTTTCCATGGAAGTAGACAGTTCCATTTTCGCCTTTTCAGCCGCTTCCTTGATCCGCTGCAGGGCCATCCTGTCTTTTTTCAGGTCGATGCCCTGGTCCTTTTTGAATTCATCGGCAATGTAGTCGATCAAACGCTGGTCGAAGTCTTCACCGCCCAGATGCGTGTCGCCGTTGGTGGATTTCACTTCGAAGACACCGTCGCCCAGCTCGAGAATTGAAATATCGAAGGTACCACCGCCCAGGTCGAAAACGGCTATCTTTTCATCCTTTTTCTTGTCCAGTCCATAGGAAAGTGCCGCGGCCGTGGGTTCGTTGATGATTCTCTGCACGTTCAGACCGGCGATTTTCCCCGCGTCCTTTGTCGCCTGGCGCTGAGAATCGTTGAAATAGGCCGGCACGGTGATAACGGCGTCGGTCACACTTTCACCGAGATAGTCCTCGGCTGTCTGTTTCATCTTGCCAAGCACCATGGACGAAATTTCCGCCGGACTGTAATGCTTGTCCCTTACGGTAATCCGGGCGTCCCCGTTCGGCGCTTCCGTTATCTTGAAAGGACTGATGGTGATGTCGTACTGGACCTCCTTGGACGAAAATTTCCGCCCTATCAACCTCTTAATGGCATACACCGTGTTCTCGGGATTGGTAATCGCCTGTCGTTTCGCGGCCTGTCCCACCAGCCGCTCACCGCTGTCGCTGAAGGCAACGACGGACGGTGTCGTCCGGTTACCCTCCTGGTTCGTGATAACAACAGGATCCCCGCCTTCCATGATGGCAACGCAGGAATTTGTCGTCCCCAGATCGATTCCGATTATTTTACCCATGATATGCAATCCTCCTTACCTTTTCACGATACATGTTATTTATATTCTTCGTTTTACCGTTCCGTGCAATCCCCGGCCGACGAGGTCGTCAGCATCTCCTACCGCTGCGTTTTGGCTACGGATACCTTCGAGGGGCGAAGAAGTCTTCCATTCAGAAGATATCCCTTTTCGAACTCCTCGATCACCTTGTTGTCATTCTCTTCATCGCCCTCGACCAGGAGCATCGCCTCGTGATAATTGGGGTCGAAATCTTCTCCGACGGCCTTGATGGATTCCACACCGTGCTTCTCCAGGGTGCTTCTCAGCTGGTCCAGGATCAGCTTCAGGCCCGTGACGAAGGTTTCGAAATCACCGGCGTTCGCACTGTGATCGACGGCGCGCTCGAGGCTGTCGACGATGGGAAGCACATCCTTTATGATCGTTTCGTTGCCGTAATTGAGAAGATCGGCCCGGTCTTTCTGGGTCCGCTTCTTGTAATTGTCAAAATCGGCGGCGAGTCTCACGTACTTATCGTAGTTATCCGCCGCTTCCTTCCTGGCTTCCTCGAGATTCGAAAGATTAACCGTTGCCCCCTCGCCGGTTCCGTTTCCCCCGGTTTTTCCGGACGGTTCTTCGGCCGCGGAGGTTTTCATCTCTTCGGCCGCCTTCCCGGCGGCCTCGTCAGGCCGGTCCTGTTTTCTTTTTTTTACCGTCATGATGATGTTCGCCTGCCTCGCACAATTATTTTTTCATCCATCCGGACACTTGAACAATTTGTAATCCACCATCTCGCAGATAACGTGGGCCGCCGTCATGTGAACTTCCTGCACCCGCGGTACGCTTGTCGTTGAAACATTCAGGGAATGGTCCACCATTCCCGCGACAACGCCGCCGTCTTTCCCCGTGAATCCCACGCAAATCATGTCCATCCGCCGGGCGACCTCGAAAGCCTTCACCACGTTCGAAGAGGTGCCGCTTGTCGTTATTCCCCAGGCAACGTCGCCGGCATGGCCCAGGGCCCGTATCTGCTTGGCGAACACTTCCGAAAAATCGTAGTCGTTTGCCACACTCGTCAGCACTGACGTGTCGGTGGTCAGGGCGATCGCCGGAAGAGGCGGCCGTTCGATCATGAACCGGTTGACGAATTCCGCCGCTATGTGCTGGGCGTCCGCCGCGCTGCCTCCGTTACCAAAGAGCAGAACCTTGTTGCCGCGTTTCAGGACTTCCGTAAGCACCGTTACGACTTTCACCAGCCGGGGAAGATTTTCGTTTATGAAAACTTCCTTCTGGTGGATGCTTTCCCTGAAACTGCGTATGATAATGTCTTCAATATCTTCCATGACGACTGCCTGTTTTCGTTTCCCGCGTAATATATGGATCAATTCGGCCCTGTCAAGGAACGAAGCGGAATTAACCGGATGTTAAACGAGGCGTACACGCCCGCGCTGCGATGCCGCACGGGCGTGCGAATACACCGGTCGGCGATCCCTGCGGTTTCCGGCACATGAAGGACTAGAACACCGATTCGCGCTTGTCCCGGAGTTCAGCAATCTTGCCCCTGTTCAAGCCGGAGACCCTCGAGTAATAACCGGTGATCCTGGTGATGCCTTCCACGTCGTCGGATGCGCAGAAACTGCAGGAATCGCGGAGGCCCGCGGCGGTTCTTCTGCAGGCGCGGCAGGTGGTAAAATCAGATGAAAAGATTATCTGGCGATTCGTGGTTTCATGGAACACGAATGTCACAAATTCGGCCAGTCGTTCCGGCGAAGAAGGATTCGGACCGAGCCACAGGTGAGACAGGGCCTCGCCGTCGATAAAGCGGTGAAGCGTGCCTTCATACCGCACCTTTTCGCGGGGTGCAACAGGAGCGGCAATATCAAAAAGCACCGAATTAGTATAGTAGACTTCGCCGCGCGCGATGTCGCCGCGGACATACCGCCCCGCCTCGGGAGAAAAATATTTCAGATCGAGCCGCGCGAAACGGTAGGGCGTACTCTCGGCGGGAGACTGTTCAAGTATGAAATTCATGCCGTACAAAGCGCTCAGGCTGTCGGTGATTTCCTTCATTCTTTTTATGAAGTCGCTGCCGAAACGGCGGGCCTCTTCTGATTCATGAAGATGCGCTCCCTTCTGGCGTTTCACCAGCTCATTGAGACCGACGACGCCTATAAGATAGGTCGCGCGGGGAAGGCTCAGGTACGAGGACCCGTCAAGATCCATGGTCAGCATGGACAGGGGCCCGTCGCCGCCGTGGGACAGCAGTCGTTCGATAAAATATTTTTTTTGTTCGTGGGCCTGTGCCACCAGCTCCATGCGCCGCTCCAGGAGCGAGAACAGCCGTTCCTCGTCACCGCCCGCCTTGTAGGCCAGTCGGGGAAGATTGATGGACACGTTCTGAATCGCGGCATATCTCATGGTCCAGGGTTGCGGCGTTTCTTCCGGCTTTCCGGCGGCCTCCCGCAGGACGTATCCGCATTCCGACAGGTTGAGCGCGTCGTCGCGATCAAAAATGAACGCCGGATTCCCCTTTTCGGCGGCTACCTCGCAGGCGTGTTTCAGAAACGCTTCATGGCCGTCGGTCCTGAAGAACTCCTCAGTTATGTGAACGAGCGGGCGCGGAAATGTAAAGGGACGTCCCGAGGCGTCGCCTTTGCGGTAAACATCGAAAAGAGACCAGAGAAACCGCCGTGCATGAGAGCCGTACTCCCCGTAGGATTTGCCCGTCGGAACGCCGCCCGGTCCGACGGCTTCCACGTCGCGCAGATGCAGCGGCACCTCCCACTGCAGGTGAACGTCCGTGAATATGGTCTGGCCGCCCCGCCCCACTGCCTGTTGCGCGAACTCATAGACCAGCATCTGCGACAGCTGCTCCACCGCCCCGTCGGACAGTTTTTCGAGGAAGGGCGCAAACAGCACGTTTACGTCGAGCCATCCGATGGCGCCTGAAAAGTGCCCCTGCAGGGCGGCGGCGAACCGCACCATGTGGGCAAGCAGGACCTCGGCATGTTCAGCCGGCGCCGCCACGGCAGGCGCATCGGGAAGGTTCAGTCCGAATTTCTTGATGTATTCAAGGGACTGACATGAACAATAAGGCCGGTCGATGAAACCGATGTGATGCAGATGAATATCACCTGCCAGGTGAGCGTACCCGACCTCGTCGGAAAACACCTTTAACAGCGCGTAATCGCGCTTGATTCCCTCGGCGAATATCAGGTTGGTCCCCTCGGGAGTATGCGGGACATTGGCATTTTCCTTGTTCTGGTACAGCATGAGATGATCCACGTCCCACAGGGGAAACCCCAGGCGGGCGTGCATTCTCGTTGCACTCTCCAGGCCCCGTTCAATGAGCCTCGCATTGACCATTTCCCGTATCAGGGGCGCCGTCAGAAATCCCATGGACGACGAGGCTATCTGGTGCTCCACCTCTCGGCTGATCGCCTCGGCGGTTTCCGCGTCGACATTTGTTTCACGGATGAGGGCGTCTACAATGCGTTGACGGTTCCAGGCGGCGATATCTTCGCCGGAAGTCCTTACAAAAAGAGTGAGATCGGTTGTTTCCCTGAAGTCCATGACACGTTTCCCGCGCGAACCCGCCGGCAGCTAAATATTCGTGGAAATGTCTTCCCCCGACGACTCGAACATCTTTTCGGCGGCCCGGGACAACGCCTCGTCATGTTTATGATTGAGGGAAAAAATCCTGAAATGAACCACCCGGGACGGAATAAACCGGTAAATGTCCCGAAGGGGTTCTCTTGAAGTACTGTCTGTTGAAGGATTGTAGATATTTATTCGCTTTTCCCCTTCCACCATCGGGTTAATCGGCCGGGGATCCTGTGTCGCCAGGTCAACCCTGAACCGTATCCTTTTCAGCGACGCCGGCAGGTGCTCCCTGATTTTCCGTTCATAATCGCGCGAGCCGGGAAACTCGGCTCCCCGCTGCAGCCGGTCCACGGAAAGATCGGCGAAGAAGGACATTTTCCACTTGACACGACGTGTGTAGAATATGTGCCATTCTTTCCCCAGCCGTTTCTTTACGGGGTCATCCGATGAAATCCACTGTTTCGTCTCGTTAAAAAGACTCCATTCGTCGCACTCCCGGTAGCGCGCCAGTTCATCCCGGGGATCGAAGGGAAAAATAATATTCATCGTATCCTGAAATATCTCCTGCAGATGCAGGTCGAGCGCCCTGGTAGTCCTGTGGTAATAGACGTTTGAATACATGTTGAGGCGGGCGTTGAGAAAACGGCTCAACGCCGAGGTCCCCGCCTGATGAAGCGTCAGGCCCTCGTCGGTAAAAAATGAATAAAAACAAAGTCGATCTATGTCGACAATGTCCATGGAGAAACCCGACATGTACGCGTCGCGGCGCACATAATCCATGTTGTCGACGGTATAGACGCCGGAAAAAAGCTGCCGCAGCAGGTTCAGCCACGGGGGCTGTTTTGAATCACGCGCCCGAGGCTTCCGAATAAGGAAGGCCACCTGGCGTGGATCAATGGTTTCTCCCGGCCCGAAATCGCCCGTGGGACTCCGCCTGATCTTTCTGATAATCGATCCGAGTTCCCGTACAATGATCTCCTGACCCAGGATTTCATGCGTGAGACCGTACTGGCTCAAAAAGTGCTCGTCGAAAAAATGTCCGTACGGCCCGTGTCCTACATCGTGAAGCATCCCGGCGACACGAAGCAGTTCCTCCACGAAATTCACCGACGGGACGTCGGGGCAGAGTTCTTTCAATCCCTGATAGAGGTGGCGGCCGAATTCTCCCGCCATGTGCATAGTGCCAAGGACATGTTGAAACCGTGTATGCTCGGCCGCCGGGAATACCCAGCGGGCGCTCTGAAGCTGGTAAATACGCCGAAGGCGCTGCATCCACGGGGAATCAATCAAGTCTTTTTCGGTCTTCTCCGACGGATGTTCCGGTACGGGAACAGTAAACCAGATATATGTGTAAACGGGATCGGCGATGAGCGCCTTGCCCTGGTACGTTTTGGCGAAGGAATTAACCCTTTTCATTATGCACTCATTACAGAAGCGTTACCGGCACGCCACAGATTCTCCACCGCCGCGGCGTCGGCGGCTGGTCACGGAAACGATTGGCGCGCAAGAGACGATGGGGAACTTCGGGGCGTGCCCCGGTTGACGAACCGTCCGACAACGGCGGACGGTGCGGCGGCAAGTATCCTTAAAAAAAATGGTGGAGATGAGGGGGCTCGAACCCCTGGCCTCGGCATTGCGAACGCCGCGCTCTCCCAACTGAGCTACATCCCCACGTAAAACCGCCGCTTACGACGGGCTTTGTATCCCATTCCCGTCCTTCATGTCAAGGAGGAGTTTCTCCACGCACGCCTGTCGCCGACGGTCCGTCTCCCGCCACGTGGCCGCCGTTTTGCGTATGCATTACAAGACGTTATTACTCGCAGCGCGGGTTCATTCACGAATCGTCCGGCAGCACCCCTTCGCGACGTCCCCTGTCCCTGAAACGGGCGGCCCGGTCTTCATCGCCAACCTGTTCGCAACAGACTATAAGGCTGAAATAATAAAAAGGATTGTGAGGATCCGCCGAAACAGCTTTTTCGAATTCACCGATCGCCTCGCGAACCAGTCCTTCCCTGAGCATCATGTTGGCAAGCCGGTTTCGAAATGCACCCCGGGACGAAGGATCGATCCCGCATGCCTCGTCGTAAACGTTTCGGGCGTCCTCGATTTTCCCCTGCCGCAGGTACAGGTCCCCCAGGGAACACCGATAAAGAGGGTTGTCGCGGTCGGCGTCGATCGATCGCCTCCGCGACGCCTCGGCCCTGTCCCAGCACCCCGCCTCTTCATACGCGGCGGCTATCCTGTCGTAAACCATGGGACCGTTGCCGGGTTCCAGGCGGACAGCCTCGGCGCAGGCCTGCTCGGCCGTTTCGTACCGGCCGATTCCCGCGGCGGCCACGCCCTTGTTCAGGTGATAAAGCGGCATATCGGCTTCCATTTCCACAAGCGTCGAAAACACCTGGAAGGCCCGTTCATGTTTTCCACTTCTGAGACAGGCGTCGCCCAGCGTTGCCAGGAGGGCCGTTTCATCGGGATAGACCTCGGCCGCCCGTTCACAGAGATGAACAAGCTTACCGTATTCACCCATTTCACGGTAGGTCTTCACCAGTTCATCGTAGGCGAAACCCGTAAAAACATTCCTGGCGAGTTCCCGCTCAAGAAGCCGTTCAAGCCATTCGAGCGCCTTGTCGGCGTTCCCCATATCGCGATAGACCCAGGCGATGGAAAAAAGCAGGGAATCATTGCCCGGGTTCATTTCAAGAAGCTTCTCGTACAATGCCAGGGCTTCCTCGTGCCGTCCATCCCTGACACAGTAATCTGCATAGTCGTAAAGATCGTTGTATCCCGGCGATTGCATGCCAGTCATTATCTCCTCTTTTCAAACGGAATCGCTGAGCTTCCGGGAACCGCGACACCGCCGCACTTCCACGTGCCCCGTTGTCCAAATCGTAGTAACTCGTCGTCGATATTGCAACCGAATAATGTTTTCATGGAAACCGGAGATTTCACCGGGCATGCCGGCACGGGACAAATTGAAAAAAATAAAGCCTGCAATAACAGAAGACACGGCGACGGAGGAATCGCCGCCCACTGGTCAGACGGTGATAATTCCTTCACGGATGGCGTACTTGATCAGCTCCGATACACTGCTGATACACAGTTTTCCCATGATGTTGCGGCGGTGCGCCTCGACGGTTTTGGGACTGATGCCCAGCTTGGAAGCAATCTCCCGGACGGAAAGATCTTCCGCCAGTTCCCGGAATACTTCGCGTTCCCGGCGCGTCAGGCACGCGCTTCCCGCGGACCTCGGCAGGCACGGTTTCCCGGTTTTTTTATCCACGACTACGCCGGCAATCTTGGGACTCAGGTAGATATTGCCCGCCACGACTGTACGGACGGTAACGACAAGTTCTTCAAAAGCGCAATCCTTGAGCAGGTAGCCCGACGCACCGGCTTCGAGCATACCCGAAACGAAAAGGCGGTCGGAGTACATGGACAGCGCTATAACCCTGAGCGGCGGGGCTTCCTTCAGAATAAGACGGGTGGCATCGATTCCGTTCATGTCCGGCATGGAAATGTCCATGATCACCACGTCGGGAGAAAACCGCTTCGCCAGGGCAACGGCATCCACGCCGCTTTCCGCCGTGGCGATCACTTCCATACCCGGTTCTTTTTCGATAAGGGTACGGAGGCCGTCACGAACTATTTTGTGGTCATCAGCGAGAAGAATCTTGATGTTCATCGGCACATGCTTTCCAGGCTGTCAAAGAAGGAATGAACCGCGACGACCGAAAAAGAGAACGGATCGATTGCGCTGTCGGAAGCTGGAGAAAAACCCGCCCTCGGTCGGTGCCTGGCGTAATGATTCTTTTACGTCGAATAATTCATGTCACCCCCCGTTGCAATCAGGCATACTCTGGTTTTGGAGTGCCCGATTCACCGATACCCATCTCAGGAAATGGATGAGTTTTGAACGTTTTCACGGTATCCGACAGCAACGTTCCATCACGACTCCTGCGACAGACGCCCGTCGAATGACCCGTCACCGGCGTTCTTCGCTCCCGGGCGCCGGGCGGATGAGGTATCGTAGACAACCATGCGCGTCCTCGTTCCCCCTCCGGGAACGGATTCGACGAAAAACCGACCGCCCAGGAAGCTCACTCGCTCGCGGATACTGAAAAGGCCGAATCCCTTCGTCCATTCCCGCGGCGCCTTGAGAATACCCGTATCGATGCCTATGCCGTCATCCTCAATCACGATTTCAAGCTTTTTTCCGCTTGTTTTCATCATGACCAGAACGTTTTCCGCCCTGGCGTGCTTCGTTACGTTCATCAACAGTTCCTGTGCGCAACGAAACAGAACAAAATCCCGGTCCTTGTCCAGCTTCACTTTTCCGGCTCCCTGCTTGCGGAAATGCACTTTGAGTCCGTATTTCGTCTGGTATTGTTCGGCCAGCCACTCGAGTGCGGCCGCGAGACCGAGTATGTACAGCACGGGAGGACTCAGGTCGAATGTCAGCGACCTGGTATCTTTGATCAACTGATCAACAATTCCCAGGATTTCATCGAGCGGTTCCGATAGTCTCGTCGCCTCGGCGTCTTTCTGCAGCGCCTCGAGCTTCATCTTGGCCACCGCCATTGTCTGGCCGATGCGATCGTGCAACTCCGTGGCAAGTTGTTGCCGTTCCCGTTCCTCGGTGCGGGCCAGTTCTGACGACATGAGCCGCATCCTCTCGTAATTTTCCGAAAGCTTTTTTTCCGCTTCTTTCGCCTCGGTAACATCCTGTCCCACTGTCAGCAGGCCGATCATGTCGCCTCCGCTTCCGCGGAGCGTCTTGCTGCACCAGTTGACGATGCGCTTCGACCCATCGCGCGTTATGAGGATATTCGTGCGTTCCGTCGTCTGCTGCTCGTTAAGTGCTTCGCGAAACGCCGTTCTCATGACCCGCCATTCCGACGCGGGCATGAACGTTTCCATCCAGGGTTTGCCGCGGACCTCCTCCAGGGAATAACCGAGCACATCCTCCGTGTAAGGGTTGAACCGAACAATTCTTCCCTCCGGATCGAGTACCAGGACCAGGGCCTGGGCCGTTTCAATAAGGCTTTCCGCGAAGTCGCGTTCTCTCACCAGCGCGGCTTCCGACTGCTTGCGTTTCGTAATGTCTTCAAAAACGACAACCGCCTTTCTGCTCCGGGAACTGGCGCCCAGTTTCGAACCCGTCAGGGCGCAGAGAATGTTCCGCCCGTCGAGATGCCTGCACTCCACTTCGTCTCGATGAAATTTCTGCTTCGTCGAATCGCCGTAAAAAGCCCGCCCCGTTTCTCTGAAATCTTTTTCGCTCCGGTACAGAACACGGCTGCTTTGACCGATCAGATCGGCGGGCTCCCTTCCAAAAACATCACGGACACCGTTATTCGCAAAAATGACGCGGCGATTCTCAAGCCCCAGAACGGCGTGAGGAATCGTATCCAGAATAAGCGATTCCAGGGCCTCCAGGTCTTCGAGTTTTTTCTGGGCCTTTCGAAGTTCCGTTATATCCATGCCGCTTCCAAGAATCGCCGGACGTTTGTTAAACTGGATATGACTCACCAATCCCATGACGCGTCGAACCTGGCCGTCTTTCCTGATAATTCTGAACTCACAGGGAGATGTCCTTTCTCCGCGCAACATCTGGGAGGCCTGCATCTTCAGTGTTTTCTTATCCCGGGGATGCACCGCCATAAGGCCGCTGCGTCCCAGTGCCTCTTCCTTGGTATACCCCGTGTATGATTCAAAAAGTGAATTGACGAAACGGAAACGACCGTCCTGAACGATATACACGCCTGTCTGCAGCCTGTTTGTCAGTATCCGGTAGAGTTCTTCCGCGCGGTTGCGTTCGGTAACATCCCGAAAGGACGCTATCCTGATGATATGACCCTCGAAGTGCATGTTCTTCCCCTGTATTTCCATAGGGAATAGCGTACCGTCTTTATGTACCGCCATTACCTCGTAGGGCTCCTCGCGGCCGGAATTAACATGTTCAAGCACTGTTTCGTGGTATTCCGGGGCAACCAGGCTCAGGAGCTCGGTCCCTACGAGTTCCTCGGGACTGTAACCTGTCATGTTCGACAGGGCCTGGTTCGCGTCCAGGATTTTCCCGTCCGCGTGAACACAGATTCCTTCGAAGGAAATCAGGGTAACGCTCTGTATTTTTTCAGATTCAAGGACACGGCCCGGCCTGGTTTCTTCCTGAAAACCGGGGGCCGTGAGAGGTTCTGAAGAGGATTTCTTGTGCATGTCGGCTCCTTCGGTGCGTTCGAATGGTGAATACTATACACAGGACTTTCGAAATGGCAAGGTGTCCCGCTCCCTGTCCCGCGGCCAGCATTCCTTCCGGGACTTGAGATTTTTTACCTTTATTATTAAAGGGTAACAATGTACAATTTTTATGGTCTGATGTGAGAATGAAAAACGGCTCGCGCCTTCAGCCGGTGAATCGACACGCAGGAACATGAACGCAGGAACATGAAACAAAAAATGAGGAAATTCTCTTTGACTCACGTCAATATCTTCATACCCTCCAGCATGACACACCATCCCTGTTTCACGGAAGGAAAAAGAACGGACGAACGGATACAACAAAAGGGAGGTCTTGCGCAATGAACACCGTCCAATCTCTCGACGAATTACTGGACCTGGCACACAAACACGTAGGCGTCTGCATCTCACTTTACATGCCAACCCATCGGAAGGGCGCAGAAACACAGCAGAACCAGATTCGTTTTAAAAACCTGATACGCGATGCGGAAAACCAGCTCACGCAACGGGACCTGCGCCCGTCGGAAATCAGAGAGTTGCTCTCGCCAGCGCAGGAGCTGATGAACAACGAACTTTTCTGGCGTAACCAGAAACAGGGATTCGCGCTTTTTCTTTCACCCGATTCATTTCATTCCTTCAAATCGCCGGATTCATTCGATGAACTGGTTGTCGTAGCGGAACGTTTTCATCTAAAGCCGCTCATCGGAATCATGGCGCGTGATATTGTCTTTTTTATTCTCGCCGCGAGTTTGAGGAATATTCGACTTTTCGAATGCACCCGGCGGCAGCGAAAGGAAATTCACCTTGAGGGAATCCCCCGTGGTCTTTCGGAAGCCCTCGACCTGGACGATTTCGAAAAGAGGCTGCAACTTCATACCGGAAGCGAGGATACCAAGGCCCAGGCCCTTAAATTTTTCCAGCAGGTCGATCGCGGATTGCAGGAATATTTGCGGGATCGGCGCGACGCGCTCATCTTCGCCGGCGTGGAATATCTTTTCCCCATATACCGCGAGGCGAACACCTATCCCTGGCTCCTCGAAACAACGATTTCCGGTAATCCCGAGGGACTGTCCGCCGATGATCTTCATGGACTGGCCATGCCGCTCGTCGAAGCTATCCTGCAGGAAAAAGAAAATGACGCCCTTTCACAGTACCGGGAAAGCGCCGGCACGGGACTGGCGTCCCGCGATCTCAGAGAAATCATTCGGGCCGCCCATCACGGTCGCATCGGCATACTTTTCGTTGCCCGCGGCGTCCAGGAGTGGGGCGTATTCGACGAAGATAACGACCAGATTCACGTAACGGAACCGACCGACCCGATCTCGGAAGATCTCCTCGACTTCGCGGCGATTCGAACGCTTCTCAACAGCGGAACAGTCCATGTTCTCGATCCTTCCTCCGTTCCCGGCGGTGGACCTATCGCGGCTGTTTTCAGATATTGAGTGTCGGCGCCGTTCTAAAGAGACGCCCGGAACCTGGATCGATCCGGGCGTCGGGTTCACCTTCAGGCTTGCATTTCCACCGGATTTCATGGTAGTGATCGCTTTTTATTAACCCCTCTTTTTCACCGCAAAAAAATTTAACAGGAGCCTTCGTACAATGAACGTGCAGGAAATACCGCTTCAGGGGTTGAACGCCCAGGAATTCATAGAAACGACGGTTTCGGAAATATCCGCTTCCGTGGGAACGGGAACAGCCGTCAATGCCCTCTCCGGCGGCGTTGATTCAGCGGTCGTGACCATACTCGCCCACAAGGCGCTGGGAGACCGCCTCAAATCGTACTTCATCGATAACGGTCTCATGCGGAGAAACGAGCCCGAACAGATTCGACAGTGGTTTGCCGAACTGGGAATCACTGTCGAGATCATCGACGCCGTCAATATGTTCTTCAACGCCCTGAAGGGTAAGACCGACCCCGAGGAAAAGCGCGAGGCCATCACGGAAACATTTTACAAACACGTGTTCGGAGATCTGGTCAAAAAAAGCGGTGCCCGTTATCTCCTCCAGGGCACCAACTATACCGACGTGGAAGAAACGGTGGCGGGAATAAAACGGCAGCACAACATTCTCGAGCAACTCGGAATCAACCCGGAGGAGCGATACGGGTATAAAGTCCTGGAACCCCTTATCCGGTTGAGAAAACCTGCCATACGTATCATCGGCAAAACGGCCGGGCTGCATCCCAACCTTTACCTCCGTCCTCCCTTCCCGGGCCCGGCGCTTGCGGCCCGGATCATCGGGGAAGTCACGCCCGAGCGGGTGGAAATGGTCAGCAACGCGACGGACATCGTTGAACGGAGCCTGGCATCGACAACCGCCTTCCAGTATCTTGCAATACTTCACGAAGACCATGTCACGGGAATCAGGGCGGGAAAACGTGATTTCGGCTGCCAGATAGAGGTACGCTGCTGGGAGAGCGAGGATGCCATCACCGCCTCTCCATCGAGGCTCCCCTTTGAAACCCTGGAACAGCTGGCCGACGAAATAACGGACCAGGTTCCGGGCGTGACAAGTGTCACCTATAACATCACGAAAAAGCCGCCCTCCACCATCGAGGCTGTTTAAACCGTCCGGCGGAGTGGTTAAAGGTTGTCCTGACTGCGTCGTGATACGCTATATCGACTTCGACGGTGTGTGACATTTCCGACGTCGGCAGAGGCGCCTACCCGGTCGTATGACCGGTAAGACGAACAGGCGCGGCCCGGCTTTCGTTCGGTATTTTCGAATACGGCGCCGGTTATTCTCAAACTCGCGACCGGCCTCGTAACCGAATCCATCGCCATGATGCCGGAAGCGGTTCATTCAGGGCCGGATTTGGCAGCGTCGCTGATAACGCTCGTTTTCGCAAAACGTCGGCGGTGCCTCCCGACGACCGGCATCCCTTCAGTCATGAAATAATTGAAACTGTTTCAGGTTTTATTGAGGAGCTGTTGATTCTTTCCGCCGCCGTGAACTGGAAAACATGCTGCGCGCGGCGGCCCGAACGTATCCCTTCTGAATATTTTTACCGAACCGCCGTCTTCGAAGCGACTTGTTTCACACGTCGGCACGCGGTTTTCTCGAGACAGGCCGGTCTCTTTTATGGTAAAATAAGTCGTTTTGCTGATTGGCTCTGGAGGGTATTATCGCGATGTCGGCGCGGTCGCTCCGCGTGATTCACAGTAACCGGGAACTGAAGGGGATCGTTTATGATTATTCGATGCTGGGGGGCCAGGGGATCCATTCCCGTGTCAGGTGCGGAATATCTCTCATACGGCGGCGATACTACGTGCCTTGAAATACGAACGAAAAACGACGACGTGATCATCGTTGACGCCGGCACGGGTATACGGCAGCTCGGCAATCGTCTCAAACGGGAAAATCACTCGGACTTTCACATGGTTTTCACCCACGCCCACTGGGACCACTTGATCGGGTTCCCCTTTTTCAAACCGCTTTTCTCAAAACATTCTCATATTGCGATCTACGGCGACCCGGTTCCTGGTCATTCAATGAAAGACATCCTGACAAAACTCATGAGAGCGCCCACCTTCCCGGTGGATTACGGGGTCGTTGCCCCTCGTATTCACTTCGAGAAAGACGGTGTCGCCGACTTTGCCATTGATTCCGTCACTGTTACCCCTGTCGCTCTCAGCCATCCCGGCGGAGGACGGGGATACGTGTTTCGCGAGGACGGGAAAAGCTTTGTTTTCCTCACGGATAATGAACTCGGTTATGTCCACCCGGGAGGCCTTGAACGGGAATCGTACCGTGACATCTGCAGTGGCGTCGACCTCCTGATTCACGATGCCGAGTTTACTCCGGAGGAGTACGAGCATACGAGGCACTGGGGTCACAGTTCGTATACCGATGCCCTGGACCTGGCCCTCAAGGCGGGTGTCGGAAGGTTCGGCCTGTTTCATCACAACAAGGAAAGAACCGACGAAGCACTTGACAGCATCGTTGAAGAATGTCGAAACATCATTCAACGCGAGAGATCGACACTGGATTGTTTCGCCCTGACCCAGAACTCGGAAATCATCCTGTAGCGTTACGGCGGCGGTTTTCAGCAGTTTCCCGGTGCTGTTGAAGGGTTTCCGACGGCTGTTGAGAAAAAATATTTCCCCCGGAAAGGAATCGTTTCCAATGCTTGACACTGACTCGACACTCCTGGTCATTATCGACGTCCAGGAAAAACTTGCGTCGGCCATGCACGACAGCAACGCACTCATCACAAATCTTCAGAAGATGATCCGGGGCGCCCTTCTTCTTGGAATTCCCATCATCGCGACGGAACAGGTAAATCTGGGTTCCACCGCTCCGGACGTGGCCGGTATCATGGACGGTGTACGGCCCATCGAGAAACGAAGTTTCAGCTGTTGCGGCGAGAAACAGTTCATGGACGCCCTTGAAAAAGCGGACCGGCGCCAGGTCATGATCGCCGGCATTGAATGTCATATCTGCGTGTACCAGACTGCAGTCGATCTCGCCGCCAGGGGTTACGAGGTACAGGTCCTGGCCGATTGTGTTTCGTCACGGACATCGATGAACCGTTCCATCGGCCTTGAAAGGATGTACAGCGAAGGCGTCAGGTCGACAAGTGCCGAAATGGCGCTGTTTGAGCTTCTCAAGGTGGCTGAAGGCGATGCCATTCGCGCGCTCAGCAGGATCGTGAAATAACGCCGGACATCGTCATCGGCCTGTTTTCGAAGTTCCTCTTTCCATGAAGGATTAACCCGTATCATGACATTCTGGGCGGTTGTTTTCGTCTTCCTCGCACTCTGGGGAACCCTGTATGCCTTGAGAACGCGCCGATTACGTCGACGACGGGAGCGCGTCCGTTCCCGACCCTTTCCCGCCGAATGGAATGCTTTTCTCGAAAAAAAAGTCGTCCTTTACCGGATTCTTCCCGAAGACCTCAGAAAAATTCTCCGCAGGAAAATACTGCTCTTCATGGATGAAAAACATTTCGAAGGGTGCGGCGGGCTTGTCGTCACCGATGAGATGAAAGTGGTCATCGCCGCCCAGGCCTGCCTTCTTGTCCTGAACCAACGAGATGAAACTGTTTATTCCGGGTTGTCGTCGATCCTGGTTTATCCCGATGCCTACATTGCGCCGGAAGTCATTCCTCTGGACGACAACCTGTGTATTGAAACAACCGGCGTCCAATCGGGTGAATCCTGGCGGGAAGGAATGGTTGTTCTCGCCTGGCGCGACGTCAGGAACGAATCGAAAAGCCTTCGGCACGGGTTCAACGTGGTTCTTCACGAGTTCGCCCACCAGCTCGACGAGGAAAACGGCGCCGCCGACGGAATGCCGATTCTACGCGACCGGGGCGGTTATGAATCATGGCAATCGGTTTTCCGCCGGGAATTCAAGAAATTCCGGAATGACAGCATAGCACGTCGAAACAGTCCGCTTGATGACTATGGCGCCTCGGATCCGGCGGAATTTTTCGCCGTTGCAACGGAAACCTTTTTTCAGGTTCCCCGGCGCTTGCGCAAAGCCGCTCCCGATTTGTACATGCAGTTGATGAAATACTATGGCGTCAATCCGGCGGAATGGCAGCAACCGTGATTCCGTTCCTCTCCCGGCTTAAAAACAAATGAACGCCGCTCCCTCCGGAACGGCGTTCATCTTTTATGCGTTTCCGTTTCCTCTATTCGCCCGCGATCAGGAGAGATACTTCTCAGTTACGTAGGCGTTGTCCTTGCCGATGTCGCAGGAAATCCATTTAACCTTCGGCGGCGATTCGGTCATCTTCGCGAAACCGGTGGTGATCGTAAATTTCCCCAGCGTCTCGTCGCTCACTTCCAGGAAGGATTTACGAATCTCCCACTGTTTTTGCTGTCGCGCCATCTCGGGAGTCATAACCCGCATAACGATGGGCACGCCGCCGCCCCGCCACTTCGACCGGGCGGCTTTCATGGAGTAAGTGAGCGCCCTCTTCGTTAACTCGTCGGCGGTCTCCTTCATGGTTTCCTTCTCGATCTCGCGGTGCAGGTACATGGCCTGTTCGATAATATCGGGAATCCTGTCCGGAGTGAACCGATAGTCGTCCTCAAGATCCCACCGGTGAATTATCTTGAGCAGGGCGCGGAAATCGTGGTCCCGCGGCGCCGCAATCGCCACCAGGCCATCCTTGCATTTCCAGTGTCCGTAGGGATAGAGAATAAAATCGAGGACGCCGATACGCGGCCGCGAATTCTCCCAGGTGTATCCGATAGAGGGCGGGAATCCCGTCATGGACGAGTAGGCGTCCATGCCGGCGACGTCGATCATCTGGCCTTCGCCGGTCAGCTGACGGTGCATGAGTGCTACCGTTCCGCCGAGGGCGGCGCTGAGGCCGGATATGTACCAACCCATCCACATGCCGGCCTTGAGCGGCCAGTTGTATGGCTCCGGTTCGCTGGGCAGATCCCCGATCTGCGCCGAAAGGCCGGAACCGGTCTGTGTGGTGATGTCGGCATCGGGAAACGTTCGGAATTCCTCCGCCTTTGTTGTATACTGACCGTAGGGCGTAACGGCGATATAAACCAACCCCGGATTCTCCTCCGAGAGCTGCCGGTAACCGATACCCCAGGAATCCATATCGCCGGCCGGAAAGGCTTCGATGACAACCGCCGCCTTCTTGGCGAGTTTCGTGAACGTCTCCCGGTCATCCGGATTGTTCTGAAGGTCCAACGTCATGTAGCGCTTGTTCCGACCTTCGAAAATAAAGGGAATTCCCACACCTTTCACGTTTCTTCCGTAGGGGGTCATTTTGCGGCAGGGATCGCCCTCGGGCGGTTCTATTTTTATAACTTCCGCCCCGAACTCGGCGAACAGGCTGGCCGCGATAATCCCCGAAAAATTCCCGTAGCTGACGTCAAGCACCAGGATATCATCGAGAACGTCGGGAGTCCCTTCAGGGTTCGACAACCTTTCCACGACCCCTTTCCAGGCGTGCACATTCGCCTGACCCGAATATCTCGTATAGATCTTTTCTTTACTCTTTTTTTTGAACAAGCTCATTTCGCGACCTCCCTGCCGTAATTGTAAAGGGGATCCTTCTCGAGATCGTAATACACGGGCGGCTTCAAGCCGGGTTTGTCGTCAAAGGTGCCGACAACCTTTTTCGCCTCAAGGGTGTCGAGCTCTTCCTCGGACAGGCCGAGAAATTTCATCAACACGTACCTGTTGTGATATCCCAGCGGCCTGGCAATCCACTTTGTCCGCGCAGGCGTTTTGCTCAGCATTGCCGACGGACCAGCCATGGCCAGCTCACCATACATGTCGTCGTTGAACAGAATAACGCTTCCCCGCTCCCTTCGCCAGGGATCTTCGCACACCATTTTGTCGTCCATGACTTCCGCGGCCGCGAATCCCTTTTCATTGGCGAGGCGGATTATATCATCGCAATCCATTGTTTTGACCCAGTCTGTCACAATTGACCGAAGTTCCTCGGCATTTTTCTCCTGCAACGCGTGGAGGTAGTCGCTGAACCGCTTGTCCTGCAACAGGTCCTTTTTGTCCATGGCTTCGCAGAGACCTTCGAACTGCTTTTCCGTGGCACAGGCAAGACCGACGAACCGCGCGTCGCGGGTTTTGAAAATCGACGCGGCTACCATCGCCGGGTCCGTGTGCCCGACCCGACCCATCGCTTCACCGGTTATGCTTTGGTAGGTGAAGTGGGGAAGGGCCCGCATCATGGAATCCGTCTGGGAAAGATCGATGTACTGGCCCTTTCCGGTCTTGTTGCGGTAGTAAAGCGCCATGAGCAATGCCATAGAACCCAGATTGCCCGGAAAGAAATCGCCCAGGTAGTCGGGAAGCTTGAAGTACCGGTCAGTTCCGGGAAATCCGTTCAGGGAGAGCACACCGCTCGCCGCCTGGGCAAGCAGATCCCACCCGGGGAAATACCGCATGGGTCCGTACTGGCCGTAAGTGGAGCAGCTCAGATAGATAATATTGGGATTTATCTTGCTGATGCTCGTGTATCCGACACCCCAGGCTTCCGCCGTTCCCGGCGCGAAATTTTCGAGCACGATATCGGCGTCTTTCGCCAGCCGGTAAACGATATCCTTCGCTTCGGGCAACTTCAGGTCGATCGACACGAAGTACTTGTTTTGAGTAACGTAATGCCATATCGGGTTCGAATGCTTCCAGTATCTTCCCCAGTACGTCGCGGGTCGCCAGAGATCACCGTAAAATGGAAGTTCGAGCTTAATGACTTCCGCTCCGTAGGTGCCCAGTACACGGGACGCCGTTGGACCGAAAATAACGTGCGTAAAATCGATCACCCTGATGCCCTTGAGAGCTTCCGGCTTATCTTTGACTCGGGAAGGATCGAACAATTCCGAGGTATACGAAAAAAAATCTTTCATGTGTTAGCCTCCCAGGTATGCCTTTTTCACTATGTCGCTCTTCATGAGCTCTTCAGATTTTCCCTCAAGAACAACCTTGCCGTCCTGGATAATGTATCCCCGGTCGGCCAGCTGCAATGCCCTGAGAGCATTCTGCTCGGGAAGCAGAATGGTAATGCCCTGATCCCGTAGCTTGGCCAGTGATTCAAAAACGGCGTCCACAATGACCGGCGCGAGACCAACAGACGGTTCATCGACCATGATGAACTTGGGCTTCGTCATCAATCCCCGTGCAATGGTCAACATCTGCTGCTCTCCGCCGCTGAGGAGCCGTGATTCCTGGTTCTGACGCTCCTTGAGTTTCGGGAAAATGGACATGACCCATTCCATATGGTCTTTTCGGTTATTCCAGGAATCACCGGGATACGCTCCTATGAGAAGATTCTCTTTGACACTGAGATAGGGAAACACCCGATGTCCTTCGGGAATATGAATAACCCCCTCTTCCACTGTCTTGTGAGTAGGCCATCCCGTGATGTCCTTCCCCTGAAATACGACCGTTCCCGACGTGGGTTTTATAACGCCCTGGACCGTGTTCAGAATAGTGCTTTTCCCGGCGCCGTTCGACCCCAGCAGGGTTACGATCTCGTCGGGTTTAATAGTAAAACTTACATTGTGCAGTACGGCGATGAGCCCGTAGGATGCGCAGAGATTTTTTACCTCAAGCATATTGTTTCCACCCTTTCCCTAAGTAAGCCTCGATGACCGTGTCATTGTTGACAACCTCTTCGGGGGTCCCCTCGGCGAGTTTCTGGCCATAGTGAATCGCGATGATCCGGTCAGCCGCCTCGATCAGAACCGCCATGACATGTTCAATCCAGAAAACAGTCAAGGCAAACTGTTCTTTCGCCCGGACCACCATATCGACGGCCCTCGTGGCCTCCCCCGGATTGAGTCCCGCCATGACCTCGTCCAGGAAGAGCAGTTTCGGTGTCGTTGCCAGGGCCCTGGCCAGTTCGAGCATGCGGAGCTCATAGAACGTCAGGTCACGGGCCAGGATGTTCCGCTTACTGAAAAGCCCGACGAACTCAAGATAATGTGTCGCTTCGCCGCCCGCGTCTTCAAAACTCTGGTTGAGCCTTTGCTTTCCCGCGATGACAGCCGCCGTTACACTCATAAACGCCGACATCTCCGGAAAGGGTCGCGGTATCTGGTATGTTCTCGCTATACCCAGATGGGCCCGTTCATGCGCTTTTTTATTGGTGATGTCGGTGCCGTTAAAGATTATCCGGCCTTCGTCCGCGGGAAGATACCCGCTCATAAGATTCACCACCGTCGATTTACCGGCGCCGTTCGGCCCTATGAATCCCAGCGTTTCACCGGTCTGTATGGAAAAACTTAACCCGTCGACGGCGGTCAGTCCGCCGAACCGCTTGGTAAGATTCTGAACTGTTAATATCTCGGACATGTTCCTACCTCCTCACGTGAGTCTGAGCCATGTATTCCCGATAGCGCCGTCTGCGATACAGACCGAAGAGCCCCTCGCCCCGCGGCAGCGTGAAGAGGAGAACCAGAAGAATGATCGGGAAGAGCACCGCTGAAAATTCTCCCATGGTCCTGATGAGAATCATCTCCAGGAACGAAACAAAATAACCGCCTACAACGCAGCCGAACACCTGGGCGCGACCGCCGATCAGGAAGACCAGGAGCACCTTCAGCATGAAGGTGAGAGGCAGGTAGGTAATACCGGCAAAGGTTCCGTAGTAATGGGCGATGAACCAGCCGACGACGCCGATCATGCCGGCGGAACCGACAAAGGTTAGTATCTTGATTTTATTGATGTTCACGCCGATACCGCGGGCGACGTCTTCGTCATCGTTGATGGATGCCATGATAAGGCCGTACCGGGACTTGAGTATCTTGTTGGCTATCACCAGGAATATCAGCATGAGGATGGCCGAAAAATAGGCGGCAGCCATGAAGTTGATACTCGAACTTTCGAATCTGAAAAGGTGCTCTATTCCGAAGAGTCCCACGTCGCCCTTGAATATTCCCGAGTAAATCATTGTGACCTCGAGAAATACCAGGGGCAGGAGCAGCGACAGAAGCACGTAATAGAGACCGCGTGCCATAATGACCAGTGGGCTGAAAATAACGGCCACGAAGACCGTCATGATAATAGCGAAAGGCAGGGTCAAAAGCGGGTTCATACCCAGGTGAATGCTGAGAAGAGCAGCCGTGTACCCGCCGACGCCAAGGTAAAAGTTGGGACCGAAATTGATTCTACCCGTACCCACCGTCATCAACGCCAGGGGAATGGCGATGCAGGTGTAGATATTAGCCGTCACCATGGTGTTGACAAGGCCCGGATAGAAAAAGTATGAAAAAAGCGGGAATAACAGAAGCGCCGCCGTCCACAAAATGCTGTTCCGCCAGTAGCGAGGCTCGATCATCCAGTCCCATTTTTTATTTTTGTAGCGGATGCAAAGACGATCTCTTTTGACTTCAATGTCTACCATATCGATTCACTCCTCATGATACCTTGGGGTCGAACAATCAGAATCGCCATAACCAGCACCATGGCGGACACGTTCATGAACCGGGGTTCACCGACGACGAAACACATGATGGCGTGAGTTATACCAATGAGAAAACTGGCGATGATCGTTCCCCGGATGTTGCCGAGACCGCCGAGCACGGCGATCAGAATAGCCGTAGTCATGTACCCCCAGCCGCTCATCGGGTCCACGGCCCAGACCGGGGCGACGAGAAGCATTGCCACGATGACCGGCAGAAGGACGATGAGCATAACAATGGTATACAGCTTTTCAACATTCAGGCCGACGACCTGGGAACTGAGAATGTCCTGCGAAAGCGCCCGTATGGCGAGTCCCGTTTTCGTCTTGACGAAGAACAGGGCGAACAGGCCCGTCATGACCAGGGCGATGATGGCCGAGAAGACAAGCTGCTTGGAAATAACGGCCGGTCCGAAGGTGTAGATGCCGTCCATCAGCGTGGTATCGAGGTATACCCCCTCCTGAATGGGATACCGCCAGGAAGCAAGTTCCCCGACGATAAGGGAGACCAGAAGCAACCCGCCGAGCATCGTCATTTCATCGTCGAGGGTCGTCTTGATCATGACCTTGTAAATAAACAGTGACACGGCGAATTGCAGAAGGACCATTCCAATGATGGCAGGAACGAGACCGAATCCGAATTCCCGCATGAAAAACCAGGTTCCGTACACGGTAAGGGGGAAAAGATAGGCGTATCCGAGATGGAAGATTCTCAAGACACCGCAGATCAGGGAAAACCCCAGGGCGATGAGCAGGTAAATCGCCCCCATGACAAAACCGAAAATGAGAATAAAAAAAACTGTGTCTAACATTAAGTCTCAACTCCTTTCTGGAGGTTTTCTCTGATTGAGACATTGGCGCGGATGTGCCGCCTTCCATTCCCCTGAAGACAGACGGGGGCGCCCCGGGCGCGGACGGTCGTATGCGGCAACGCCGCCCCCACGTTTTCCTCATTGTTTTTTGATGCAACGAAGTGAAGGATCACGGTCAACTCCCGTTGCCGCTGTTGAAAGAACTTTCCAATCGGTCTGTTTATGAAGAAGAAAGTTCTCAAAGTGGGGTGTTAGGGTCCCCGATCCCGATAACGGCAGGCTCTATAACAGGACTTCGGTTTATGTGTCAAGGGAAAAATACCCGGCAGGATGCACTATTTTAATATAATAATGTTATGAAAACTATAGGAATTAACCTGATTTATCGATTCCTGATGTCTCAGGTCATCCAAGGAATCGGCGGGGGAGTGTAAGCATTTTCCTGAGCCTCGTTGAGGTCTTGCCGCGCGCCGGACATCGATCACTTTTCAAGAGATGTAAGTCCTTCACGTATCGCGTATTTAACCAGTTCCGATATACTGTGAATATTCAGTTTTTCCATTATATTGCGCCGGTGTGTCTCCACGGTTTTTACACTCACGCCCAAGTGATAGGCGATTTCTTTCGTCGACATACCCTCGGCGAGAATCTGCAGAACTTCCCGTTCCCGCTGCGTCAAGTTTGTAAAAACGGTACCGTCCGCCTGCGACTCCCTCCCGACATACCGGCTCACGACGATTCCGGCTATTGTGGGGCTCAGATAGGTCTGGTCGGCCATCACCGAACGAATCGCCCGCACCAGTTCCTCGAATGCGCAATCCTTGAGCAGGTATCCCGAGGCGCCCGCCTCGAGCATGCCTGAAACAAACCGCCGGTCTGAATACATGGACAGGGCGATCACCCTGGTCCGATTATTTGAATGGAGTATCTGCCGGGTGGCGTCGATCCCGTTCATGTCCGGCATGGCGATGTCCATGATCACCACGTCCGGCGACAGTTTCTCCGACAGTTGAACGGCGCTTCGCCCGTCCTCGGCCTCGGCGACGACTTCCATTCCCTCTTCGCTGTCGATCAGCGTCCGTAAACCGTCCCGCACGATTTTGTGATCATCGGCGATCAATATTCGCACGTTCCCCATCGTCTGTTTCCTTTCACACCGTGAAAATTTGCCCGCGATCACGAGTATCAACCGCCATCAACGCCGAACAGGAGTGGCATCGTTACCAATCACGCCGAAGGACTTTACCCCGATTATCGATAAATAGCAAGACTCGCCATACGTCCCGAAATCCGCGATTGATTCAGCCTGTTCACGGTACAG